>FONU01000009.1 GCA_900112995.1 [Lactobacillus] rogosae | reverse complement strand
GATGCAACATTTTGAAATAAAATGTTGCATCGTTTTTTATATAATGCTTGAATACACAACAAAATATGAAATAAAAATATACAACAAAAAATGTGACTAAGCATTTACTTAATCACATTCTTCTATAAGTATATTAATTATATTCATATCAGTGTACTAAGCCTCTGATATGATATTTTCTGACTTTGTTATAATATCCAGCAATTCTTGTGCAGCCTTTCAGTGCATATAAAGTTCCACAAAGAGCTTTTAAGATTAACACTTTGGTGTTCATTATATTATCTGTCATTAGTGTCTTTATTATCCGGCTGTATCTTTAATATAACTGACTCTGCCCTGTTTACCGAAGAACGTTCAACAAACAGCCATACATTATCAATTGTCAGCTTATCCCCGGCTTTAGGTATTCTGTCAAGCTTTTCTGATATAAATCCACCAAGCGAGTCATTATCCTGTGAGTACAACTTAGTTCCAAGCTCACTATTAATGTCATCAAGCTTGCACGATGCATTAATTCGATATGTATTATCCCTTATCTTAGTCATATCGTCTTTCTCATCTGTATCATACTCATCTCTGATTTCACCAACAATTTCCTCAAGCAAATCCTCAGTTGTTATCATACCAGCTATCTGTCCGTATTCATCAAGAACAATTGCAATACTGTATCTGTTAAGCTGCATTTCTTTAAACAGCTCAGATGTATTCTTATGTTCGTATGTAAAAAATGGTTTTCTCATTATATCTCTTATATTAAAGGTTTCGTCTTTTTTATCACCGACTATCAAATCTTTAATATTAAGTATACCGATTACATTATCTGAATCATTCTCGTATATCGGTATTCTTGTATACATTGTACTTTTAAATAATGTAATTATATCTTCATAAGATGAATTAACATCTGCAACTGTCATATCAATTCTTGGAATCATAACGTCTTTAACGCTTGTATCTCCAAAGTCAAACAGGTTATCAATAATCTGTCTTTCATCTTTCTCGATAATTCCTTCTTCATGGCTTACCTTTACTATTGTACGAAGTTCTTCCTCAGTAATAGTTGAATTCTTATCATTAGATTTAATACCAAATATTCTTAATACTCCGCCAGCAAGATGGTCAACTATAAATATCACTGGTGTCAATATAACCATAAGACCATATATAATTGGTGCATATAATAATGTAAGCTTAACAGAATAATATGTAGCAAGATTCTTTGGGGTTATTTCTCCGAATAAAAGAACGAAAAGTGTAAGAACACCAGTTGCTATTCCTGTAGCATAGCTTCCCCATACCTTTATTGTAAATGTAGTAACAAGTGCTGAGCAGGAAATATTAACAATGTTATTACCTATAAGTACGGCACTTAGCAACTTTCCAGAATCATCTATAATCTTAGCAACTAAAGCTGCACGTTTGTTGCCCTCATCCATAAGCGAACGAATTTTCATCTTGCTTACAGTCATAAATGATGTCTCAGCTGACGAGAAAAATGCCGAAAGAAATAATAAAATAATAATAGTTATAAGTTGAATATAACTGTCCGTATCCAAGGAATTATTCCTCCATTCTTTTTATAAAATAATATTTATATACAACACTTTAATTTGTGTGTTATATTTTAATATATTACAGTATTAATAATACAGATGTCAAGTTGAATGAATATTATCAAATATATGGACATAAGCTTGTAAAGAATATATATAGATTGGAAATGCTGTATGAACAAATTAATTGGAATACTAAAGACCTTAATAGCTGGTTATATTATAACAATTGCTTTACTGATAATTATATCTATATGTATGTATAAAATGTCACTTAGCAATAACATAATAAGCATATGTATTACTGCCGCCTATGGTATCAGCACATTTGCCGGTGGACTTATATTAGGACACATAAGAAAATGCAACCGTCTTATATGGGGAATACTCTATGGTATTATATACTTCTGCATTTTATGTGTTATCTCTGTTGCCATTAATCAGGGTTCTGGCTTTGATATTGCTTCTGCTGCAAAATGTATTGGCATATGCTGTGCCTGCGGCGGTGCTGGTGGCTTTTTTTCCCCATAGATAAGCCATGTCCGAAAGATAATAAATACCTCAAGACATTTATTATCTATAACAGATAAAGCCTGCTATTACATAAAATATGCCAGACTGGCACTCAAGTGACATTCTGGCATATATATTAAATAACATAGTTATCAATTCCATTACCAGAATTAATAAGGTCTGCTATTGTTATCTTGTTAAAGTAATCATTGATTGTCTTCTCAAAATTCTCCCACATAGTAATTGTCTTGCACTCTTCAAGCTTAGGACACTTATTAGGCTTGCTCTCAAGACAGGCAACAGGTGCTAAAGAACCTTCTGTACACTGTAATACGCTTAATACTGTGTATTCCTCTGGACGCCTTGAAAGCTTATATCCACCACCCTTTCCTCTTAATGATATAAGAAAATCATTCTTGCTTAATAAAGAAACAATTGATTCTAAATATTTCTCTGAAATTCCTTGTCTTTCAGCTATATCCATAAGTGTTATATATTCGCCATTATCGTGTTCTGCTAAATCTATCATAACCCTTAATGCATATCTGCCTTTTGTTGATATCTTCATCTAAATCCTCCATTCTTAAATATAACAGTCTTAAGTATAATGGACTTATTATATTTCTCATTCTATAAACATACTATACCACAATGTTTGTATGAATTTCAAGATGATTTATAAAATTTTATTAAGCGTATTCTTAAGACACACCGCTCCCCAGCCTGTACGCGGGTCTGGCTGATTATCGTTTCGTGTAATCCCAACAAGTCCTACTGGCTTAGAACCATCAATAAGAGCTGCCTTTAATTTCTCGCCATACATAAACCTGTCATTGCCCATAACTATTCCCCACTGCATAAGAAGTGCCGCCGCACCTGTAACAACCGGAACTGCATAAGATGTGCCTGTAACATTTCTATATGTAATATCATTCCCCCTCTGCCTTGCAATGCTTATATCGACACCTGGTGCTGTGATATCCGGCTTAACTCCTGCATTAACATTTCTTATGCTATTATCAAATCCCCGTCCCGAAAATGCTGCATAAGAATTCGTGTATGCATTATACGCCCCAACTGCTATACAGTTTCTTGCCGTTGCAGGTATTGTAATCGTCCCATCAGCTGTAGGATTATTAAATGCTGTTGCATAACCAAGTGCCTGACTTGACGGAAGCCATATATTATATTCACCTGCCCTTATACTTCCTGCCATCAACACTATCTGCCATATACCTGATAATATATAATCAGTCTTTGGAATAAGATTAATATATATTTCCTGATATATATTATATGGAGATGGTTCACCAAGCAATGTTATAATCTCAGTATTGTATGTTTCATACCTGTTAATTCTCCCCTCAGTTATTATTCCAATCTGTTCGCCACGCGGATTGATTAACATTACATCAATTGTATCCCAGTAATTCTTCCATATCTGGATATCTATGGCACTCTGATATTCACCAACACTAAGATACGCTGTCTGTACCTGTCCGGTATTAATAATCCCCCCAAAATGTATCGCTTTATCTGCTTCATTGCCACTCCCTACACATATAACACACCTGTAGCTTTTGGATATATCATCAATAAAGCTCTCTAATAACGTATTACCATTATGTGCACCATAATTACAGCCATAACTTATATTAACTGCCACAGGCTTTCTGTATTCAATTGCTTTTCTTATAATATAATCAATTGCATCCATAAGGCTTGTTGTCCTTGGAAACTGGTTATTAATAGAATATCCCATTTTAACTGCTATAATATCAGCCTCGTAAGCAACGCCCAAACTGCCTGCCGCTATATACGAAACATCCGTTCCATGCATTATGTTATCAACCCCTGGAGCATTATCATAAGAAAATGTACCGCCTGATAAATCCTCATTAAGCCTTATATACTCATCAATCGACTGTTTATCGTATTTCTCACCTGTCGTCTGGTCATATATGTTAAGTATTCTTGTAGTCCCATCAGAATTCCTGAAAGCATTATCAAATATATCTATCCCTGTATCAATCACTCCGACAATAACACCTTTTCCTGATAAAATGTTCCCATCCGCCCTCACGCTTCCTACACATGCGGCTGTCTTAGTGCGTTCTATCTGATAATAAAGACTCTTAGGCTTTTCCACATAATCTATGACATCTTCCTGCGATATAAGTTCTATTGTAGCTTTATCAGCCACTATAATTGCATAATAATTAAGAAGCTCTTTGATATATACGTTATATCTGTTTCGTATACTCTCAAGACTTCCTGAATATTTAACTATTATCTCCCATGTATTATCACGCCAGTTATAACCTGTACTAAGGCTGTCAGCTTTTCTTAATTCGTCTTCTGTGGCATCTAAAGATACATTCAATATATTTTCAAGCTTCTGGTTCATATTCAAATCGTCCGGCATTACAATAGATAAATAATTGCCATTTTTCTTCTACAATAATGCCGCTGGCAATTCTTTCACTATATTCCATTAATTATATTCACCATAATATAAGTAAAGACCTGATTCAAGTCTTTACACTTTAAATCAGGTCTTCTTAATAAATTCTATTCTGCACTTTGGACATTTAATACTTATCCTGCCTTTTCCTCTAGGCACCCTTATCTTCTGTGAACAACTTGGACACTTAAATATCTTATGTGTCTTATTGTCTTTAATTATATATTTAATTCTGTTAATCTTTCCCACTACTTTATAATGGAAAGACAGGTATTTCTCATTCTCTTTGCTTCTTTTAGATATATTACGCGAAAATACCCTAAAATATGTATATATTATTCCTGCAAGTGCTATGGCATATAATACATTGCTTCTGCTAAACATTGTTATAACCAGTAACACAAGACATATTAAAGATAAATTTCTTGACAATTGATCCATGCCATATCTTCCATACATAAATCTTGCAAATTTATCCTTGAAACCATTCATAAACAATCCAGCCTTTCACATTTCTCAATAATTATCATCAAATAATACTCTATCATATACTTTTGCAAAAGCAATTAAAAATATATAAAGAATTATTAAAAGGCTGTTATAGTTTAATATTTCTGTTCCATATATACATTACCATCAAGGTCTTTCCAGTAGAACTTATCATCAAGTATCATATAGCTGTGAGCTGAGTTCTCCTTAGGGATAGATACTGAACCTGGGTTCATATATATATATCCATCTCTCTTTTCACACTTTGGAACGTGTGTATGTCCGCATAAAAGGATATCGCCATCATTTAACGCCGGAATATTCTTTTCATCAAGCTTGTGTCCGTGTGCTAATACTATTGAACGGCCATTAAAATTAACATATGCCTGTTCACATAACACATTAAAATCAAGCACCATCTGATCTACCTCTGTATCACAATTACCTCTTACACATATTATCTTATTGCGCAGGGGATTAAGCATTGCGATAACTTCTTTGGGAGCATATTCTTTAGGAAGATCATTTCTTGGTCCGTGATAGAGTATATCTCCAAGAAGAACTAATCTTTCTGCGTTCTCCTCCTTGAATCTGTCTAACATTAATCTGCAATAATATGCAGAACCGTGAATATCTGATGCTATCATTATCTTTGACATAACTTTCTTCCTTTCCGTGCTGATGTACTGTCCATTAATATTCTTTTATCAACATATTTTTATTCATAAATTTTATTATTAATGTATTTAATAAATCCTAATACATAATATGTCAGTATAATGTTAATTGGAAGCTGTATCATATTCTTAGCAAAACGTATTGATAAGTAAAATGCGAAGCCCTTTCCATACATTATACTGCACCAGTAAGTTCCAAGTAATACATTTACAAGTAATGTATCAATTGTAAGTGCCGCTGCACATCTTAAAAGGAACTTAAAGTCTATAATCCTTAATATACCTTTCTTCTGACCCTGTTCATCATACTTTTCAGCTACCTTCATATTACAGCCATAAAAGAACAGACCATATATAAATCCAGCTAATGCCGCACTTATTGTCCAGCCAGGAAAATATGCACCTGTAGGCTTAATAACAAACTGAATCAAATCTCCAAGTCCACCACACACAAAGCCCATAACTGGACCAAACATATATCCTATTGCACAGTTGGCAAGAAAGGATACTGAAATTCTAAGTGTTGGTGTTACCTGAATTGATACAAACACAGCTAATACTGTGTGCAGAGCTATCAATAATGCCGCGGCAACTATTGACTTAATGCTCTTGAATTCTTTTGCAGAAAATGCAAAATTTCTTAATAAAATTGACATAAAAAAACCTCCTTTGCAGTAATCTTCGCTCTACATAGGAGGTTATTCGCCGTAGTATGTAGCAGCGGGATGCGGATTATGTATCGCAAGAAAACTTTTCGTCCAAATGGCAACTCCCTGTCCAAATGGCACTTAACGCACATATTCCTACTCTGCTTTTTTATTATTGTTCAAGCGTTATTATATACATACGCTTTACTGTTGTAAAGCGTTTTTTTGTATTTTTATTCATACATTTATCTTGCTATCCTCTGGACAGCCGGAATTTTATAATCTGAAGCGTAGCTTAAAAACTGCTGTAAACTATTCTGTGTCTTATACATATCAAGTATCTTCTTCATAAAAGCTATCGTGCTTTTCTTATATTTCATATGTAAAAGCACATTTACAGCCGCCTCATCATTATAGCTGCCTGCAAACTGCTTGGCATACCTTGCAAACTTCAGCTTATCTAAATTCTCGATATTATGATAATTCTGCAAAATCTCCAAAGCCTCAAGCACTTTGGAATTCTCAAAATCCAGATCAACCTCTGGTCTTTTAACTATTATATTGCCAAGCTCACAGGTTCTTGTTCTTATCACAGTTGAATACAGCTCTATCTTATCGCCCTTGTAAGATGATATCATATACTTGTTATACAGCCTGTAGCCTATAAACATTCCACTGTCGTTATTATCTCCAAAGAAATAATTAAGCAGTAATTCTTCTATGTTCTTATCACCATCAGATGTCTTAATATACATTCCTTTTCCAGCTCTTAAAATGTAACCATCCTCGCACAGTCTTTCTATAGACCTGAAAAAAGCATCGTGGCTCATCCTGGTAAATCCCTGTTCATACATTGCATTAGCAACTACAACCGTACCTTCTGGAATATTATCAAAATATTCAATCATTTTATCCCTGAACTTCATACGCTTTATCCTGACTACTTAACTTCTTCAAGATTAATAGTTTCTGTGTTGTCCTCAGTAGTATCAGCGTTATCTGCAGGCTTAAAGCCGTCTTCTGACTTAACTGTTTCTTCTGACACAGCCTCTTTCTCGCTCTTGTTAATAACTTTTACGTCTACATCTCCTGACTCTGGAAATGCTTCTTCTTCATCAAAATCATCTTCTGCTAATATATCTTCTACATCATCGTCGTCCACATAAAAATTAACAGGAATAATATCAACCTTGCTTAATGTTGCTTTTCCAATTACATATACTGTATGAATTCCTTCTTCATCAACATTTTCTACAAGATTATGAACACCTGCTATTCTCTTTTCTATGTCACACGCCACATTAACACCCTCTGGAAGAATGATTGTGACATTACTGCATACACTTTCAAAATTAATGTATACATCTTTTTCAAATACAGCAAGACCAAGGTCAAGAGTTGTATTAGAAGCTACTGACTTTATCTCACAGCCAACAAATTCCTCGTCTTCTACTTCAACAACCTTCTTCTCACATATTGCATTATATTTGCGGACCTCAAGATCTGCACTATCCTGTTCTTCCTTTGTATAACGGCTCTTAGTTGTCTTATACTTCTCGTATGCAACTTTACCAGCAACTACTACCGCACCAATACCTACTGCTGCCTTAACAATGCCTGATTTCTTCTTAGCCATAATTATTCCTCCTTATTATACTCTGTCTGGTTAATGATAACATACTATAATATGACACCGGTGTCAAAATATATAACCCTTCGTCACTAATTATAGGTGTTGCCACTGTGGCACCACCTGACTGTGCATATATTTATTTGCTCATTAATATCTGCTGTCTTGAATATACACAGCCGCAGTAATTCTGTCTGTATAATCCATATTCCTTTGACAGCTCAATAGACCTCTTATAACCTTCCTGCTTCTTAAAATCCGAAAGCAGGTAATTAACACCATATTCTTCCTGAAGCTTTAAGCCTGTCTCATTAAGCTTTACACTGTTCTTTAATGGGCTGATTGTAAGAGTTGTTGTAAAATAATCATACGCCTCTGCCTTGGCAAGTTCTGCTGTCTTTCTTAATCTTAATTCATAACATTTAAAACAACGCTTACCGCCTTCTGGCTCTTTCTCAAGGCCCTTAACTTCCTTAAAGAATACATCCGGTTCATAATCACCCTCGATGAATTCAACTTTGTTAGGGGTATCAAATTCTTTTATAAATCTTATCTGCTCTGCAACTCTTTTCTTATATTCCTCATCACTTGATATATTCGGATTATAATAAAATACTGTAACCATAAAATACTTCGATAGAACTTCAATACAGTTACTACTGCAAGGTGCACAACAGCTATGTAATAATAATCTTGGTACTTTTCCTTCTTTTTGAAGCTGTCCTGCAAGCTTTAGCATTTCCTTATGGAAGTTTCTATTCTCAAATGGTACTGCCATAAAGTCTCCTCTAACCAACAATCTCAGATAAAGCACTTATAAGCTTATCCATCTGCTCATCTGTACCTATTGTAATTCTTAAATAATTATCAATTCCTGGCTGTGCAAAATATCTTACAAATATATTCAAATCCTTAAGCTTTTCAAATATTTCTTTAGCTGGAACACTCTTATGTGTAGCAAATATAAAGTTAGCCTTAGAGTCTGGGAACGTAAATCCAAGCTTTGTAAGTTCTTCCTTAGTTCTTTCTCTTGTAGCTGTTATTCTTTCAACACATTCCTCAAAATACTTCTTATCATTGATTGAAGCAACACCCATATCAATTGATGTCATATTCATTGTGTATGAATTAAATGAGAATTTCACATCATTAAGTGCCTTTATAAGTTCTTTTGAACCAAACGCATATCCAATTCTCATACCCGCCATAGAACGTGACTTAGAAAATGTCTGTACAACAAGTACATTATCATATTCATTCACTAAATCCTTAGCTGATACTCCTCCAAAATCAATATATGCTTCATCAACTATAACTACAACATCTTTATTATGTTCAATAATATCCCTTACACTGTCAAGATCCATTAAAAGACCTGTTGGAGCATTAGGATTAGGGAAGATTACACCGCCATTTTCTTTATAATAGTCTTCTGGAACAATCTTCATATTATCATCAAGCTTCTGCTTCTCATATGGTATACGGTACAGATCAGCCCATACACTATAAAAAGAATATGTAATATCCGGGAATAATACCGGCTTCTTTCCATTAAAAAATGTAAGGAAACACATTGATAACACATCATCTGAGCCCACACCGACAAATACCTGATTATTATCCATTCCATAATAATCTGCAATGCTCTTAACAAGCTTAGTCACATCAGGATCCGGATATAATCTGCAACGGTCTATATCTATTGCTTCCATTGCTTTTCTGACATTTTCTGATGGTCCATATGGATTCTCATTAGTATTAAGTTTAATAACATTCTGAACCTTAGGCTGTTCGCCCGGAACATAAGGTTCAACCTTTCTTATATTACTCTCCCAAGCTTTCATTAATAATCCTCATTTCCGCGTACATTTTTCGCATATTGATTTTATAAACCCATCTCTTTAGCAACTTCTGCAAAATGTGGGAGTGAATTAATTATTGTATCGTATGATACGCAGTAAGCCATCCTTACAAAACCAGCACAGCCAAATGATGAACCAGGAACAATAAGTATATTGTGCTTCTTAGCTGTATCACAGAAAATATTCTCATCTTCTGTTGGTGATTTGACAAAGAGATAAAACGCTCCTTCTGGCTTAATACATTCAAAACCAAGCTTTGTAAGTCCTTCGTAAAGTGCTTTTCTGTTCTTATCATAAGCTTCGATATTAACCTTGGCATCAAGACATCTGGCAATGACCTTCTGCTGTAATGATGGTGCATTAACAAATCCTAATATTCTTGTTGCTACAGAAGCGGCTGACTTCATATCATCTGAATCTGCTGCTTCATCTGGAATCACAAGATATCCGATACGCTCACCTGGAAGTGATAATGACTTGCTGTATGAATATCCAACTATAGTATTATTGTAATATTTAGTAAGATATGGAACTTCTACTCCATCATAAGCAAGTTCTCTGTATGGCTCATCAGCTATAAGGAATATCTCTATGCCTAATTCTTTCTGCTTGTCTTCCATAATCTTAGCTAACTTCTTTATTGTATCTTCTGAATACACAACTCCTGTTGGGTTGTTAGGATTGTTGACAATTACAGCCTTGGTATTCTTGTTAATAAGCTTCTCAAATTCATCAAACTTTGGCTGGAAAGTAGCTGTATCTGGAGATACTGCAACAAGCTTTCCACCAAAATTACTTACATAATTCCTATATTCTCCAAAGAATGGTGCAAATGTAAGCACCTCATCACCAGGATTGATAATTGTCTTAAGTATTGTATTAAGACCACCTGCCGCACCAACTGTCATAACAATATTAGTGTAATTAAAATGTGTATCAAATCTCTTATTAAGTGACTGTGCAATCGCTTCTCTTACATCTTCAAAGCCTGAATTGCTCATATATCCGTGAAGGACAACTGACTCTTCCTCATCAACTATATTCTTGATTGCCTCATTAACTTCATCCGGAGCCGGCACATTAGGATTACCTAATGAAAAGTCATATACATTTTCTGCTCCATATATCTTAGCAAGCCTGTTACCTTCCTCGAACATCGCTCTGATAACTGAGCTTCCTTTAACAAGTGCTTTCATTGATTCTGCTATCATCTTACTTGTCCTCCAATTCACATAATTATATAGATGTATTATAACAAATCTGACAATTTAATCAATTGCCTGTTGCTCTATTTTTGAATACTGCGATTACATTTTCTGCATAATATACAGTTTCATACTGTGATGAATTCAGGTAACTGCTGACATTGTAATAAGTATCGCTGTATCTTAAGTCCAAAGCTATATACTCTGTCTGTTTGTCGGTATAATATAATTCATACAATATCTTATGCTTTGATAAACTGGCACATAAAAATGTTGTCGCTGTAACGCTTGCATCGTCAGGAATTGTACTAAGTCCTTCATTCATAGTATCAATCACCCTTTTATTATTCTCGTCCACATAATTAAACGCATTATCAAGCCTTGATACATTGAATGCCATAAAAAATATAACTACTGCCATAGCTGTCATACGAAGCATTAACATTTTCTTCTTCACATCCATATCGCATATATTAATAATCAAAAGGTATATAAGAAGTGCACCCGAACCAAATGAATAGTGAAAATATATGCTATGGAAATATTCATAATCGGACATAAGGTTAAACATTATATAAGGTCCAAGAAGAATAAATCTGCTCCACTTTCTTGTACATAATGGTATGAACAAAAGAACACCAAGTGTCTTTAATATATAAGCAATCTTACTTTTATCCATAATCTGCGTAATTATATACGCTGGATTATTAATAACCGTCTTTATTATTCCTGTTATATTACCATTACCTTCCGCAATCATATTATTAAATCTGTCAGAGATTATGCCCGTTCCTATTATATCAATTATCTTGCAGGCAATGACAAAATACACTATGGATAATATCAGTATAATAAATCCTTTTTTATACATTCTCTTTCCTATTATCATATAAAGTGCAATGAACATAAGAAATACCGGTGCATCTTCCTTTACAAGGCATATAAGTATTGCAGATATTAATATTCCTGTCATATTATCTTTTTCCATATATAGCAGAAATGTAAATATAAGCACTGGAAGAAACATATTCTCGTGTATATCATAAAAGCATCCGCCGCTTATAACCGGATAAAAACAGTATATTATACATATTATTAACACAGCCCGTCTTGACATTCCTTTGTACTCAGCAAGCCTGCAAAGTGGAATTACTGCTATTGCAATGACTACTGCCTGCATAACCTCAAGCGTCACCGGTGATGATACAAGCATATAAAATGGCAGTATCGTATAAAACATTGGTGATATATGCACACACATATGTGACATAAGATGATCTCTCTCACTTGTATTTAACATTCTGCCCGTCGTCTTCATATAGTGAAACATCTGCGAAAAAAGTCCCATATCAAAATTAGGTGAGCCAAATGACAGATAACGGAACACCATACATATACTTATAAATGCTGTCATAACACCTGCAACTATCGCAACACCTGTGATATACATTCTTTTACTTATATCTTTTATATCCGCATTATAAGTGGTGCTGTCACTAATATATCCCTTGTAAATCTTGTGCACATAACTATATGAATATACAGCTGCCGCCAGTACAACAAGTGTCATTCCAGCCACAAAATACACATCATTATATTCATATACACACACGCAGGCATATACCAATACAACTCCTGTTAATAAAGTTCCCTCAAGAATACAGGCTTTAAGCCTGTTATTATCCTGAAGCTTTTCAAATATGGCATATAATACTATTGTTAATACCAGCGAGCATATAATAACTGAAACCATATCAACATTTTTAACGTATGACAGGCTGTTTATCATATACCTTCTGCTATTCATTATAAAACTCTCAACTAAACTAACAAAACACCACGCCATAATAAATCTTATGACGCAGTGTTCTAATGTAATTGTATTTCTTAAATTGTTAATGACCCTATACAATCCGCTCTTATCCATCTCGCCTCTGTCCCTCTTGTTAAATACTATTAATGAATTCAGACAAAAACATTATTGCCGCTCCTGTATCCGTTCTCTCTGATGTACAACTTGAAATTGAAAAATATCTTCCATCTGTATCAAAAGAATATTTATCAGTAAGTCTTTGTCTTATATTCTCTTCATATTCTAACAGATATCTTGAAACAAATCCACCAATTACTATATCCCTGTCAAATATAACATACAGATTATTAATTCCTGTTGTAAGATTATCAAGATATTCATCAAGAACTTTGACGCATTGTGCATCACCCTCAGATGCTTTCTTAAAGAATTCATCTATCTGTATGCCAAGGTCTGATGAAAGATTTCTTGCTGAAAGATAACTTTCAACACAGCCCTTCTTTCCGCACATACATTTTCTTCCGTCAGGATATAAAGTCATATGTCCAAATTCACCATATCTGTTATGCTCTCCCTGCACAATCTTATCATTGCTTACACACGCACCACCAACTCCATCATTAATCATAAGATAGAATTTGTCGTGATAGGACTCGTCCATATGAGCATTTTCATTCTTATGGGAATACCAGTAATCAGCAAATGCACTGGCTCTTGCATCGTTCTGTACAGTATAATCATACTTAAGACGACTCGTAATGTTATCAGTCTTATAGTCTCTTGTGTTAAGTGGTGGAGATGAAATTATCATTGTATTATCACTATTGAATATACCCGGCATAGTTATTCCTATGCCAAGTATATTATCAGTATTAATATTATTCTCCTCTATTATATCATCGACAAGCTCTGATACCTTAACTCCATAATCACTTTCCGGGCTGAATTCAATATCAACACTTTTCTGGCTTCTTATCTCTCCATTAAGATCTATAAGTGCCACCTTTAATTCATTAGCACGGACGTTAACGCTTATTGCAAATCTTGCATCAGCATTTACCATAATCATCTGGGCTTTTCTTCCTCCTGTTGAGTCAAAACTACCCTCCATAACTATAAGCCCTGAATCTTTTAAAAGCTTGATATTCTGGTTGATTGTCGGAAGTGACAATCCAAGTGTATCCGCAATCTCCTGCCTTGATATTGCACTGCTGTTATATATAAGCTTAAATATTCTGTTCTTATTATACTTTCTAACCTCTGACGTTGTTATTTTCTGTGATGAAATCATTTATTCTCCAAATACTGCCTTATAATCTTTCTGGAACTTCTCAATACCTGCATCTGTTAATGGGTGATGAACCATCTGCTCAATAACCTTATAAGGAACAGTTGCTATGTCAGCTCCTGCAAGTGCACAGTCTGTTATATGTATAGGATTTCTTACACTTGCACATATAATCTCTGTCTGGATATCATAATTAGAAAATATACCAACAATATCTTCAATAAGCTGGATACCCGGCTGTGATATATCATCAAGTCTTCCAAGGAATGGGGATACATATGCTGCACCTGCTCTTGCTGCTAAAAGTGCCTGATTAGCTGAAAAGATAAGTGTTACATTACACTTTATTCCTTCTGCTGAAAGCACCTTAACTGCCTTAAGGCCTTCTACTGTCATAGGAATCTTAACTACCATATTAGGATGAATCGCAGCAATCTCACGGCCCTCTTTAATCATTCCTTCCGCATCTACTGTAGTTGCCTTAACTTCACCACTTATAGGTCCATCAACAATACTTGTAATCTCTTTAATCACTTCATTAAAATCTCTGCCTTCTTTGGCAATTAATGATGGATTAGTTGTAACTCCGCAGATTACACCCATATCATTAGCTTTTCTGATATCATCAACATTTGCCGTATCAATAAAAAATTTCATAAAACCTCCATTCTGCATATACACTATCTGTTATTATTATGCCAGATACATCAATTACATTTTCTCAAATACCCCTTTTAATGCAGGATATATGTCTTTAAATGTATTATAACGTGAATTATACCTGTCTGCAATGTCTTTTTCCGGCTCGATTGTCCTACATATTCCAACAATGCTGTCTGCCGCCTGCTTAACATTTTCATATTCACCAGCCGCCACCATAGCAAGCATAGCAGCTCCCATAGACGGACCCTCTTCTGACTTTAACAGATGTACTTTAATTCCCAGCACATTAGCCATAATTGTACACCAAAGCTCACTCTTAGCACCACCACCGCACATCTTGGTTTCTGTGATGTTAATTCCAAGCGACCTGGCAATCTCAAAAGAGTCCCTTATCGCAAATGCAACACCCTCAAGCACCGCCTGTGTCATATCTGTCCTTGTGCTGTCCATAGTCATTCCTGTAAATGTTGCTCTTGCAAGCGGGTCATTATGTGGTGAACGCTCTCCCATAAGATATGGAAGAAAATATATATGATTATTGCCAAGCATATCTTTAGTTATATGTGACTGTGCTTCTTTGTAATCTGTATCCTTTAAAATATTATCCATCCACCAGCCATTGCAGGAAGCTGCACTTAACATACAGCCCATAAGATGATAATAGCCGTCCGCGTGGTCAAAGGAATGAAGTGCATTATTATTATCAACGCTAAAGTTACTGCTTGATATAAATATTGTTCCGCTTGTTCCAAGAGAAATATTGCACATTCCGTCCCCAACAGTTCCAGTACCTACTGCCGCAGCAGCATTATCACCTGCTCCAGCAGCTACACATACATTGTCTGGAAGTCCAAGCTCCATAGCAGCTTCTTTAGTAATACAGCCAACCTTTTCGTAGCTTTCATACAAAGCCGGAAGCTGTTTTCTTGAAATTTTGCATATGTTAATCATCTCTTCTGACCAGTCACGCTTTTTAACATCTAATAAAAGCATACCTGACGCATCCGATACATCTGTGCAATGTACTCCTGTAAGCCTGTAGGCTATATAATCTTTAGGAAGCATTATCTTAGCAATCTTTTTGAAATTGTCAGGCTCATTATTCTTAACCCAGAGAAGCTTAGGAGCCGTAAAGCCAGCAAATGCTATATTCGCTGTATATTCTGTAAGCTTATCCTTTCCAATCTCATTATTAAGATAATCACATTCCTTAGTTGTTCTTCCATCATTCCAAAGAATTGCCGGTCTTATTACATTATCATTCTCATCAAGAATAACAAGACCGTGCATCTGACCTCCGAAGCTTATTCCTGCAACCTTGTCCTTATCTATATCCTTTATAAGCTCTTTGATTCCCTCACAGGTCTTATCATACCAGTCTGTCGGATTTTGCTCTGACCAGCCTGGCTTTGGAAAGCTTATAGGATAAGTCTTAGATACTGTATTTACAATATCACCTGTTGGTTCCATCAATATCAGCTTAACCGAAGATGTTCCAAGGTCAACACCTATATAATACATACCGCACCCCATTTCTATAAACTATTATATATTTACGTTATAATCTTAACTATGCAAAAGGATTTTCTGACTTATAAAGCACGCCTGCCGGCTGGTTATATGATATGTCCTCAACGCCAAGATACTTAAACACATCAAACAAAGCCTTTCCATAATGTCCAAATGCTACTGCCCCATGATGAGGATAATTCTTCTCAACAAGCACGTGTCTGTAAAATCTTCCCATTTCATTAATTGCAAATATTCCTATAGCACCAAATGAACGTGTTCTTACAGGAAGAACTTCACCCTGTGCAACATACGCCCTTAACTGGCTGTCTGAAGTACTCTGTAACCTGAAAAATGTAATATCACCAGGTACAATATCTCCCTCAAGTGTTCCGTTAGTAACTTCTTCTGGAAGTGAACGTGCCATAATCATCTGGTTCTTCATCTCACAGAATGAAAGCTTGCACGCTGCTGTATTGCCACAATGGAAGCCCATAAATGTATCCTTAATTGTATAATTGAATCTGCCCTTAATATCTTCTTCGTATATATCTGATGGAACTGTATTATTAATATCAAGAAGTGTAACAACATCATCGCTTACAACTGTTCCTATGAATTCACTTAAAGCTCCGTATATATCAACCTCACAGGATACAGGTATTCCCATAGCTGTAAGACGTGAATTAACATAGCAAGGAACAAAGCCAAATTGTGTCTGAAATGCTGGCCAGCATTTTCCTGCGATTGCAACATATTTTCTTGAACCCTTATGTGCTTCTACCCAGTCAAGAAGTGTAAGCTCATACTGTGCAAGCTTAGAAAGTATCTCAGGTTTCTTATTACCTTCTCCTAATTCCTTCTCCATACTCTTTACAACCGCTGGAATTCTCTCATCTCCTGCGTGATTATTATAGCTTTCAAAAAGGTCAAGCTCTGAATTCTCTTCTATCTCAACGCCAAGATTGTATAACTGGTTAATTGGTGCATTGCAGGCGAGGAAATTATTAGGTCTTGGTCCAAAGCTTATAATCTTAAGATTATTTAACGCATATACAGCCTTTGCAACCGGTATGAATTCGTGAATCATATCTGCACATTCACTTGCTGTTCCTACTGGATATTCCGGAATATATGCCTTAACTCCTCTTAATTTCAGGTTGTAGCTTGCATTAAGCATACCACAATAAGCATCTCCTCTGTTACCTACAAGGCCTCCATTAGCTGATGTTTCTTCTGCTGCCGCAACGAACATCTTAGGTCCGTCAAAATATTTAGCAAGCATAGTTTCTGCAATTTCTGGTCCAAAATTACCAAGATATACACATAAAGCATTACAGCCAGCTTTCTTGACATCTTCTAATGCCTGCTGCATATGTATCTCGCTTTCGACTATACATATTGGACATTCATATATTTCATCTGCATTATATTTGTTCTTGTAAGCCTCAACTAAAGCTTTTCTTCTGTTCACTGACAGGCTCTCTGGGAAACAATCCCTGCTCACTGCCACAATTCCGATTTTAATAGATGGTTTGTTATTCATTGTAAAATCCTCCATTTCTGTAACACCCGTTACTACAAGTATGGGGACACATCCTGCTATATGACGTATCCCCTTACTTTTAATAAATACATTTCAAAAAGTTACTTATATAATATTATTTTTTTGTATATTTTGCAATACATTAAGCAGCTTTTATAAAAATATTTTATATAAATCACTCAATTATTCACTAACTAGTTTTATAACAATTATTTATTATCTGGTGTATGCCACTTCCATTCCTGTACCTCTGGAAGATCCATACCATACTCACTTATATACTGCTTATGCGCAACTAAAGTATCTCTCATCTTCTGGAGAAGATATGAACCCTTGTTGCCAAGCTGTGGAAGTGCATTGATAACAGCTTGTACAAGATGATAACGGTCAATCTCGTTCTGCACTCTCATATCAAATGGAGTTGTAATCGTACCCTCCTCCTGATAACCGAATACCTGAAGATTTCTGTTATGTCTGTAATATGTAAGCTCGTGTATAAGTGTTGGATAGCCGTGGAATGCAAATATAATCGGCTTATCCTTTGTAAATAAAGCGTCATAATCTGTATCTGACAGACCGTGAGGGTGCTGTGTATTAGACTGTAACTTGAATAAATCGACTACATTTATAAATCTAATCTTTAAATCAGGCATATTATCTCTTAATATTGTAACAGCCGCAAGTGCTTCAAGTGTAGGTGTCTCACCACAGCCAGCAATTACTACATCTGGTTCTTCTCCCTGGTCATTACTTGCCCATTCCCATATGCCAACACCCTGTGTACAGTGCTTAACAGCCTGTTCCATAGTAAGCCACTGTGGTCTTGGGTGCTTAGATGTAACAAGCACATTGACATAATCACGGCTTCTTATGCAATGGTCAAAGCAAGAAAGCAAGCAGTTAGTATCTGGTGGAAGATACATTCTTACCACATCCGCCTTCTTATTAGCTATATGGTCAAGGAAGCCTGGATCCTGATGTGTAAATCCGTTATGATCCTGCTGCCATACATTTGATGAAAGAATAAGGTTAAGTGAAGCAATTGACTGTCTCCAAGGAAGCTGTGAACATACCTTTAACCATTTAGCGTGCTGTGCCGCCATAGAGTCTACTATTCTGATAAATGCTTCATAGCTTGCAAAGAAGCCATGACGTCCTGTAAGAAGATATCCTTCTAACCAGCCTTCACACATATGCTCTGAAAGCATTGAATCCATTACACGTCCGTCCTTGGCAAGGAATTCATCATTATCCTTAAGAACATTATTCCAATCCCTGTTAGTCTCCTCAAATACTTTGCCTAATCTGTTAGACATTGTTTCATCTGGTCCAAAGATACGGAAGTTCTTAGTTTCTTCATTTAACTTAAATATATCTCTTACAAAACCTCCAAGTTCAATCATATCCTGACCATCTTTTGCTCCTGGGAAAGGTACGTCAACGCCGTAATCCCTGAAATCTGGAAGTCTTAAATCTCTTAAAAGCTTACCACCATTAGCGTGAGGATTGGCACTTATTCTGTGATCTCCTTTTGGTGCAAGTGCTCTTAACTCTGGAATTAATCTGCCATTTTCATCAAACAATTCTTCTGGCTTATAGCTTTCAAGCCAATCATTAAGCTGCTGTAAATGTTCTGGTCTATCCATCATAATTGGAACCTGATGTGCCCTGAAAGTTCCCTCAATTTCCTTGCCATCAACAACCTTTGGTCCTGTCCAGCCCTTTGGTGTTCTAAGTACAATCATAGGCCAGAATGGTCTTTCTGTCTTACCTTCTTCTCTTGCTTCTCTCTGTATTTCCTTAATCTCCTCAATAACAGTATCTAATGTCTCTGCCATCTTTCTATGCATTGTCATTGGATCATTGCCCTCAACAAAATATGGTTTCCAGCCACATCCGTGGAAGAAACTTTCTATCTCATCGTGTGATATACGTGAGAATATTGTAGGGTTGCTTATCTTATATCCATTAAGGTGTAATATTGGAAGCACTGCTCCGTCTGTCACAGGATTGAGGAACTTATTAGAATGCCATGCTGTAGCAAGTGGTCCTGTCTCAGCTTCACCATCACCAACAATACAAGTTGTTATAAGATCCGGATTGTCAAATACCGAACCAAATGCATGTGCTATCGAATAACCAAGCTCACCACCCTCATTAATTGAACCTGGTGTCTCAGGTGCAACGTGGCTTGATATTCCTCCTGGGAACGAGAACTGTTTGCAAAGCTTCTTTAATCCGTTCATATCCTGACTTACATTCGGATATACTTCGCTGTATGTTCCCTCAAGGTATGAGTTAGCTACAAAGAAATTGCCGCCGTGACCAGGACCAGATATAAGCACCATATCAAGATCATACTTCTTAATAGCTCTGTTCATATGACAGTAAACGAAATTCTGACCCGGAACTGTACCCCAGTGACCTACGATTTTCTTCTTAATATGTTCCTTCTTTAAAGGCTCTCTTAAGAGAGGATTATCTAAAAGATAAAGCTGGGCAGCTGCTAAGTAATTGGCAGCTCTCCAATATGCGTCCATCTTTTCAAGATATTCATCTGTAATTGGCATCTTTTCAACACACATTTCTTCGTTCATCCTTAACCTCATTTCTATGACAATGATATTGCCACTTAATAATTGTTATCTATTTTAAAATCACTTCTGTAAATATCTTTTATAAATATATTTTACAAAAGTGATTTTATATTAGCACATCTTAATCAAATGTCAATATAGCTTTCACAAAAATACATAAAAAATACAAGCACTATCACAAAAGGCTGTCCAATATTGATATGCCTCTTTACCTGACACAAAATGTTCTGTAAAGATTAGCCATATCATAATCGGACAGCCTTTATTTTTAACATAATTACAATTTATATTATCATTACTATTTCATTATTACTGCTTATTAAATATAGCATTAAGCTTTGGGACTTTATTCATAAGTGCCTTAACAATAAAATAAGCCGCTACACCATATAATGCACCTGTGATTGTACCGACAAGCACATCTGTTGGATAATGTACTGTAAAGTACAGTCTAGAAAATGCTATAAGTGCCGCAAGTACCAGTGCCGCACTTCCTTCCTTCTTTCTCCACATAAATATTGACACTGCCGCAGCAAACGAAGCTGACGAATGTCCTGATGGGAACGAATAATCGTGAATAGAATTAAATATTCCATATAAATTCTCGAATTCATTGCCAACAACAAAATTCTGTCCAACTACCCAGAATGCTCTTGGTCTTGCCCATAGATGCTTCATTATTCCATTACAGAATATAAGCGACAATATAAGTGCTATTGCCATTGTAAGCCCTGCTTTTTTATATTTCTTAGGAAGAACTGTAAGCATAAGCACAGCTAATACTATCCAGAACCAGCCTGCATTCCCCAATGTAGTAATCACATAAAATATTGGATTAGTTATTGGGTTATGTAATGTTTCAAACCAATGTAATATCTGAATTTCCATTATATAACAGCCACTTTTAATGTGGTCTCTCCTTTCCACAATTGACCTAATATATTAATCAATTGAAATCATATTGTGGAATTATAAATGAATATATATATATTGTCAATTTAACTTTACAGCCCTCTGGCATATACATTTATTCTTTCTTCCCTTATATCCATAACTGTATTCTGCTTCAATTGCTATGTCATACAGCATTGCCGTCCTGTCCGCATATAACAGCGTAACTGTATACTCTGCATCTGAACTGACAGCCTCATTAAATGACTTACAGAAACTTCTCATAAGCTGTGTTGTAAATACATCATCTGGAATATCATCATATTCACCCGTTATGTAACCATCTGACACTTTATCCAAAGCATAATCAAATGCCCCATTAATACTGCTGTTCATCTCCATATTACAGTAATTATCACTGATAATCGAATTATGTATAATCACAATCAGAATAATAATAACCATCATTCCAGAACTACTTATTATTAATCTCATATCACTCCTTATCTATATTACATTGCGCCGACATCTCAATTTAACGTGGCAAATCCATATTTGTATTTATTCAATCCCCATCATCTTTATTTCGTAGAGCAAATCCAGATTTATCCTTATTGTGCTGGGACGTACTACACCGCCATCTCAACCCTTACAAGTGCCTTATAATCACACAGCTTATTAAGTCCGAACAATCTCGACTTTACAGGATATTTAATATTCAGGCGGTAATAATCATAATCTGCGGCTGCATCGAAATATTCATAACTTACATCTGCCCCATATTGTGCAGCTATCTCACATACCTTTTTATTAGTATCATAATCAATATCCCTGTGTTCATAACTTATGCCATTTATCTGGATTACATCTTTTATATACTGCTGTAACTCACTGCCTTTGCTTACACTTTTATTAACAGCAATAAAATCGAGCGATATCAGACATATAAAAGAAAGTATTACAAGATATGCCGAAGCTTCTACTATTATCTTCATTATGCACCTACCTGTAGAACAGCTTTGCAAGCTGTGTACCCTCTAATACAGCGCATTTGTTCATACATATCCCTAAGAATGTAAATGCTATTGCAAGTCCTGTAATACATATAATCACATCACCATATTCTTCCAATAAATATTCCATTATACTATCCCCTTTCATTTCTTAGATTGTATTTCAATTAAACTATTGATTTATATTAAATATCTATATCAACCACCAAGCATTTTATCAGCAAGCATTGCGTACATATTTATCATTGATAATATAAATACTATAGCAATGCACGTCTCACCTAATTTTTCTAATATAAAGTCCATGCCAAGCCTTTCTCCACCTTTAATATTACCAGCAGCAAATCTTTACCTACTCGTCACTAATGATATTCTCTTCCACCTTATTAACGTATAGACAGACACAATCTTTAACAATATTAATATTACACATTACAAATACAGTGTTATAACAAGCATCATATCAACAGACATTTTCAATGCCATAAGAAATACAGGTATGTATTCCATAAATTTAAACAAACTTATCCTGTCCTTATAAGCAATCTCTGACTGCTTGTTTATAAGCTCGTTATTTCTCTGTATTAAAGAATTAATAGTTTCATCTACCTGATTGTCTGGCAATTCCGATACTGAATATAATGTTCTTACTGTCGACATTATATCTGTCTGTCCATACTCCGACAGAAATTCATAATATGGCTTAATATCTGATGGGTCTGCCTCTATGTCCCTTATAAAAGTATCAAGTGAATTCTTAATTATATACGGACTTTCATCGTAAGTATCTTCAATTGCCGCAATCAATGGCATATTCTCAAGATTAAGTGCAACATTTCTTAACCAGTCAGAAAATGCCTGTCTTAAATTGTTAGTAAGCTTTTTCATTGCAGACTTTTTATTAATCAACGGATAAATAACCATTACAGCCATTGCCATAACAAGATATACAAATATAAAATAAAAACCATTAATAAACGCCAGGCCTGCCAATATTCCAAGCACTGTTATAACTGGAATTATCTTCTCAATTATATTCCATACATTGGTTTTAAACACAAGCTTATAATATTTCCTGCTGTTAGTATCAATATCTTTATCATTAAGAATTTCATATCCGTAATGTTTATTCGTGAAAGCATAGAATAATATACATAACACAAGGAATATCACTGCTGTCCCCTGATACAGCCAGTCATCAACTATGTTTCCCTGTCCGCTTTTATATCGGTTAAGCATGGCACTCATAAATATTGTAAGACCTGAAAGCACTATGCTTATAATAACTCCTATGGTTGTATCCCTTTTTACATTCTTGATTTCAAGCTCCTGCCTGTATATTCCTTTAATCCACCTGTCAGAGTCATCAAGAAGCACTCTAAGTGCATTCTTATACCTTCCACCTCTCTTTTCAATTCCAATAATAAACTTATGAAGTGTCCTTATACGGCTGCAATTATACTCTTTCTCTATGATATAAAGTGCATTAGCATATACATCTTCTCCCATACCATATTCAAGCTCGTCCATAGCCTGCTCTATCACCCTGCCAAGAGTGCCGCCTGCTATCTTGCCTGTATCTTCTAAAGCTGTGTATATCTTAGGATTTCTCATAAATGAATACGCCATCTGATGGAGATATATATCAACGTCCATAAACTTTTTAAGCCTGTTATTATTGTAGTACCTTTTTCTTATAATTCCCGGAATAACGCTTATGGACACAAGACCAGTAATTATTACACATACAGGCTTAAGGCCATATATCATACTTATTCCGAATATCACAAGAAGTCCTGTTGTTATTGCTAAAATATATTTCTTCATTGAGAAATCATATCCATATGCTGATATATCTTTAATTACTGAACGCCCCGAAAAATATCTAATTAATCTTTTCATATATGTTCTTTATGCCTCTCCTATTAAATTTATCAAGAATATCTTCCGGGACAGTTTCGTCTGTAAATGTGCCGTCTTCGTATATTACACAGCAGTGATTAACAGAATTGCACCTTGAAAGAAAACCTATCTGCTTAATCCTCCTTTTCTCGTGCTTGTCACATTCCACAAGCACAACAAGATCTATATATTTGTATACACTATTGATAAATCTTTCATTGACACTGCTGTTGCCAAGCATATTGTACATTCTGTCAGGCATATCCCTTACCTCATCCAGATGCATAGTTGTCATACAATATGAACCTGTAGACAAACTGTTAAGCAGATGTGCAACTTCTGGTCCTCTTGACTCTGACAGCAAAATCCAATCTATATTATGTCTTAACCCAGCCTTTATGATATCCTGGTATGTAACCTTGTCATCCACAAAAAATTCAACACATTTTTTATTAGGATTAATCTTTCTATAATGTATCTCCTGATTATCCTCATATACTCCTGCCTTCTCATTATGCGGAATTTTCGTTGACAGATACTTTACAAGCTCTGTCTTTCCTGCGTGTGGCTGTCCTCCCACAACTATGCTAAGGTGTGCAGTAACACTATTCTCCAAAAGATTAATAATGCTTTCCGGGGCATAATCTGACTCAACTAAATCCTTATGCGAAAATCTCAGATATTCTGGTATCTTTCTTATAGACATACTTTTCTTGTGACACCTTGATTCGTGCCATATAGAAATTCTAAGCTTCTCTGTATTGGCCTCAAGAATAGGTCTGCTTCTGTTAAATGAAACACCCATTATATTGGCAAGCTTTATTGATACATTTTCCACATATCTGTCACTTAATTCCTTGCCTGAAATATAACTTCCAATGCCAAGCTCAGTTATCCAAAGATTATAACCATCCCATTCTATATCCGTCACATTATCATTATTTATTTCCTGTGCTATCTCACTGAATAATTCATCTTTATTCTTTTCAATAATGTCTTTTAAATCTTCTTTATCCATATTCCACCCCATTTACTGCACACCTTCTTAATTATTTCATAGCTTCATATATCTGTGACTCATACTCAATATCTTCTATCGCTCCTGTTGTCTTTCCACTTACTATTGTCACAACCGCCGCTGTTAAAAGTAAGGCTGCAAGCACACCAGCAAGTGCAACAACAACTTTTCCATAATGTTCTATTATATCGTGCAAATATATATCCTCCTATAAATATATCTATTGATTATAATATATCAGATTATAATAATCCTAAATCCTGATATTCTATAATCAATTAAACTTTAAATTAACGGGAAACTCCTGTATATGACAGGTAATGAATAACACTTATATGTGTTATCTAGAAATCTTATGTACTTCCTGATGTAAGTTAAGATTATATTAAAAACGCGTTTTTCATATTGATACTATATCACTATATTATATATTTGTAAAGTATTATTTTAAAAATATTTTTATTTTATATAACTTTCATTTTATTTATATATAGCACATTCACTTGCAGCAAACTACATATTGTAAACTACATATTAGAGCGATTACACGTTATCATTACATAATACTTTTTTGTAACAGGGATCTTTATCAGATTTTCATATTACATTAAAAATCCCTTCAGGCAATATCTGCCCGAAGGGATAATAAATCATTCTTTAGATTATTAGCATCTGGTTATTCACCCTTTTTAAGTTCAATTTCACCTGAATCGTTAGATAATGTAAGTGTCTTTGACTTGTTAGAAATCTTAAATGTATACTCGTCTGTCTGTGTTCCACCAAGAACTGACTTGTTGATAGTTATTTTGTCACCATCAACGGAATATGTAATATTAAGCTGAATTCCGCTTAACTGCATAGTTCCCTGACCATCTGCCTCGAAATTAAATACAACATCATATCCGTTATCATTACCACTCCAGCTTCCCTCTACACTTGATGACTTACTTCCGCAAGCTGTAAATGCCAAAGCGAATACCATAATCATAGCACTTATTATTAAACTCTTAGTCTTTTTCATAGACGCCTCCTTTCTTCTTTCTGTATATATTTAAGCATTTGCAAAACGCTTAATCTTAATCTAATTATCCTTGCTTAAAAGCTCCACAATATCAGCAAATTTCATTGCGTGCGATGCCTTTATCAATATATTATCATTATCCTTAAGGATTGACGAATATGCCATATTGAATTCTTCCATATCATCAAAGCTGTGTATCTCACAATCATATGAACCAAAATGTGTTTCCATATAATCGTCTGTTCCCATAGCGATATGTCTTGCCAGATCACCAATAGTAATAAGAACATCTATATTCTTAGTACCTATATACTGTCCAACATCATAGTGGAGATTTTTCTCATCCTCTCCAAGCTCATACATATTACCAAGTATACATACTTTTCTGCCAATAGCCATATCAAGCACATCAACAGAAGCCTTCATAGATACAGGATTAGCATTATAACAGTCATCTATTAATGTATATTTACTTGTTTTGATAATGTTATTTCTGCCTGAAATAGTCTTTAAATCAGTTATTCCGTCTGCTATCTGTGCAGAAGTAAGCTCTAATGCCGCACCAACACAGGCTGCTGCAAGTGCATTGTATATCATATGATGTCCAGGAACCGGCACAGTAACCTCAAAATCCTTACAGCCATCTACACAATTAAGACCTGATATTACAAATTTAGTTCCACTAAGCCCAAGATTTTCTATATCCTTGGCATACACACCGTCTTTATAGTTAATTCCAAATCTTTCAGGCTTCTTTCCATTAACCTCATCTACAGTGATAAGCTTATCATCATCGCCGTTAAGTATCGCTATTCCGTCAGGCTTCATATTATTGAAAATCTCTGTCTTGGCCTTTAATATTCCATCTCTTGTCTTAAGATTTTCAAGATGACACAGACCTATATTAGTTATTACGCTTATATCTGGCTGGGCAATTTTTGATAATCTGTCCATTTCTCCGAAATCACTTATTCCCATTTCAAGAACAGCAACTTCATCATCATCTCTTAAGCGGAATACTGTAAGAGGAAGTCCTATTTCATTATTGAAATTACCTTCTGTCTTTAACACTTTATACTTCTTGTTAAGCACATAACTGATTGTTTCTTTAGTGCTTGTTTTACCTACACTTCCTGTTATACCTACAACCTTGATATCAAGATTATTACGGTATAAAAGTGCCATATCCTTTAACGCCTGAAGACTTGATTTAACCTTTATATAAGAATTAGTCTGTCCTTCAAGTTCTTTTTCTGATATAACACACAACGCTCCATCATTAAAGCAGTTATCTATGTATTGGTGTCCGTCAGTTCTCTCGCCACATATGGCAACAAACAATCCGCCATTCTGCACTTTACGGCTGTCAGTTGTTATGTCTGTCACTTCTTTATCAAGGTTATCTTCACTGCCATAATATACGCCATTGCAGGCTTCTGCTATAGCTCTTAATGTCATTCCACGCATAAATAATAATCTCCATTCAATATTAATTATACTTTTCTAAAGATATTTCTATAATCTTCTTAGTAAGTTCATCATATGACATTCCTACAGCCGCAGCTTCCTGTGGAAGTAAGCTTGTTCCTGTCATTCCCGGAAGTGTATTAATTTCAAGGCAGTATATATCTCCGTCTTCATTAAGAAGTTCATCTACTCTTGCATATGTAGTAACTCCAGCTGTCTCACAGGCTTTCTCTGCCCATCTTTGCATTTTCTCTGATATTTCCTTAGGAAGATTAGCTGGACAAGTCTCCTTAGTTGCTCCTGCCTTATATTTATTCTTATAATCATAAAATCCGTCAAGCGGTTCTATCTCTATAACTGGAAGTGCCTTTCCATTAAGTACACCTACAGAGAATTCTCTTCCCTTAATGAATTCTTCTACAAGTATATTATCTTCATATGAAAATGCATCTGTTAAGGCTCTCTTGAATTCTTCTTCGCTATTAACAATAGATACTCCTACACTTGAACCACCACAACAAGGCTTAACCACACAAGGAAATGGAACATATTCTACCTTATGTCCCTTGTGGAGTGCTATGCCCTTAGGCATTGGAATACCCTCTGGAACAAGAACCTTTTTAGTAAGCTCCTTGCTCATTGATATGGCACTGCTTATATAATCAGTTCCTGTGTACTTAATTCCCATAAGTTCAAATGCTGCCTGTATCTTTCCGTCCTCACCATTGCTTCCGTGAAGCCCCATAAATACTATGTCTGCTTTCTGGCAGAGTTCAAGAACATTATCTCCAAAGAAACCTTTTCCCAAAGCTTTTCTTGCTTCAAGTTCCTTCTCAACATCAGGAGTCTGGTTCTTTAAATATTTGCAAAGTTTTTCCAAATCATTGTCATTATTAAAAAAGTTATCAACATTTTCACTATCTATACCGAAAAAAACATCCACAATGTTAGCATTGTATCCATTTCTTCTTAAAGACTCACACACTTTGGTACTTGTAAGAATTGATATATCTCTTTCAGTGCTTGTACCACCTGCTAATACAACTATATTCATTATTAATCCTCTTTTCCACACACAATCTCTTATTGTATAGTTCTCCTGTGCATACCTTATAGAATATAACATTTATTAACAACATATGCAATCAATATCGTAATTAGTCACATACTTTTCCACAATATCAACATACTTATACACATTTTATGTGAACTCACAAAATTCTGTAATATTATCCATTTTATCGCATATATTATGTTAATTTTCTGACAATTATCACTACTGACGCAGTCTTAATCCTTCATATTTGGTATGTGCAAGAAGACATTTTCTAAGTGAATTATATCTATCAGTAATGTCGCCCTCTGGCACAGCAACTTCAATGGACTCCGCCATAATATCAATAAGCCCGTCATTTAATTCACTTCTCATAGAAGTTAATATATCAAGCTTCTCTTTATAATCATATGCATCAAGAAATCTTATCAGCTTGCTGTCCTGTACAGTATTCTCATCTGAATTGTAGGTGTCAGCAATATTCCCATTATCAGATGAGACATTTTCTGTCTTATAATCAATAGATTTATTCTCTGTATATCTATTTCCTGCTATGTCGCAGGCAGACTTATCTACTGTATATGTATTATCCGCTGAAACCATATTAACATTGTCTATCGATTTATTATAAGCAGATGTATCATCGGATTTCTCAAGTGCTTTTCCTGTATTAATATCTATAAGTTCAAATCTGTATTTCTGCTCTACATCAGGATATTTATTATGGTCAACTTCGCTCAAAAACATATCATATGGTCTTACATATAACTCATATGAGCCGTATAGCCCCTGATACACAACCATTTTCTCCTTAGTCTCTGAGTGTATCGCAACGCCTCTTACCTGATACAGCTTATTCTTAAAATGTCTGTAAAAACCACCAATAACTAATTCTCTTTGCATAATCACTCCTCCTGTTGCTTTTATATAAAATTAAACTTTTTCGTTAATTTATTATTTTATTAAGATTAAGGATTTTGCGTACTTTTTTAAAGTGTTATAATCTACTTGCGTACTTAATACAATTCTATTATCTGCTTAGAAATCGTGCGCAGAAATGAGGTTATAATATGAAACAGGTAGATTTGCACGTACACTCAACATATTCTGACGGAACTAATACTCCCTCAGAGCTTATAGCAATTGCTTCTTCTAAAAATCTTAGTGCCATCGCCCTTACCGACCACGATACTCTTGACGGAATACCAGATGCCCTTAAAGCCGCTGGTAATTCAGAGGTGGAATTAATACCCGGTGTTGAATTAAGCACTAATTTTAATAATACCGAAGTCCATATCGTAGGACTTTTTATTGATTACACTAACAATGCCATCAATGATTATCTTAAAACACAGCGCGAGTCACGCATCAACCGTAATATTGCAATATGTGAACGCTTCTGTTCAATCGGTATTAATATTACATATGAACAAATGTTAAAATTATACCCTGATGCTGTTATAACAAGAGCACATTTTGCTGATTATCTTGTTAAGAATCATTACACAGGCGACCGCAACGAAGCCTTTGACAGATACTTAAGTCCCGGAAAGCCCTGCTTTGTGAACAGGCATAAGGTTGACCCTTCTGAGGCTGTAAGCATTATTCATCAGGCTGGCGGTGTTGCTGTGCTTGCACACCCAATTCTTTACCACCTTGGCAAAGCCCAGATGAATGAGCTTATTAACCACGTATGCTGTGCCTCAATTGATGGAATTGAAGCAATTTATTCAACCTATAAACCTGCCGATGAAAGGGAAATCCGCAAAATCGCCAAAGAACATAATCTTCTCTTATCCGGAGGCTCTGATTACCACGGTGCTAACAAGCCTAACATACAGTTAGGAACAGGTCTTGGACATCTTTTTGTTCCTTACGAAATAAAAGATGCCCTTTACGAAAGAAGCCTTACTTTTCGTCAACAACCTGAAAAATATAGAATTTAAGGTATAAGGACTCATCGGCTGACCACAGAATTGGATGGTCAGGTGACTGGGTCCTGTATTCTATCTGTCTTAGTCTTTTATGTACATTTCTTGCCGCTTCGCCAATTGTCTTAGTGAACAATTCCGGATCCATAAAATGTGAACAAGAGCAGGTTGCAAGGTATCCGCCGTCTTTGACAAGCTTCATCCCCCTAAGATTAATCTCTCTGTATCCCTTAACTGCATTTTTAATGGAATTTCTTGACTTGGTAAATGCTGGTGGATCAAGAATCACAACATCAAACTTCTCGCCACTCTTTTCAAGCTGTGGAAGCAGGTCAAACACATCTGCACATTTGAATCGGACAATATCCTCAAGTCCGTTAAGCTTGGCATTTTCTGTCGCCTGATTAACAGCAAGTTCAGATGCATCTACTCCTAATACGCTTGAAGCTCCCGATATTCCTGCATTAAGTGCAAATGAACCTGTATGTGTAAAGCAGTCAAGAACCTTCGCACCCTTGCATAAGCCGCCGATAGCTCTCCTGTTATATTTCTGGTCAAGGAAAAAGCCTGTCTTCTGACCGTCCTTAACATCTACATAATATTTAACACCATTTTCAGTTATCATAACTTTGGTATCGAATTCTTCACCGATAAAGCCTTTAACTCTTTCCATTCCTTCAAGCTGTCTTACTTTGGCATCGCTTCTTTCATATACGCCTCTTATTGGCATGCCATATTCTTTAAGTATTTCTTTCAGGTCATCGACAATAAGCTGTTTAAATCTGTCAATTCCAAGTGCAAGTGACTCTACTACAAGAACATCTGAGAACTTGTCTATTACTATACCCGGAAGAAAATCTGCCTCTCCGAATATAAGCCGGCAGGAAGATGTATCGACAGTATCCATTCTGTAGGAAACAGCATCTTTTACACGCTGTTTGATAAATTCTTCGTTAATCTCTCCCTCGTGTCTTGATAACATTCTTACTGTTATTTTGGAACGGCGGTTTACGAAGCCTATTCCCATAAAGTAATCATCGAAATCATGGAGTTCGATAAGGCCTCCGTCTTCTACGGTTTCGGAAAATGTGTCTATTTCGTTGTCGTATACCCACATACCGCCGGATTTTAATTGACGGCCGGCGCCTTTTTTCAGGGTTACTGTGCCTGTTATTTTGAATAAATTGGTCATTGGTTGAGGTCCTCTCTTTTATTTGGGGTGGGGTGGGAAATGCGGTGGTGGCATAGATTGCGCTTGTGCTTCGCACTTCGCTTCTACTTTGCCTTGGCTTATTATGTACTGCCGCAGATTGCCTTTACTTTTGGCTCGTGCTTTGGCACTTCGCTTTACTTAGCCTACTTATGGTTTGTTTTTGCTGGCTCGTGCTTCGCACTTCGCTTTCCTTAGCCTGCTTATGGTTTGTTTTTGCTGGCTCGTGCTTTGCACTTCGCCTTTAGTTGATTTCCCACTGGTTTCGCCGTGCAGGTCCAAGAAAGCTCTGGCTTTCTTGGACTGTCGGGCTGTCGCCCTATCAGACAGAAATTTTAAAAGCAGCTTTGTGCAAGCACAGCAGCTTTTAAGTTTTCTGTCTGGCACGGCTTGTAGCTTACGCACATTATATCCCCTCGCTGTCAGTTTTACAACTTTAATTCTTCCCTGTATTGTAGAACATAAATACTCCGCCCATTGCTATTATCAGGGCTAAGAGTTTGAGCCACGAGAAGTCGGCTTTTTTGCTTCCAAATAAGCCCATAAGTTCTATTATATAGGCTACTATTACCTGTGCTACTACTATTGTGACTTCGGCTTTGGCTACACCTAGGTCGGATACACTTTTTACTACGGTGAAGGTTATGAATGCTCCTATCACACCGCCTAATAATGATATTTTATTCTCTACCTGAAATATTCCACTAATCTCAGGTCTTCCGTTAAACAGCCACATTATAATGCAGGTTGCAAGTGCTGTAAACTGCACGAAGCCTGCCGCCACCCATATACTGCTCGCTTTTGTAACATTCGTATTAAGTACACCTTGCAGGCTCATTAACGCACCTGAGATTATTGCAACAATAAATCCTGCCATCAGACAACCTCCTTTAACAATCTCTATTGTTAATAAAGTATTTACTGATAGCAGGATTTTATTCACTAATATTGGAGTAAATTACATTTTTATCCACACTAATGTATTATTCCATATTTAATTATTAAGCCTTGATAGTGTCATATAATTGGAGATTTCTTTGTAAAACTCATTATATGCACTGTTAAAATCCACTCCGTCCCATAACTGGTGAAGCATAATCTCATATTTTGTATATATGTTGCCTACGCCTACATATTTGGCTTTTACGATGCTGTTAGCATATATTGTGTGCAGTGTATTGTAATTGCTCTGCTGGGTCTTTGATTTATAGCTTATGTCTGCCCTTGCACTCATATGTCCGCTAAGACTTTCCAAATCCTCTGCATAGTCATATGATATTGCCCTTGCTACTGCCTTGGATACCGCAATATTTGATGTGTATGGATTTACTATTGCCATCGTAGTAACTGACATTGCCTTTGACTCTAAATCATCTGCAAGCTTTGGAACTGGAATTATTCCATATTCAACACCTGAAGCATCAATTGTTGAAAGGCTGTCGGCATCAACTATTGTATATATAAGCTTTCCCTCTGCAAACTGTGATACACACGACTGCAATGATGAATTATATCTATCAATCGCATAAGTGTCCTTTAACTTCACATATTCAGTTAAAGCCTTTTTAAAATGCACCTCATCTATTGCAAATGCTCCTGAATCCTCAGCATTATTGCCGCCTATATTAACGTATCTTCCTGTAAATGTATAATTAAGAAACATTGATGATGCATCAAAGTTAAATATCCTCTGAACACTTTTATTATCTTCTGTAACTTCGTAGTTATCATTATATTCTTTTATCTCATCAAATGTATCAACTGCACCTGCAAGCTTACTGTTATACACCATAACCGGCATATTAAATGTAACCGGATAGCCATATAACTTTTCATTATATGAGCTTGCTATAAGGGCAGCCTGTCCATATACTTTATCATTGTATACATCCTTGTAAGAATCATTTTCAAGCATAAGACCTAAAAGATATGCCTTATTGCAATTCTCTGATGACATAAGATACACATCTGGCACATTATCATTTCTTACAGTTTCATTGTAAATTGTATCAACAAAATCTGATGACTCAACATATACCGGATTGACAGTAACCAGATTGTTAGCCTCTTTAAATTCTTTCGCTACATTTTCAAGATAGCTGTCATAGTCCTTATTATCATACCAGACATTAACTGTTACAGGAGTCTCTATATCAAGTTCCCTTGCTGTCTTATTCTTATCTGTACCTGAACATGCCATCACAGATAAAGTAAGAACACCTGCCATAAGAACTGACACAAGCTTCTTAATTACTTTCATTATTCATCCAACCTTTATTAAAATGATTTCTTTAACTTTGTTATCATTTCATCTACGTCCGCCTTAGTTATAACAAGAGGTGGCACCATTCTGATAACATTAGTTCCGGCTGAGAACAGTATAAGTCCATTGTCTAATGCATTAGCAATAACATCTTTAGGATTGATTGAAAGTTCAAGTCCCTGCATAAGTCCAAGTCCTCTCCTCTCAATTATAAAATCATATTCTGCTACAAGTTCATCAAGCTTTTCTTCAAGATATGCTGATACTTCCTTGACATTATCCAATATATGCTGTTTCTCAAATAATTCAAATACTTTTGTTGCTGCTGCACACGCAAGTGGATTACCGCCATAAGTTGTACCGTGATCTCCTGGTACAAGTGCCTTGGCAACTTCTTCCTTGGCAAGAAATGCACCTACTGGAACACCACAGCCAAGTGCCTTGGCAACAGTAAGAATATCAGGCTCAACTCCATACTGCTGGAATGCAAACATTGTACCTGTTCTTCCCATTCCACACTGTATTTCATCAAGTATAAGAAGAATACCCTTTTCATCGCAAAGCTGTCTTACACCCTTGATGAATTCGTTAGTTGCAGGATATATTCCTCCCTCACCCTGTACTGTTTCAAATATAATAGCACAAGTTTTATCATTTACCAACTGTTTAACACTTTCAAGGTCATTATAATTAGCAAATTTAATTCCCGGAATCATAGGTCCGAACGCTTCCTGATAATGCTTATTGCCTGTTACAGCTAATGCTCCCATACTTCTGCCATGGAAGGAATGATGCATTGCTATAATCTCTGAATCTGTTCTTCCTGTCTTTAAATAAGCGTATTTCTTTGCAAGCTTTATAGCACCCTCTATTGATTCTGTACCACTGTTAGTAAAGAATACCCTGTCCATTCCAGAAGCCTTTGTAAGTGCTTTAGCAGCATTTACCGCTGGCTCATTATAGAAATAATTAGATGTATGTATAAGCTTGTCAATCTGTGCCTTTAACGCATCATTATATTCCTTGTTATTATAACCTAATGCAAATACCGCAATACCTGCACCAAAATCAAGATATTCTTTTCCGTCTGTATCATATAATCTTACACCATCACCTTTATCAAGTACAATCTGGTATCTGTTATATGTATGTATTAACTTTTCTTCTGCTGTTTTAATAATCTGTTCTGTCTGCATAACTACTCCTGTTATTATATATTAGTATCGAAGAATTTCTCAGCACCTTCTGATAATATAGCTGTACCAACACCCTTGTTAGTAAATATTTCAAGAAGGAGGCAGTGTGGAATACGACCGTCAAGTATATGCACTCTTGAAACACCATGTTCAATCGCATCAATACAGTTATTAAGCTTAGGTAACATACCACCACCTATTGTACCACCTGCTAATAATTCCCTTGCCTCAGTTGTTGAAAGTTCTGAGATAAGGCTTGATTTATCATTATAATCCTTGTATACACCTTCAATATCTGTTAAGAATGCAAGCTTCTCTGCATTAACTGCCCTTGCAATGGCACAAGCTGCATCATCAGCATTAATATTGTAAGCGTGGAAATTGTCATCATATCCTATAGGGCATATTACTGGAAGAAAATCATCCTTAAGAAGAGAATGTATAAGTGTTGTATCAACTTCCTTGACTTCACCTACATATCCTATATCTTCACCCTTTGAATACTTCTTCTCTACCTTTAACATACCGCCATCTTTACCACTTATACCACACGCCTTTACGCCAAGTTCCTCTATAAGCGATACAAGGCTTTTATTAACCTTGTTAAGAACCATCTCAGCAATTTCCATAGTTGGCTCGTCTGTAACTCTTAAACCATTCTTAAATTCCGGTGTCATTCCAGACTTTTCAACCCATTTGCTGATTTCCTTTCCGCCGCCGTGTACAATAATTGGCTTAAATCCAACAACCTTTAATAATACTACGTCCTGAATAACTTTTCTTTTAAGTTCTTCATCAACCATTGCACTTCCACCATATTTTACAACTATAATCTTTCTGTTGAACTTCTGTATATATGGGAGTGCTTCAACAAGCACCTGTGCCTTCTTTAACTCTTCTTCCATATTAATTGTACTCATTTATTATCCTCATTCCTGACAATATTACAATGCCATTTTATTCTTAACTATTATGATCTGTAATCTGCATTAATCTTTATGTAATCAAATGTAAGGTCACAGCCCCACGCTGTAGCTTCACTGTTACCCTGCTTAATATCTGCTATTGCGGTTACAGGATTTTGTGAAAGAATTTCAGTTGCCTTTTCTTCGCTGTAATCTGTTGCAGTACCATCTTTAACTATCTGAAGCTTTCCTGCGTTGCTTTCAAAGAATATATCAACCTTCTCCGGCTCGAAATCAACGCCTGAATAACCCATAGCACAAAGAATTCTTCCCCAGTTAGCATCGTGTCCAAATATTGCCGCCTTTGTAAGATTAGAAGTCACTATTGATTTGGCAAGAATTCTTGCCTGTTCCTTAGTTGAAGCTCCCTTAACCTGAACTTCAAAAAGACATGTACAGCCTTCACCATCTCCTGCTATTTTCTTAGAAAGCTCTGTAAGTACATAAGATAATGCCTCATAAAATGTATCATAATCACTGCTGCCTTCCTTAATAGTATCATTGCCGGCTTCTCCATTAGCAAGAACAAGCACTGTATCATTAGTTGATGTATCTCCGTCAACAGATATCATATTAAATGAATCTTCAACAATATCACTTGTCATCTTCTGAAGTGCTTTCTTCTCTATAACTGCATCAGTTGTAATAAAACAGAGCATTGTAGCCATATGAGGATGAATCATACCGGCACCCTTGCACATACCGCCTACCGTTACTTCTTTGCCAGCAATATTTACTGTGCAGGCAACCTGCTTGCTTACAGTATCAGTTGTCATAATTGCCTCTGCGGCAAGTGTTCCAGCCTCTTTAGTATAATCAAGAAGTTCCGGAAGTGCCTTAATTCCTGCACACATTCTATCCATAGGAAGCTGCATTCCAATAACACCTGTTGAACCAAGAAGCACTGCATCGGCTGAAATTCCAAGTGTCTCTCCAGCTGTCTTAGCTTCAAGTGCACAGGCTTCATCACCCTCAACACCTGTACAGGCATTAGCAACACCACTGTTGACTACAATTGCCTGTGCATAAGCTTCATTGTATACAATATTCTTATCCCATTTAACAGGAGCGGCAAATACTCTGTTAAGAGTAAATGTCCCTGCTGTCACGCAAGGCTTGTCTGAAACAACCATTGCCATATCTTTCTTACCATTCTTATACTTAATTCCTGCCGCCATACCAGCTGCCTTAAATCCCTTGGCTGCTGTAACTCCACCTTCTATAATCTGCATAACTGCCTCCTGTCCAGATTAATAACCGCTTGTTATTAAATTACCTATATAATAATTATCTATCAGGATTATTACTTACCAATAACGTCTTATTAATCTTATATGAATAAAATATTTATAGTGCCGCCTGTATTATATAATTCTATGGGAACATAGGTGCAATCTTAAGTCCTTCATTCTCCTCAAAACCGAATAAAAGATTCATATTCTGTACTGCCTGACCAGCCGCACCCTTAACAAGGTTATCTAATGCACCCATAGCAATAATTCTGTTAGTTCTTGGCTCTATCTTAAATCCTATATCTACAAAGTTACTTCCCTCAACCCATCTTGTCTCTGGGCATACATCCTCAGGAAGAACTCTTACAAAATATTCCTTGTCATAATATTTATCATATGCCGCCTTAACATCTTCATAAGTTACATCCTTTGCAAGATTAGCATATGCTGTCACAAGTATTCCTCTGTTCATTGGAACTAAATGTGGTGTAAATATAAGCTTTAAATCATCTCTTCCACAAGCATATCCAAGCTGTTCTTCTATCTCTGGTGTGTGTCTGTGTGTACCAACACCATATGCTTTCATACTCTCATTAACTTCACAGAAAAGATTAGCAACCTTTGCACCCCTGCCTGCACCGCTTGTTCCGCTCTTAGCATCAATGATTATTGTATCTGGATTAATAATTCCTTCTTTTACAAGTGGATATAATGTAAGAATTGATGTTGTAGTGTAACATCCCGGGTTAGCAATAATTCTTGTATTATTATTCACTTTATCCCTGTTAATCTCACATAAACCATAGACTGCTTCATCAATATATTGTGGTGACTTATGTTCAAGCTTATACCATTTCTCATATATATCTACATTCTTTAATCTAAAGTCTGCACTAAGGTCTATTATCTTTACCTTTGATAAAATCTCATCGTTAACAAGTGATGCACATAAGCCCTGTGGTGTTGCTGTAAATATTACATCAACCTCATCTGCAAGCTGTTCCATATTATCATCCATACATCTGGCATCTACAAGTTTAAACATATTTCTGTATACATCTGAATATTTCTGATCTATATAGCTTCGTGAACCAAGCCATACAATCTCTACATCCTTATGTCCAAGAAGAAGTCTTACTAATTCGTTACCTGCATATCCGGTAGCTCCGATAATTCCAACCTTAACCATACGTCCTCCATCTGAATGTTTATTTATTCATTCGTGTACATATATTATTCATCAATAAAAATGACAAGTTCCATTATAACAACTTTTTTTTCTATGTAAAGTGTTTATTCATTATTTTTTATATTTATGCAATATTCTTGCATAAAATTGCATAATATACATTTTTACCTATTGCATTTTCATAATAAGTAGTTTATTATAATCAGCAGAGTTTTACACTTTGTAATAGCATTATTTACTACATAATATTTATTACATAATTAAACCTATTACTTAATTATATGGAGGTACATTAATAATGAAAGAGAAAGTTGTTCTTGCTTATTCAGGTGGTCTTGATACTACAGCAATCATTCCTTGGTTAAAGGAAACTTTCGACTATGATGTTATCTGTGTATGTGCAGATTGCGGTCAGGAAGAGGAATTAGACGGACTTGAAGAAAGAGCTTTATCTTGTGGAGCTGCCAAGTTATATATCGAAGACATCACAGATGAATTCTGCGATAACTACATCGTTCCATGTGTACAGGCTCACGCAGTTTATGAAAATAAATATTTACTTGGTACATCAATGGCAAGACCTATCATTGCCAAAAGACTTGTTGAAATTGCCCGTAAAGAAGGTGCTGTTGCTATCTGCCATGGTGCTACAGGTAAGGGTAATGACCAGATCAGATTTGAGCTTACAATCAAGGCTTTAGCTCCAGATATCCAGATTATCGCTCCTTGGAGAGATTCAAGATGGACATTACAGTCTCGTGAAGATGAAATCGAATATTGCAGACAGCACGGTATTCACCTTCCATTCAGCCCTGACTCAAGCTACAGCCGTGACCGTAACATCTGGCATATAAGCCACGAAGGTCTTGAGCTTGAAGATCCAGCTAATGAGCCTAACTATAAGCACCTTCTTGTTCTTGGATGCACACCAGAAGAAGCTCCAGATGAAGGCGAATATGTAACAATGACATTTGAAAAGGGTGTTCCTACATCTGTTAACGGCAAGAAGATGAAGGTTTCTGATATCATCAGAGAACTTAACAGACTTGGCGGCAAGCACGGCATTGGTATAATTGATATCGTTGAGAACCGTGTTGTTGGTATGAAGTCACGTGGTGTATATGAAACACCTGGTGGAACTATTCTTTACGAAGCACATCAGCAGCTTGAAGAATTAGTTCTTGACAGGGATACAACAGCAGAGAAGATTAATGTTGCTAACAAGTTCGCTCAGGTTGTATACGAAGGAAAGTGGGAAACACCTCTTCGTGAAGCACTTCAGGCATTTGTCGAAAAGACACAGGAATACGTAACTGGTGAAGTTAAGTTCAAGCTTTACAAGGGCAACATCATCAAAGCTGGTACAACATCTCCATATTCATTATATAACGAATCTATCGCTTCATTCACAACTGGAGACCTTTATGACCACCATGATGCTGATGGTTTCATCAACCTCTTTGGTCTTTCACTTAAGGTAAGAGCTATGAAGAAGCTTGAGAACGAAAAGAAGAATAACAAATAATACTTTAAAAAATATTATATAACAAGTATTATAAAACAAAATCAGGAGCTGCCACATATATATGTAGCAGCTCCATTTTTCATCTTTTATAATGTTTTATGAGTTTTTATAAGCTCTTATAAACTCTAATAAACTCTTATCAAACATTAATCTCAGATATTTCTATATTCTTTTTCTCCTGTTTTTCACAACCATTCCATATATCAAAGTAATAACATAAGAAGCTGCTGCCAGTATACACATAACACCCATAACCCTATAAGCAATCTGAGTATCTATAAACACAGTTCTTCCTAGATATCTGTTACTTACAGCCGCCATACATCTGTTTCCAATTATATTTGCAATAAAAATACATATACCACCTGTTATGACAAATATACATGGGAGTGTGTACCTTACAACCCTGACAGGATTAAATGCAATGATAACAATCAATAATGTGATATATATTAAAAGCATCAATATCTTAAACACAACAGACGTTATTATTCCATATACCTTTATAAGCGGCTGCAGACGATAAGATATATCACCATATATACCACTGGCATAATTATTTATAGCCTCATTTGCAGCATTTTTACTATAGCTAAGAGCTGCCCTGACTATTGTTTCCTGTATATTTCCCATATTGATATTAGATGCTATTTTGTTATATGTCATATCCATAAGCTCATCCAGCTCTGCATCTATATTAATCTCTATATCATCAAAGGATTTTTCTTTAAGCATCCCGTCAACCATAGCCGTTGTATATTTCTGTGCTATTCTGTCTACTATCTTAGAATCCTCTATACTTGTCTGAATTCTGGATAACGCCTCCATATTATCCCCAAGTGAATCAAAAACAGTATCCATAAAACGGTGCGATATAGCAGCTGACAGTCCTGCATCCTTTAACATGCTTGAGACATACATAGGTGCCGTTACACATACAATAAGTATAAGACCTGCTATTACAGATATTAAACCAACACCTATCTGTGTCCATCTATGAGCAGTATCCCTGTATTGTCTGTATCCATATGACATATATATTCCTTCTTTCTGTTTAGATATAACAATTCCGTAATCTTCCTACGCAATCACATTAAAACAATCACATTAACATAATCATATTAACACAATTATATTAATACAACCATAAAAAAATGTAATAGATTTAGTGCTTTCTTACATTTTCCTGAATCTGTTATACCGCTGTCTTGCAAGTTCTTCCTTGTCCATATCAATATATCTGTACATAAAATCACATATCATACGTTTCATATATAATGTCACTCTTTTTATATTATTTTCATTTATAACCGGATATTCCGGAATGACCTTCTCTATTATGCCAAGCTCATATAAATCTGCTGCCGTCAGCTTCATTATTTCCGCAGCCTCTTTTGCTTTCTTAGAATCCTTCCACAGTATCGATGCAAAGCCTTCTGGTGAAAGTATTGAATATATGGAATTCTCCATCATCCATACCTCATTGGCAACACCTAGTGCAAGTGCACCACCGCTTCCACCTTCGCCAGTTACTATTGACAATACCGGAACTGTAAGACTGCTCATTTCATACAGATTCTTTGCTATAGCTTCTCCCTGGCCTCGCTCTTCTGCACCAAGACCGCAATATGCTCCTGGAGTGTCTATAAAACATATAACCGGTCTGTTAAATTTTTCAGCCTGCTTCATAAGCCTTAGTGCCTTTCTATACCCTTCGGGATTAGGCATTCCAAAGTTTCTTGATATATTCTCTTTAGTAGTCTTACCCTTCATATGTCCTATGACTGTTACAGGAATGCCGCCAAATGTTGCGATTCCACCTATTATTGCTTTATCATCACAAAAGTTTCTGTCACCATGAAGTTCAAAAAAATCTTTAGTTATTTTTTCTATGTAATCTGCGGCATTAGGTCTTTCACTGCTTCTTGCTATTTCAACCTTTTCCCATACATCATACTCATTATACAGATTATTATCAGCCTCAGCCTTTTTTTCTTCTTCTCTATCTATCTTTTTGAAATATATATTATCAAGATACTCAAGATACTTCTTCATAATATCTGAATTGCTCCGGTATGTATCCACATTTTCTTTAACTTCTGTATAAGCTCCACTGTACTTATGTATGTCAAGCAGATGCGCAAGTGTCTTCTTTAGCTCATCCCTTTTAACTATCGCATCCACAAAGCCGTGCTCTAACAGAAATTCAGCTCTCTGAAACCCTTCTGGCAGTTCCTGTCCTATAGTCTGTCTGATAACTCTTGGTCCTGCAAAACCTATAAGGGCACCTGGCTCTGCAAGTATAATATCTCCAAGCATAGCAAAGCTTGCAGTTACACCTCCAGTTGTAGGGTCAGTAAGAACAGTGATATATAAAAGTCCTGCCTCATCATGTTTTTTTAATGCGGCACTTATCTTTGCCATCTGCATAAGAGATACTATTCCCTCCTGCATCCTGGCTCCGCCTGAGCATGTAAATATAATAACCGGCAGCTTCTGCTCTGTAGCCTTCTCAACTGCCCGTGTAAGCTTTTCACCTACAACTTCGCCCATGCTGCCCATAAGAAATCTTGTATCACAGACACCTATAACAGCTTTGCTGCCATCTATCTTTCCAACACCGGTTATTACTGCCTCATCAAGATTTGTTTTTCTTTTAAGATTCTGGATTTTCTCCTCATAACCTGGGTATTCACATGGATTGCTCTCTTCAATGTTAGTATCCCATTCTGAAAATGTATTCTTATCCACTACCATGGATATCCTTGTTCTGGCATCCAGCTTCATATAATATCCACATTCCGGACATACACAATTATTCAGATACATGTCCTCTGTTAAAATTATTTTTGAACAAACCGGACATTTCGTATATAATCCATCTGGAACATTTATATTACTGCTATCCAGATTGTTGATTTTATTTTTATGGATATTCTTTTTAAACAAGCCTTTTATCTGCATATAAATCCTCATTTCCACGCACTCTTACTGTGCATAACGAACAACTATTTTTTACATACCTGTGGATACTCCTCTGGTATGAAATCTGTACTGACATCACCTTTAATAAACTTCTCATTCTGGCATATATCATACATAAAATCTGTATTTGTTGTGACACCTTCAATAATAATCTCGCCAAGGACACTTCTCATCTTCTCAATCACTGTTTTCCTGTCGTTTGCATATGTCATAACCTTCATTATCATGGAATCATAAAAAGGAGGTATCGTATATCCACTATAAACTGCAGTATCTATTCTTACACCATTACCACCTGGTATATGTATATTCTTTATTGTTCCCGGATTAGGTGCAAAGTTCTTTTCAGGGTTTTCAGCATTGATTCTTATTTCCATGGCAGCACCATGTATCCTTACATCCTCCTGCTTAATACCAAGACTTTCGCCGGCTGCTATCTTTATCTGTTCCTTTATAAGATCAACACCTGTCACAAGTTCCGTTATACCATGCTCGACCTGAATACGGGTATTTACCTCCATAAAGTAATAATTGTCGTTTTTGTCAAGAAGAAACTCAACTGTTCCTGCATTTTCATAGTTAACTGCCTTAGCCACTGCCACTGCAGTATCTCCCATTCTCTTTCTTAATTCATCATTCAACGCAGGAGAGGGTGATTCCTCAACTAACTTCTGGTGATTTCTTTGTATTGAACAATCTCTTTCACCAAGATGAATTGTATTTCCATATTTATCAGCTAATATCTGGAACTCTATATGTCTTGGCTTTTCTATATATTTTTCTATATACATTGTGCCATCAGCAAAGCCATTCACAGCTTCTCTCTGTGCGTTATCGAATTCCCTTTTAAAATCTTCTTTTGTATATACAACACGCATCCCCTTGCCACCGCCGCCAAGTGCAGCTTTAACCATAACAGGATAACCTATATTGTCTGCAAGCTCTTTTCCTCTTTCTGCATCCATAACTGGTTCTTTGGTTCCTGGAATAACTGGAATACCTGCTGATATCATTGTATTTCTTGCTTCCTGTTTATTACCTGTTTTCTCTATGATATCTGAATCTGGACCTATAAATGTGATGTTACATTTTTCACATAATGATGCAAACTTACTGTTTTCAGAAAGAAATCCAAAGCCTGGATGTATTGCATCTGCATGTGTAGCTACTGTTGCACTCAATATTCTTTCCATATTAAGGTAACTATCCTTAGCTGCTGCCTTTCCTATACATACACTCTCATCAGCCAGCTGCGTATGAAGTGCTTCCTTATCCGCCTCAGAATATACTGCAACTGTCTGTATACCCATTTCCCTACAGGCTCTTATTATTCTAACAGCTATTTCGCCTCTGTTCGCTATCAATATCTTATTAAACACAGCTTCATCTCCTTATAATCATTCCATAATCCACATATTATATTTATAACATCAGACGGATTAACCTACCATAAATGTAAGCTCTGCTGTAAGTGCAACCTCGCCATCTACCGTCGCAACAGCCTTTCCCACGCCAACTGGTCCTTTTTTCTTTATAATCTCACATTCCATCTTAAGTTTATCACCAGGAACTACTTTTCTTTTAAATCTTGCATTATTAACTGCACCAAAATATGCTGTTTTACCTTTGTTTTCTTCCAGCGAAAGTATCGCAACAGCGCCTACCTGTGCGCATGCCTCTATCTGAAGGACCCCCGGCATAACAGGCTCAGCTGGAAAATGTCCTGCAAAATAAGGCTCATCATATGTAATACACTTATATCCTGTTGCCTTTATTCCAGGCTCAAGTTCATCTATCGTATCCACAAGCAGAAAAGGATGTCTGTGTGGTATAATATCCATTATTTCCTTTGTTGTAAGCATACTTAACTCCTTATATTAAATAATCGAATTTCATATATATAATGTCGGTATCAAAAACCCATGCCTTTGATACCGACGTATTGTCAGACTGGTTTTATAACAAACATAGGCTGTCCATATTCAACCATCTGTTCATTATCTACAAGAATATCAGTAACCACACCATCATAATCACTTTCAATCTCATTCATAAGCTTCATTGCTTCTACTATACCGATTACCTGACCTTTTTTAACCCTGTCACCTATTGCTACATATGCATCAGCTTCCGGAGATGCTGAACTGTAAAATACACCTACAAGTGGTGAATTAACAGTAAGCACATTATCATCAGAAGTTTTAATGTCCGATTTATTCAATCCTGATTCATTGCCGTTATCGCTATTAACTATATCATCAGCACCGGCAGTTTCTTTAACAGCTGCCCTGTCACTTCTGTCAGCGCCAAGCGAAAGCTTAGTGTCGCCATCTTCCATGCTAAAGCTTGTAAGTGAAGATTCTGATACAGCATTAATGAGCTTTATTACATTTTCTAATTCCATATATTATCTCCATTTCTTCATGACCTTTTATTCATATTCTGGTATTCCATATATCTCACCAGCAATCTACTTATGTACTTTAAGCGTTCATCATATTATGAATACTTTCTTACTATAAGAGTTGCATTATGTCCACCAAAACCAAGAGAATTCGTCATGACTACATCAACGTCCTTTTCGATTCCTTCATCCTTGACATAATTAAGATCCATTTCTTCCTCTGTTTCTGATAGTCCTACATTTGGATGTATATAACCATCCTGGATTGACTTGACACAGGCTATGAACTCAACTGCGCCCGCTGCACCAAGCAGATGTCCAACCATGGATTTTGTTGAACTTACAGGCACATTGTAAGCTGCATCCTTAAGTGCCAGCTTGATCGCCCTTGTCTCAAAAAGATCATTATGATGGGTACTTGTTCCATGTGCATTTATATAATCGATATCATCTGGTTTTACTTCTGCTTCCTTCATGGCACTTGTCATAGCATATGCAGCTCCACTTCCATCCTCCATAGGTGATGTTATATGGTATGCATCAGAAGAACAGCCATAGCCTGTGATCTCTGCATATATATGCGCTCCTCTCTTTAAAGCATGCTCCAGTTCTTCAAGTACAACCACACCTGCTCCTTCACCCATGACAAAGCCATTTCTTTCTTTGTCAAATGGGATAGAGGCTCTCTTAGGGTCTGTAGATGTTGAAAGTGCTGTAAGCGCAGCAAAACCACCGATTCCAATAGGAGATATAGAACTTTCAGTTCCACCTGCAAACATAACATCTGCTTCTCCATGCTGTATGCTTCTATAGCCTTCACCTATAGAGTTAGTTCCAGTAGCACATGCTGTAACAACATTTATATTCTTACCCTTTAAACCTAGCTGTATTGATACATTGCCAGCTGCCATGTTAGTTATCATAAGAGGTACAAGAAGCGGATTAATCCTAGATGGACCCTTTTCAAGAAGCTTCTTGTGATTGCTTTCCATAGCTTCAAGGCTTCCAACACCAGAGCCTACTGATACACCAACACGGAAAGCATCCTCTTTAGCCATATCAAGCCCCGAATCCTTCATAGCCTCATGCGCGGCCGCAACAGCATACTGGCTGAACTTTTCCATCCTTTTGGCTGCCTTGAAATCCATATAATTCTTAGCATCAAAATCCTTTACCTCTGCTGCAAGCTTAACCTTATAATCTGTTGTATCAAATCTTGTTATATTATCTATTCCAACTGTATTCTCTTTAACAGAATTCCAGAATTCATCCACACTTAAACCTATAGGTGTTATTGCACCCATACCTGTAACAACTACTCTTCTCATCAGATATTCATACCTCCATCTACTGATATCACCTGTCCTGTTATGTATGCTGCTTCATCTGATGCCAGAAATGCTACAGCATTGCTTATATCATCCACGCTTCCCATTCTTGAAAGAGGAATCATATCAAGTACTGACTTCTTCTGTTCATCAGATAAAACCTTTGTCATATCTGTATCAATATATCCAGGTGCAACTGCATTAACAGTTATTCCTCGCGATGCAAGCTCCTTTGCCGCAGATTTGGTAATACCTATCACACCTGCTTTAGAAGCACTGTAATTAACCTGTCCTGCATTACCAGCTATGCCTACAACTGATGACATATTGATTATTCTTCCGCTTCTTTGCTTTAACATGTATCTGCTTACGTGTCTTATGCAGTTAAATGTTCCCTTAAGATTAACATCTATAACTCTGTCAAAATCTTCCTCTTTCATTCTCATGATAAGACCATCTTTTGTTATACCTGCATTATTTATAAGAATGTCTATTCTCTTATATTTATCCATTATATATGTAATCATTTTTTCAGTTTCTTCATACGAATCAACCTGACACTTGTATTTTTCTGCCTTTCCGTTGGCAGCCAGAATATTTTCAACTGTTCTATCTGCTGCCTCATCATTACCACTGTAATTAACAATAACCACAGCCCCCTCTTTGGCAAAACGGGCAGCTATAGCAGCTCCTATTCCTCTGCTAGCTCCGGTTACAAGCACTATCTTGTTTTCATATCTTTTTATACAATTATCCATACACATAACACACTGCCTTTCATCGATACAATATTGCTAAAGCCTTACCAATATCTTGTCTGCATTTATTGCCTGTTATTTTATAACTACTTCCTTTTCCATGCTCTTAGCTATCTTTTTAACAAAGCCAGATAAAGTCTTTCCTGGTCCCACCTCAACAAATGTATCATAACCATCGGCTATCATTTTTCTGACTGACTGTTCAAAACGTACTGAACTATATACCTGCTTTGAAAGAAGTTCTTTTATATATCCACTGGATGTATTCTCATCCACATACTCAGCTGTACAGTTTGCCACATAAGGATACTTCACTTTATCAAAAGTAACTTTTTCAAGATCCTTCATAAGCTTATCACCTGCGCCCTTAAGAAGCTTTGAATGAAACGGTCCACTTACATTAAGAAGGAGTGTTCTTCTTGCTCCTGCTTCCTTAAGCACTTCCATAGCCTCCTGTACACATTCCTTTTTACCTGATATTACTATCTGGCCAGGGCAGTTGTAATTAGCTGCGGAAACTGTATCAGGATACATATCATTATCAGACTCTGTGTTCCCACTTTTATCCTTGTTATATTTAGCAAGTACACTGTCAACCTCATCTGATGTAAGCCCGATAACTGCAGCCATGGCGCCTATACCAGCCGGAACCTCCTGTTCCATATATATTCCACGGTTTCTTACAAGTCTTACACCATCTTCATAAGATAGCGCACCACTTGCAGTAAGTGCACTATATTCACCTAATGAAAGTCCAATAGCTGCATCATACGTAAGGCCCTGCTCAACCATATCAGCAAGCTGGGCGATTTCTGTTACATATAACGCAATCTGTGTATACTCGGTTTTATCAAGAAGATCATTTTCTTCAAATATTAAATGCTCCATATTGATACCTGTCAGTTCACCAGCCTTCTTAAAGCACTTTACTGATGAAGTGCAGCTATTATAGCTTTCTCTTCCCATTCCAGTACGCTGGCTTCCCTGTCCTGGAAACATTACAACTGTTTTTCCCATACCTTTTAAATCCTCATTTCCATACACTGTTTTATGCCAGCTTATTATGTGAATTATATACCTCAGAGACTTCCTTCATAAGCTCCTTAATAATCTCTTCACATGTCTGTTCCTTATTGACAAGACCTGCTATCTGACCTGCCATTACAGTTCCCTGCTTGACATCACCATCCACAACAGCCTTTCTTAGTGTTCCAAGAGTAAGTCTTTCAAGCTTTTCAAACTCAACGCCTTCTTTTTCCATATCAAGATACTCTCTTGTCATGCTGTTTCTAAGTGACCTTACTGGATGACCTGTACTTCTGCCAGTTACTACTGAATCTATATCCTTGGCAGCTATAACTCTGTCCTTATAATTCTGATGGACATTTGACTCCTTAGCCACAACGAATCTTGTTCCCATCTGTACAGCCTCTGCACCAAGCATAAATGCCGCACATACACCTCTGCCATCACCTATTCCGCCAGCTGCTATAACAGGAATATTAACTGCATCAACAACCTGTGGTACAAGTGTCATGGTCGTTTCCTCGCCGATATGTCCACCTGATTCCATGCCCTCTGCTACAACTGCATCTGCTCCGGCACGTTCCATCATTCTTGCAAGTGCAACTGATGCCACAACAGGAATAACCCTTATTCCAGCTTCCTTCCAGGCCTTCATATATTTGCTTGGATTGCCTGCACCTGTTGTTACTGCTTCTATATGCTCATCAATAACAAGCTGTGCTATCTCATCTGCATAATCACTTAAAAGCATAATATTAACACCAACTGGCTTATCTGTTATCTTTCTTGCAATATGTATCTGTTCTTTAACCCATTCTGCCGGCGCATTAGCTGCTCCAATAAATCCCATTCCACCGGCTTTGCTGACGTGGGCTGCCAGATTAGCATCTGCAACCCATGCCATACCGCCCTGTATAACAGGATATTCTATATTAAGAAGCTCTGTTACACGAGTTTTCATAACTTATCTTCCTTCCTGACATTTATAACTATTTCTGGTTAGCCTCGATATAATCAACAACATCCTGTACTGTAAGAATCTTTTCAAGCTCCTCAGATGGAATAGTTACTGAACACTCATCCTCAAGTGACATAACAAGTTCAAAAAGATCAAGTGAATCTGCCTTAAGATCTTCCTTGAAATTAGACTCAGGCTTAATAACTGCCTCATCTATACCTAACTGTGCTGCAACTAATTCTCTTACTTTTTCAAACATAATGTTAAATCTCCTTAATTCTTATTATTTTTTATTATATGTTGTCGGGGTCAAAAGCCCACAACTTTGATATCTATGGCAAAGCTTTTGCCATAAACATCTTATATATGTTAAAATGCCGCTTATCCGGCTGCCTGATATCTTTTAGTAAGCAGTCTGCAAATATCTATATAATAAGCTTAGCATCTTTAACCGTGCTACCATACAAGCAGAATACTTCCCCAGCTTAATCCTGCACCAAAACCGGCAAGTACAAGCTTCTCTCCCTGTTTTAAGCTTCCATTCCTGTTTAACTCATCAAGCAGAATAGGAATGCTTGCTGATGATGTATTTCCATATTCATTCAGATTGACTGGAAACTTATCTTTATCAGCCTTAAGTCTTTTAGCTACACTCTCTATAATACGTACATTAGCCTGATGCAATATGAACTTATCAACTTCATTAATATCCATATTATTATTATGTAAAAGTGTTTCTATAGCTGTAGGAACACTCTTTACGGCGAATTTAAACACTTCCTGTCCATCCATATGTATAAATATATCTGTGCTGCATGAATCAGAAAATCTTCTGCCACCTGTTAAAACAGATGCACCTGTTCCATCATTGTAGATATTGCTGTCAATAATTCCTCTTTCATGACCAACTAAGGCACCTGTAACATCTTCTGTGTTGTTATCAACTGCTTTAAGAACCACTGCACCAGCACCATCTCCAAAAAGCACACACACACTTCTGTCTTTCCAGTTAACTATTTCTGACATTTTTTCTGAACCAATAACAAGTGCATATTTATACGAACCTGCCTTTAACATTGAAGCTGCAATATCCAGGGCTGTAATAAAACCTGAACATGCTGCACTTACATCAAAACACATAGCATTTACTGCTTTAAGCTTTGCCTGTACAAGTGATGCCTGATTAGGAAAAGCATAATCAGGAGTTGACGTTGCAACTATAATCAGACCAATCTTAGAAGCTTCAATACGTGCATCCTCTACTGCATTTCTTGCAGCGTTATATGCCATATCAGCATTATCCATATCTTTTGCTATATGTCTGTTACATATACCAGTTCTTGTCCTTATCCACTCATCACTCGTATCTACCATTTCTGACAGATTATCGTTAGTCAATATATCTGGTGGAACATAGCTTCCTGTTCCTATGATTCTTGTTCTTATCATACTTTTTTGTCCTTATTTATTTGACTTACTAACAATTTGATTATCTTACTTTGATTTTCAAACATTATTTTTATACTACAAAACTTATGTGTTTGTCAAGGTTATTTTGATATTCAAATTATTAAAATATACTAAAGCAATAAAAAAAGACCTGAAACAGATTATTACATCTGCTTCAGATCCTTTTTAACTTTTAGTTTAACTTCTTTATCCGGCGTGAGCGATTCACATATCTTTCGTACCGCCTTCTGATATGACAACTTATCTAACTTTAAGCAGTCGGTATCTGTAAGATATTCCCACGTTCTTTTTGGAAATGTAACAAAACATTCCGCAAGAAGCCAGCCTGCTGCCATCTGTGTATAATATCCATAGGCCGAAAAATCCCTGTTTACAAGTGAAAATATATCATCAAGATATAAACCATTAGCACAATTTATTTCATCTGTGCTTTCTATATCTTTAATAGTAACCTTTTTCATTCTCGGTCTTTTCATGCCATGCATATCAACCTTTAAATAGTGGTCTAACAGCATTATAAGCCCTACTCTTGCCCTGTATTCATCAAACGATTCTATACATTCCTTTATGTATGGCAGAAACTCGTCCCGAAACATATCCATAACCCTGAATTCTACACAGAAGCTGTCGTTTACAGCCCAGTTGTTCACAAGAGGAACGAATGTGTTGAAGTCTTTTAAAGCCTTCTTAAAGTCTTTCTCCTTCGCTGTTCCCATTCCTATTATGTAGCTTCTAAGCAGTGTTTCTTCCTGATAAATATCCGGTTCACTAAGCAGCTGCCGGAAATCCTTATTCTCCTTTATCAGCTGTTTTGCATATTGCTTTAATACCGGTTGTCTTATTCCTATTATATTATCGCAGCCAGGAATAAGTGAGGATGTAAATGCTGCATATTCTCCTTTATCAGTCATCCCCAGAAGTTCATTTCTTATATATTCCAGCATTATTCATAAAGAGGATACTTGTCTGTAAGTTCCTTAACCATAGCCATAGCCTTAGCCTGATTAGCATCAACGTCATCTACAAGTAAAGCAATAGCTTCTGCTACTACATCCATATCTGCTGTGTTGAAGCCTCTTGTTGTAACTGCTGCTGTACCAAGTCTGATACCACTTGTTACGAAAGGTGAAGCTGGATCGTTAGGGATAGTGTTCTTGTTGCATGTAATGTTAGCTGCATCAAGAAGCTTTTCTACTTCCTTACCAGTCTTATTCTTGCTTAAAAGGTTAACAAGCATAAGGTGATTATCTGTACCACCAGATACGATATCAAAACCTCTGTTCATAAGTCCTGTACAAAGAGCCTGTGCATTATCAACAATGTTCTTAGCATAAGTCTTAAAGCTTGGGTCAAGTGCTTCCTTTAAGCATACTGCCTTACCAGCAATAACATGCATAAGTGGACCTCCCTGGATTCCTGGGAATACAGCCTTGTTAAACTTAAACTTTTCAGCAGCTTCTGCTGATGAAAGAATCATACCACCTCTTGGTCCTCTTAATGTTTTATGAGTTGTAGTTGTAACTACATCAGCATAAGGGATAGGGCTTGGATGCTCTCCACCTGCTACAAGACCAGCAATATGAGCCATATCTACCATAAGATAAGCACCAACTTCATCAGCTATCTCTCTGAACTTCTTAAAATCAATAACTCTTGCATATGCAGATGCACCAGCAATGATCATCCTTGGCTTACATTCCTTAGCAATTCTTAATACTTCATCATAATCTATAAAGCCTTCAGCTGTAACTCCATAAGGAACTATATTAAAATATTTACCAGAGATATTAACTGGTGAACCATGTGAAAGGTGTCCACCACAGTCAAGGCTCATACCCATAACAGTATCACCTGGTTCTACCATAGCAAAGAATGCTGCAAGGTTAGCCTGTGCACCTGAATGTGGCTGAACATTGGCATATTCACAACCAAATAACTTCTTAGCTCTCTCAATTGCAAGTGTTTCAACAACATCTACATATTCGCAGCCACCATAATATCTCTTTCCAGGATATCCTTCTGCATACTTGTTAGTAAGAGGGCTTCCCATAGCTGCCATAACAGCTTTACTTACAAGGTTCTCAGAAGCTATTAATTCAATATGGCTTCTCTGTCTTGCTAACTCATCATCCATAGCTTTAGCTAATTCTGGATCATAGTTCAATACTTCATCAAATGAATACATATTACAACCTCCATTTTCTATAGTTGTAGTTATACAACCTGTTTGACTATTAATTTTATAGATTATTTATCAATAAGTCAATGTATAATTATACATTTGTACAATAATTAAGTTATTTAATACAATCTTCATTAGAATATCCGCCTTAGAAAGTTATATAAGCCATTATTCCATACACCTGCCTCGTGTCCGCCGTGTCTGTAATAGAATATATGGTCAATTGAATGTTCTGTCATATATCTTGAATAATTCTCTGATGATACCCTGCAATATGGATCTTCATCACCTGTTACTATAAGTGTAAGAAGTGGTGCTTCCCCGCCTTCCTTAACAAGCTCAGGAAGAAGATATCCCCTGTTGCCATATAATGTTTCACCGCTTCCTGTATTAACAACTCCTCCAACAGGCTCAAATGCACCTACATACCCAAATATATCAGGGTGTGCAAAGCATAAATAAAGAGCTTCCCGTCCACCTAATGAATATCCCGCAATTCCTGTGTATTCCCTGCCTATCTTAGTTGAATAATGCGAATTAATATATGGAATAAGAGCATTAATCACATCATTTTCACAGGCATCATATCTTGCAGTTAAATCTGAAAATCCATAATCAGATTCCTGCTTTCTGTCAACATCTGTAAATACAGTAAAGCTTACTAATATCATATCGTTGCGGTTGTATTCATACACAATATTCTGTGCTGTTGGTCTTGCACCAAGAACCCTGTAATCTTCATATGTTCCACTCATTCCGTGAAGAAGATATACTACAGGATAGCTTTTACTCTTATCATATCCATATGGAAGATACACATTGGCATTTCTTGTAGCATTAGTAGTTGGAGAATAATATTCTATCTTCTCAATCTCACCATAATTGCCGCCAAGATATTCTGAATTAAACGCTTCTGGTTCTTCATAATTAGTATCATTCTTATCATAAGAGAACAACATTACCGGATAATCGTGATTAATTCCAGCTTCGTCTGTTGTACTATTATTTTCATTAACACTGTCACCATTAGTATTTTGGTTGCCACAACTTGTTAACAACAGGCTTGCTGATAATGCAAATGCCATTATAAGTGCCTCTGTTTTTCTAATATTATTTCTTCTCATAATTAATCACCTCATATAATTATTAATTAAACCTGATTATTAACTCTACATTTTGATAATAGCATTTAGAGTTAACTTCAAGTCAAGCATAAAATATTCCTATATAAATAAAATATATGAAGCACCTTCTCACACTAAGCACTGTCGCTTGCGACAACCTACATCTTCGTGCAAGTGTGCATCATCGGCACATAGCACCTTTTATGTATAGGAAATTCTATCGAAATTCCCTATTACATAAAAAAACAACAGCTGTCTTTTATAAATAATGCAGACATAAAATGTCATTTGCACTCCTTATAATAAACATACTGTTGTCTTATAAATATTAATAACCCTGCAAAACCATCCTGATTATATTATTAATTACAACTTATAATAATCAACTGCTAGTCTTGCAATACATTGTAATCTGCTTAATCTCTTACAATCCATTTAGTTATCTACTGAACTCTTTAAATCCTCTGCAAGAAGATATATGTTATGTAATATATTCTTACAGTTCTTCATATTTTCAACTGTTGTGTCAGATACTTTTAGGCCTTCAGTTGAAGCAGCTGCTACCTCTTCTCCTGTTGCTGATAAATGTGAAATATTATCAGAAATAACAGAAGTTGAATCCAGTATCTTGTTAATGCTCTGCTCTGCAGAATGTATATTGTTCATAAGATTATCAACTGTTTTTCCTACGTCCTCAAAAGTCACTCTTGTATTATCAATAAGTTCATTCTGCTTATTAACTGACTCAACTGACGCTTTTATGCTCTCATTAGCTTTCTTCGTATCTTCATAAAGATTATTGATTATATCTGTTATGCTTGAAGATGCATTCTTAGTCTGTTCTGAGAGCTGTCTTATCTCTTCGGCTACTACTGCGAAACCCTTTCCGGCTTCTCCTGCTCTTGCTGCTTCTATTGAAGCATTTAATGCAAGAAGGTTAGTCTGGCTTGAAATCTCTACGATAGAACCAATAAATCCCTGTACATCATCAACCTTTTCTGTAAGACTGTTAATCACATCTACGATTATATTGCTTGCATCATGTACATTCTGTGCCTGTTCCTTAAGTTCAACTACTATAGCCTTACTATCATTAACAGTCTCATCTGTTCTGTGTGAAGCCTCAACCATCTCGCTTATCTCTTTTTCAGCAATATCAGTGTTTTCTTGAATCTCTGCACACATAGTGGCCTGTCTTTGTATAGCTTCTGCTGTGCTTTCTGTGCTTTCTGCTATATCTTTCATTGAATTGTGGTTTATATCTATGCTCTTTTCTAACTCATCAAGCATATCCATAGCCTGTCCGAAATGTCTGGTTATATTATCAGCTACAGCAACCATCTTCTCGTTATTCTCTTTCTGTATAACTGCTGCTGCCTCTATCTTATTCATATTCTCTGCAAAAAACTGCTTAAGCAGCTTTGTTACACTAAGAGATATACATGTAACAATAACCAATACTAATATAGCAAGAACCCTGCTTGCCATAGCCACTCCATTATACATATTATAATCCATAATAAGTCTTATGACATTACCAGCTATCGCAACGCCATCAGCCCACAATATTAGTTTTTCATTAAGATATACCATCGAAGCCATAATCAAAGGAAGTACATATGTCCATACACCATCAGTTGAATTAAGCAGTATAAGAACAACATATCCAAATGCCATTGATACCGCAATCGTTAATTCACACACTCTGGTCTTCTTCCTTAAAATATAAGCAGCTACTGATACAATAATTACAGCAAGTGCCACAACAAACTGTATTAAAATCTTTCCTTTGTTATGTCCGTCACCCACTCCTAATGCTGCCATCAGGGTCAGCGCAATATAACCAAATACTATGATAACTGTAAATAAAACAGTCCTGTTTGCCCTTATATACTGATTCTCTGTCATAATTTTTCTCCAGTCTTTTGTTATAGTTTTGCAAAGATTTATAAAAAAAGTATATACCCATGATTATTCAAATGCAATATTTTTGCTAAAAAAAAGCTGATAAAGCCATTATTTTCATCCAGATTTCACAAAGTATTGTCTAAAAATATAGTTAAAAAAAGCATTTGAAAATATCCATTAAATACTTTCAAATGCTCTTAAAATATTATTCCTGTTCTGACTCTGTAATTCTGATAGATAAGTCTTCAAGCTGTTTTGCATCTACTACATCTGGTGCATTAGTAAGAAGGCAGGAAGCATCCTTTACCTTAGGAAATGCAATAACATCTCTTATTGAATCTCTCTTAGCCATAAGCATAACAAGTCTGTCAAGACCATATGCAAGACCAGCGTGTGGTGGTACTCCGTACTTGAACGCATCAAGTAAGAAACCAAACTTCTCATTAGCAACTTCATCTGTAAGACCAAGTGCCTTAAACATTCTTGACTGTACATCAGCCTGATGGATTCTTACTGAACCACCACCTATCTCTGTACCGTTAAGTACAATATCATAAGCCTTGGCACGTACTGAACCTGGGTCTGACTCAAGCTTATCAAGATCCTCATCCATAGGCATAGTAAATGGATGATGCATAGCTACGAATCTCTCTTCTTCATCTGACCACTCAAACTGTGGGAATTCTGTTACCCAGAGGAACTTATAATCATTCTTATCAAGAAGTCCCATCTGTCCAGCAAGTTCAACTCTTAATGCTCCAAGTACATTCCATACAATCTTATTGCGGTCAGCAGCAAATAAAAGAAGGTCACCCGGCTTACCTTCCATAGCCTCAACAAGTGCGTTCATCTCATCCTCAGTCATAAACTTAGAGAATGAAGACTTAAGTGAACCATCTTCGTGAATAGCTATATAAGCAAGACCCTTTGCACCATATCCCTTTGCAAAGTCGACAAGTGCATCAATCTTCTTACGAGGCATACTTCCCTGTCCATTGGCATTAATACCTCTTACAGTTCCACCATTCTCGATAGCCCCTGTAAATACGCCGAAACCACAGTTCTTTACTATGTCTGTAACATTCTTAAGTTCCATACCAAATCTTAAATCTGGCTTATCAGAACCAAATCTATCCATAGCTTCCTGCCATGTCATACGCTGGATTGGAAGCTGTACATCAATATCTAATACCTCTTTGAAAAGATATGCTAAAAGTCTTTCATTAACATCAATTACATCATCAACGTCAACAAATGACAATTCCATATCTATCTGAGTGAATTCCGGCTGTCTGTCAGCTCTTAAATCTTCATCTCTGAAACATCTTGCAATCTGCATATATCTGTCATATCCAGAGCACATAAGCATCTGCTTAAAGAGCTGTGGTGACTGTGGAAGTGCATAGAATTTTCCTGGATGAACCCTGCTTGGCACAAGATAATCTCTTGCTCCTTCCGGAGTTGACTTAGTAAGCATAGGTGTCTCTATTTCAAGGAAACCTTCATTAGCAAGAAATGCTCTTGTAAGAGTGGCAACCTTGCTTCTCATAATGATATTAGACTGAATATCAGGACGTCTAAGATCAAGGCATCTATATTTAAGTCTTATATCTTCTTTAGTATTAATATTATCCTCAATTGGAAATGGAGGTGTCTCTGACTCAGAAAGTATTCTTAATGATTCAGCCGCAATCTCAATATCACCGGTCTTAAGATTGTCATTAACTGCTCCACTTCTCTTAATAACCTTACCTACTACAGCTATTACGAATTCATTTCTTAATGTATATGCCTTGTCAAATCCTTCTTTGCCGATAATATTCTCATCAAAAAGAATCTGTAAAAGACCGCTTCTGTCTCTTAAATCCACAAATATAAGTGAACCAAGATTACGTCTTTTAGCAACCCAGCCCATAACTGTAACTGTACTGCCAATATCTGCACTTGAAACTTCTGTGCATCTGTGTGTTCTCTTTAAGCCAACCATTGACTCTGCCATAGTTAATTACCTCATTCTTCTTAGCTGTATTAACAGCCTGTTTTATTTGCCCTAAGGCATAATTAGGTTACTCCTAATCCTGACTGATTTTTAGTATATCACTTATATCCAAATCATCAATATCTAATCTGCTATTATTAATCAATTCTATAGTCGAATCTTCGTGAATAAGCCTCTGGAATAAAAGGAATACTCTGATATCCATATTCTTAATCTCATCTATCATAATTGTAACAGCAGTGTCTATATCAAATGCTTTCCTATATGGTCTGTCTGATATAAGTGCCGCAAATTCATCTGCAACCTTTAATATTCTTGCTCCTAATGGTATCTGCTCACCAACAAGCCCATTAGGATATCCGCTTCCATCAAAACATTCATGATGTGAAAGAACGACATCCATTATATTATCTGAATAATCGTATTTTTTCAATAGATCATGGCTTATCTTTGAGTGCATACTCATATACTGCTTCTCATCTTCCGGAAGTGCCTCATCGGTTCTTCCATACAGATATTCTGAAAGCTTTAACTTTCCAACATCGTGAACCATCGCAGCAATCTTTAATTCGTATGCCTCATCTTTAGACAAACCACACATCTGTGCAAGCTCATATGTCAGATTGGCAACAAGCACTCCGTGCTTAATTCCACTTTTAAAATCATTAATCATATAATCAATGAGTTCATTATTGTTATTCTTCATAATTCTACCATATCAATATACTTAATGCTGAATCAATTCCATTCAGACAATATTATATTATATTTTTATGTGAAAGAAATGTCAATGTCCTTATCGGCTATATTTAAAGAGAAACCTTGTATACACGTTTATTTAAGCTTTGCAAAATGTTCTTTAGCAAATTCCATATCCTGAACCGCCTCAAGAGTTCCAACATAATTTCCCTGCTTGTCCCTTACCGCAATATATTTAACAAGCATAGTCCTTCCTTGTTTATCCATCCAGACAGATACTTCATCAAGTGTTCCTATCCTGAATTCTTCTATAATTCTTCTGACCTTTGCCTCAATCTTTGGTGGGTGGCACGAGAATACCTCCCTGTCAATTGCCATAACAGGTCTTTTAAATACCTTTGACCCTTCATTAAAATATCTGTTGATATTATCTTCATCAACAAATGTTATCTCCATTGGTATTGCATTAAGCAGTGCCTCAAGCTGCGAAAGTGTCATATGTCCGCCTGCCATATATAACTCATTCTGAACATCTTCTTTCTTATCAGATTGTTCTGACACTTCAGGTTTATACACATTTTCTACTTCTTCTGCTTTCTCCCATCTGTCTGATACTGTATCAAGGCACACGGCATAATCTTTGGAATCGTGATATATTCCAATCCACTCAGCTTCCGTAAAATTAGCGGCACAGTTAGGATACAATATATTATCTTCCTTATATATCATCTCCTCTGCCCTCTTTATAACATTTTCTATTCTTTCAATTAATTTACCGTCCAGACTTTTACCATTATTGTTATCCGCACTGTTATTATTGTCTGCTTTGCTACTGTTATTACCGTCCATGTAATTTAACTGCTTTGCTATGTCTGACAGCTCATCTCTTATCTCATCATCAACTGTCCACATAACCGCCGAAGGTCCGCTGATTTTATATCGTACATTAAGCACCGGATATAACAAATCCCCTTTCTTGGCATAATGAATAGATAACTCCCTGAGCTTATATATCTTCTCTTTCAGTGCCTTTATATCAATATGTCCGCTTGTAATATTTTCTTTAATATCATCAATAACCTGCTGGATTGCCTTATTTTCTTTCACAAAAGTATTTAATGGGTGGCCGCTTATCATAGCCAGTTTATTAAAAATGCTTTCTCTGTCTTTACGCATATCTGCAATGGCACTCTTAGTCATACCTTTCATTGTGTCATCATAGTACTTTTTCATCTCTGATATTTCATTTTCCGCCTTGGCTATTCTTTCTTCCTTAGTCGCACCGTGAAATAATGCTGAGTGAACATCACACAACTTTGAAACCTCTGATATAGGTGTTCCCTCTGCTATCAACGCCTGCTCCGCTTCCATAATCTCTATTGGATTGACATCATTGAATTCCTTAACAAAATCTTTCTTAACATTCTCAAGACTTTCACCATCACCAAGTCTTTTAAGATAGCCTTTAATCTGTTCTGTCCTGTTCATATAATTCCTCCATTATTTTTATTATATTTTTCAATCTATCTGCTGGTAATTTATCAGCTTTATATATAAGCTGGCTGTTATGCTTATATGTGCATCATATTATAATCTGCTTTATTATCTTGTAAGCTTACAGTCACTCTTACCTGTATATCTTGTAAGACCACAATTACACTTATCTGTATGTGGATTATTAGTATGTCTGGATTGTAACATCTTCATTCCGCATTAATATGTTGTATTTACAACACTTTCAAGGTTAATATTCATATCTTAATTGTTTTGCTTGTTAATAATCCTGCTTTTATAATATAATACTTAGGACGATTAACGATTGTGGGGTGAATATTTTATGAAATATGATGTAATAATTATAGGTGCTGGTCCGGGCGGAATATTCTCTGCTTATGAGCTTATGAAGAAAGCTCCTGATTTAAAGGTTGCCGTATTTGAGGAAGGTAATACTTTAGAGAAGAGAAAATGTCCAATTGACGGAAAGAATATCAAATCCTGTATCAAATGCCCAACCTGTGCCATTATGAATGGCTTTGGCGGTGCCGGAGCATTTTCTGATGGCAAATACAACATTACTAATGACTTTGGTGGTACTCTTTACGAATATATCGGCAAGGAAGAAGCTATTGGCCTTATGAAATATGTTGATACCATCAATACTTCCCACGGCGGTGAGGATACGCATATGTACTCAACTGCCGGTACTAAATTCAAGACTTTATGTATGCAGAACAAATTAAAGCTTCTTGATGCTTCTGTAAGACATCTTGGAACTGATATTAATTATATTGTCCTTGAAAATATGTACAATGAAATGAAGGAGCATATTGATTTCTACTTTAATACTCCTGTTACTAATATTGAAATAATCGATAATAATTACCGCATATATTACAAAGATACCTATATGGACTGCAACAAATGTATTGTGTCAGTTGGAAGAAGCGGAAGCAAATGGATTGAAAAAGTCTGTCAGGACTTAGATATTCCAACCAAATCAAACCGTGTTGATATCGGCGTAAGAGTTGAACTTCCTGCTGTTATATTTGCACATCTTACAGATGAATTATACGAAAGTAAGATTGTATACAGGACTGAAAAGTTTGAGGATTTAGTCCGCACCTTCTGTATGAATCCTAATGGTATCGTTGTTAATGAGAATACTAACGGCATTGTAACTGTTAATGGACACAGCTATGAAGGCAGTGATAAACAGACTGAAAATACTAACTTTGCCCTGCTTGTTGCAAAGCACTTTTCTGAACCTTTCAAGGACAGCAACGGATATGGTGAAAGTATTGCACGTCTTTCCAATATGCTTGGCGGCGGTGTAATTGTCCAGAGATTCGGTGACCTTATACGAGGCAGACGAAGCACAGATAAAAGAATTGAAGAAGGACTTGTAAGACCTACTCTTTCTGCTACTCCAGGCGATTTAAGCCTTGTTCTACCTAAGCGTATACTTGATGGAATAATAGAGATGATTTACGCTCTTGATAAGATTGCTCCGGGTACTGCCAATGACGACACTCTTTTATATGGTGTTGAGGTCAAATTCTACAATATGGAAGTTGAGATTGATAACAACCTTGAAACCAAGTACAAAGGTCTTTACATAATCGGTGACGGAAGCGGCGTTACACATTCATTATCACACGCTTCTGCAAGTGGTGTATATGTTGCAAGACGAATAATTGATGAGGAAGAATAATTCCATATTAAAATAATTCTCAATAATTAATATTAAGAATAGGTCAATATATTTTAATAAATAAGCTCTAAACATTTCACAAGTAAAGATTAGAACAATAAACCATTTATATATAATAATATTTGAAGCTGATAAAATCTCCCTGTAACTTATATCTTTCCTAAGCCTTTGCTTCCGGATATAAGTTACAGGGAGATTTATTCTTAATAATCTATCTAGTTCGATGATTAAAATCTACCATAATATCTATTAGTATCTATTTTATTAAGTTAATAATCTACTCAAGTCTTATTTAACTTCTACAAGCTCAATCTTAAAGTTAAGTTCTTTTCCTGCCATCTCGTGGTTAGCATCAAATGTTATGTCATTATCTGTTAAGGCTGTTACCTTAGCTGGAAATGGCTGTCCATATACATTCTGAAGATATACCATATCATCAACCTTAAGTTCTTCCGAACCTGCAAGCTCGCTGATTGGAACTGTGATAATTGCATCTGGGTCTTTCTCTCCATAAGCTTCTTCTGGCATTAAATGTACATCTATTATATCTCCTACATTCATATCAGCTACAGCCTTATCAAAGCCAAGTATCATCATACCTGCACCACAGGTGAATTCAAGAGGTTCTCCTCTGTCATAAGATGAATCGAACTGTGTTCCATCGTTAAATGTTCCTTTATAGTGTACTCTGCACACCCTGCCTACATTAGCTCCATCAAATAAAGGTGCTCCTCCACCACAACCCGAACAACCGCCACAACCTGATGTTTCATTACTTCCACAGCCGCAGCTTCCGTCATCTGTGTCACTTCCACAACCACAGCCACAGCCACAGCTTTCATTTTCTGTATCAGCAGCTCCACAGTTCTGTTCTTCTTCGTGTAAATGATGACTGCAATTAACACCCTCTGATATTAATTCTCCATTAAGGTATGCCTCTAGTGCTTCATCTGCATTGCCTGATACACCTGAATATACTTCTATGCCTGCTTCTCCTAATGCATTGGCAGCACCACCACCGATACCACCACATATAACAGCATTAATATCAAGACCTGCAAGAAGTCCTGCCATAGCTGAATGTCCAGAGCCTTCACTCTCTATAACTTCTTCTTTAACAATGTTCTGTCCATCTGTTTCATAAATCTTAAATTGTCTTGAATGTCCGAAATGCTCAAAAACATTTCCATTCTCGTAAGCAACTGCTATCTTCATATTATCCTCATTTCTATATTTTTTATAATAAGCGTATATCCTGATTTCAGGACACTATATTCCTTTAAATATAATTTAATTCTATCTATCCTAAGGAATTTATTACCAAATAATAATTCATTTCAAATTGTTATTTCAATAACTATTATTTCTAGAAATTATTTTCCTCAAAGAATTTCTTCTTTCGATCAATCATTTCATCAATTCTTTGAATATAATTACGAACGTCTTTTACATTTTCTATTCTCTCAATTCTGACTGAATGATTATCATCTGCTTCATTATGAAATACTACCTTGCTGGAAGCTCCTGCACCACAGGCAATTATTGTCTGCTTTTCCTCCATAATAAGAATGTTATATATACATTCAAGTCCCACAACTGAGTAACCGACATTCTCAAAATTACCTGCCATATTCTTCTGACGATACATATAATAAGGCTCCATTGACAGTCTTTTGGCTGTGTCCTCTGTCATTCTTATTATCTCATCTGTATTCTTGGTAGATAACTGCTTATACTTATCTCTCCATATATTAAGTTCCGCCGCTCTCTTTATTGCAAGAGAATGTACTGTAAGGCTCTCAGGCTTCATCGCCTCAATCTCTGATAATGTATGAGCCACCTCATCAACATCTTCACCAACAAGGCCAAGAATAATATCCATATTAATATTATTAAAACCTTCTTCCCTTGCCATAGAATACACACTTTTAATCTGCTCTACAGTGTGCTTTCTTCCTATAAGGTCAAGTGTCTGCTGGTTCATCGTCTGCGGATTAATAGATATTCTTCCAACATTATGTGCCTTTAACACCTTTAACTTATCCCTTGTTATGCTGTCTGGACGTCCTGCTTCAACTGTAAATTCATGACAGCCGTCAATATCAAAAAGCTCCTCTAAAGCCGTTATGAGCCTGTCAAGCTGTGCCGCACCAAGTGTTGTTGGTGTTCCACCGCCAAAATACACCGTATCAAGTCTTCTGCCTTTCATCGTCCTGGCTACAAAGGTCATCTCCTTAATAAGTGCATCAAGGTAATCGTCCACATAATTCTTATACGCATCAAGTGCATATGATGAAAATGAGCAGTACAGGCATATACTTGGACAAAATGGTATTCCAATATATAAACTGTAACCATTCTTATAATCTATCTTATTAAGAATGTCCATTTCTTTCTTTGCTACATTTATTGCAAGGCTGGCTTTCTTCTCACTCGCCTTATGCTTATTCACAAAATGCTTCTTTATAGTCTGCTCGTCTTCGCCATCTTCAAGCATAACATATGCAATCTTGCTTGGGCGCACTCCTGTAAGATAACCCCAAGGCAGTGTCTTTCCTGTCATCTGGCTGAGCCTGTCATATAAATATGACTTGAATTTATCGTGCATTTCGCTCTTGTTAAGTCCTGTCATATCAGGTACTGTTATATCAATCACTTTATCAGCTTCTGTGGCAACTGTATCCTGCTTATATGCCTTTACCTCCATTCTTGGGTAAAATGAACGCACAAGAACTATTGCATCATCATAAAATGTATCGTTATCAATTTTAATATATATCATATTGTCCATCTTTCTTATGCACCTATAAACGGGTTATGAACCCTCTCATATCCTATGCTTGTTCCCTCGCCGTGTCCTGTATACACTTTGGTATCATCTGGAAGTACCATTAACTTGTCCTTAATTGAATGCACAATGTCGCTCATACTTCCACCAGGGAAATCTGTTCTTCCAACTGACTCACAGAAAAGTGTATCACCTGAGAATAACACGCCGATTGACTCAATATAATAGCACGTTCCACCCTCCGTATGTCCCGGTGTATGGATTGCCTTAATATCAAAGCCTGCAAGATTAAGTACATCACCATCATTGTGCCATATATCAGCCTTCACAGACAGGTTCATTCCATAAGCCTCACCAAGATTAATATGAGGTGTACTTAATGTATTCTTCTCCTCTGCTGAGGCATACACCTTGACATTATATTTATCCCTCACTTCATCTGCTGCCATAATATGGTCAAAATGTCCGTGTGTTAAAAGTATTCCCTTTAACGTACAGCCAGACTGCTCTATCATCTCACTTATCTTTCCAGCATTATCCGCAGGGTCTATAAGCACACATTCTTTAGTGTCTGTATTACAAAGCAGGTAGCAGTTCGTTCCTACCATTCCTAATACTCTTACATCTATTTTATACATTATAATCTCCAATCCCTGTGTCAAAAATGCTGCCGCACGAAGCAATATATAAAATATCTTAACTTCGCACGACAGCGGTTATAAATATCAGCCTGTAGCTCTCTCTATATCTGTCACTCCGTCAATCTTTCTTAAATTGTCAATTAATCTGTTAAGCTCTTCCTTACCAGATACAACAAATCCAAGATTGATTGTTGCAAGCTGTTTCTTATTAACACGGCTGTTCATAAATCTTACATCTATATTGGCTTCCGTAAACAGACGTGAAATATCAACAATAAGTCCTTTTCTATTGCCTGCATATATATTAATCTCTGCACTGTACTTCTCATCTTTATTCTCTGTCTGCTCCCACTCAGCTTCAATAAGCCTTGCTCTTTCATTAGCTGGGAAATTAAGAATATTAACACAATCTGTTCTGTGAATTGATATTCCTCTTCCTCTTGTAACAAACCCAACAATCTCATCACCCGGCACTGGATTACAGCACTTAGAGAAACGGACAGCAACATCATGTATTCCTTTTACAACAATACCGCCTTTGCCCTTCTTCTCCTTTTCTTTTTCCTTGCTCTCACTTGCCACAATGCTGTCAAGTACCTGCTTGTCAGTTATCTCAGCCTTCTTGGTCTTCTGATATTCCTCATTAAGCTTATTGACAATCTGACCTTCTTTTAATGCACCATGTCCTACTGCCGCAAGAACAGCATTCCAGTCTTTGTAACCATATTTTCTTAGTGCTTTCTCAACAAACTCAGGCTTATTAATCTCAGAAAGAACAATTCCCTTACTCTTACAGTAATTAGATATAAGTTCCTTGCCCTTTATAATATTGTCTTCTTTAAGCTCCTGCTTAAACCACTGGTTAATCTTGTTACGGGCCTGTGTTGACTTAACCATTGAAAGCCAGTCACGGCTTGGTCCTTTGGAATTCTGTGATGTTATAATCTCAATTCTGTCACCATTCTTAATCTCATAATCAATATTAACAAGCTTGCCATTGACCCTTGCACCAACCATCTTGTTACCTACAGCACTATGTATGCTGTATGCAAAATCTATTGGATTAGAACCTGCTGGAAGTGTCTTAACATCACCTGTAGGAGTGAAACAGTACACTGAATCAGAAAAAAGGTTAAGGTCATTCTTAATTGATGATAAGAACTCCTTGTTATCAGACATATCTCTCTGCCATTCAAGAATCTGTCTTAGCCAGCTAAGCTTAGCTTCCTCACTCTTATCAGATTCTCCTGTCTTGCCTTCTTTATACTTCCAGTGGGCAGCAATACCATATTCAGCAATTCTGTGCATTTCATAAGTTCTTATCTGTACCTCGAATGGCTGTCCGTTAGAAGCAATAAGTGTTGTATGAAGCGACTGGTACATATTAGGCTTAGGCATTGCTATATAATCTTTAAAACGTCCCGGTATTGGCTTATACATTTCGTGAATAACACCAAGTGCCGCATAACAATCCTTGACTGTATCAACCTTTATACGAACGGCAAATATATCATATATCTGGTCAAGTGTCTTATTCTGGTTAACCATCTTTCTATATATTGAGAAGAAATGCTTAACTCTTCCGTCTATCTCAGCTTCAATTCCAGCATTGCTAATGTGCATGCCTACTTCTTTGATAATGCTCTTTATAAATGCCTCCCTGCCCGGTCTGTTAATATCAACCTGCTTTACAAGGTCATTATAAGTATCCGGCATAAGATACTTCATTGATAAATCATCAAGCTCTACCTTAATCTTGGATATACCTAACCTATGGGCAATAGGTGCATATATATCCATAGTTTCTCTTGACTTTTCTACCTGCTTGGCTGGTGACTGGTACTGCATTGTACGCATATTATGAAGCCTGTCGGCAAGCTTTATCATAATAACTCGTATATCCTTTGCCATTGCAAGGAACATTTTTCTTAAGTTCTCAGCCTGAACCTCAATCTTATCGTGCTGGTAATTAAGCTGTGTGAGCTTTGTTACACCATCTACCAAAAGTGCTACTTCATCGCCAAATTCCCTAGCAACATCTTCACTTGTCATAACTGTATCTTCCACAACATCGTGCAAAAGACCTGCAATAATAGATTCCTTATCAAGTTCAAGCTCTGCTAATATAATGGCAACACACAGTGGGTGAATAATATATGGCTCTCCAGACTTTCTAAACTGTCCTTCGTGTGCCTCCTTAGCCACTTTATATGCTCTCTCTATATCAGATAAATCTGATGAAGGATGATACTGCCTGATTGTTTCTATAAGCTTATTATAAAGCACTTCAGGACTTGTAAAATCTGCTGGAGTATCAACCGACTTGTCCACCTGACTTGTCTTGATATTGGTATTGCCTGCTAATTCTATATTATTCTCTGGCATATAATCTCTCCCTACACTTCTGAATATAGTTTTTCCATAAATTCTCTTGTTGCTACTGCATTTTCTGGTACAGTATTCTCAAGTGTACAATGAACATATGGCTTATGTTCCTTAATCTTCTTAAGAAGAAGCGGATAATTAAGTCCGCCTGTTCCCGCCGCTATTGACTTAAGCTCATCACCTTCAACTACATAATCTTTGCAGTGGACAACTGCTATATCCTTTAATAATAAATCAAATGCCTGATTAATTATCTCATCCTGCTTATCTATATTACCCACATATAAAAGGTTGACTGGATCAAATATAATCTGAAGATTAGGTGAGTCTATCGCATCAAGAACCTTTCTTGCTCTCTCAACTGTATTAACAATATGCTTCCATACCGGTTCAATCGCAACTATAACGCCGAACTGCTCTGCATATTTAACTATTGGTCTTAAATTATCTATAAAGCACTGTAAAGCTTCCTCTGAATGGTTAGCTGGCTCATACTTGTACTCCTCATTGACAGCACCTGTCTCTGTACCAACTACGCCACAGCCAAGTATACTTGCAAATCTTATATGTGCCTTATATTTCTCAACTATATCCTTGTGCTTCTCCTCATTAGGATTGCAAAGGTTAAGGTAACAGCCAAGTACTGCTATATCAACCTTATTCTCTGCACATAATTCTTTAATATACATTGCAAGACCTGGTGTCATAGTCTCTACTCCAGGCTTGAACTCCTTAATAGACTTGCTTAATGCTATGTGCATACAATGAAATCCCTGATTATGTATATTAGGAATAAGTTCATTAAGTGGTGCATATGCCACATCGTGTGCTCTTATACCGATTCTCATAATTAACCTCCTTAGGCTGTTACTCTGTGTTATGATTATTTAACCCAAACAGCCATATCAGTATATTCTTTCTGATATGGCTGTCTGTTTCCGGTGTGCTGTGCGACCCAGTAAAATGACATCTTTCATTACTGAAATGCCATCTTATGCCTCTTACACATACATCATAATATTTATTTTAACACATTATTGTCAGAATGTCATATTATTTTCACTAATTGCATTATAATAAGTTGCAAGTGGTATGAAACTCTGTGCAAATCCTTTTCCTGAATTACCCTGACATATTACCGCATCATCTATAATAGTCTTGACTCCTACTGCTCCCTTAGGCACTTCATTCACAGCACCCCTGAACGTATTAATTCCATATTCAAGATACTGTTTATTACCTGTAAGCTCATAGGCTATTGCAAGTGCTTCAAGAAGCAGGGTATTATTGCCATTTCTTGCAAGACTTGGAAGCTCCTTATAATAGAACAAACCATTATCCATATAACAGTTCTCTGTCAGGTCATCAACTGCCCTTAATATCATCTGCCTGATATCTTCTCTTGGGAATATTCTGTAATATCTCATAACGCTTCCTACCGCTATTGATATCATAAAGCCTACTCTTATGGCTGTATTATCTGTGTAAGGTGATAACCAGTCGCCATATTCTTCTTCCCACTTCTTAAAATTATCAATTATCCAGTCACATTTTACTAGCCATTTATTATCATTAGTCTCTACATAAAGGGCTGTAAGTGTTCTTAGTGCCCATCCGGTTTCCCTTGCATTGGCTTCACCCGGCACCTGATACATAGGCGTTTCAAGAAGTTTTAATACATTTTCTCCTATTCCAATGGCTGTATCATAGCCTCTCTTATCACCTGTAAAATGGTAATAATCAAGCAGACCCTCGACCCACTCGTGAGAGCATACCATAACACCATTCTTACAATGTCCTGCCGTGTGCTCCCACTGTCCGCCAATTCTAAGAGGATTACTGCTGTAATGGCACACATCTATATCCATCCAATGCTTTGCTGACACAATCAGATAATCCATAAATCTTCTGACACCAGTTCTTGCATACATAAGTGCACACGCATGTGGATAATCGTATTCATTATTGCTCCAAACAGGCTTTCCACCGCCACGTCCCTGAACAGTGTAGCCCTGATCTACCGTGTCGCCCCAGTTAAGCATACCATAGCACCTTGAATGTCCGTCTGCTTTTGCCATAAGTGATATCTCAAAATCATCATTATACTTTACAGGGAACACATCAATCATAACCCCTGCCCTCTTAAACACTTCCGGTGCTATATATGGTCTGTCTGGCATCTGGTATATAAGACTTCTGTTGTCTATCTCCCACAGCTTCATAGCTGGACTATGAAAATGTATCATAAACTGCTGTTCTTTTGCCATTCCTGACTGCATAGTAATCTCCCCGACATTCTCAGGAACAAGCATAACAGCCACACCTTCACTGCACGACTTCACTGCCTTAGGATAATTCTGCTGTGCCTGATGAACCGTAACACTAAAACCATCTTCACCATCAGTATAATCAGCCATAAATGTTCCATAAAATACCTCTGCAAAATGCTCATTAGCCTCTTTCACAAGATATTTATCATCAATTACCTCATTGACCTCCTCGCCATTCTTACCAATTATAAAGCTTGTCTTATAATTAGAAGTTGCAACGACGGTTCTTATATTATTGACATCAGCCTTCTTTTCAAGCATATCAAGCTCTGTTGTACCCCTTGTTACAAATACAGGACCATCATTATGCGAATTATCTGTACGGATATCACCACAGCCTGTTGAATCGTTACCTGCTGCAATTTTAAGTGGCTTTAATTGCTCTGTAATTACGCTATCTTCTGATTTCTTAATATAAAATACAAGCGACTTTATCTTTAACTCATCATCTGATGTATTAATAATTCTGTATGTAATATTAACCCATGGCTTTCCGGCATAACCAGTGACTTTAATAACTGCCTTAATATTTTTGTTCTCAATATTCCCTACTGCGATATTACTGCACTCAGCTTCTACGCTTGCAATAACTGGTCCGGCCTCAACAACCTTCCACTCTCCAATCTTAAGCTTATAAGCATTGCCATCTTTATCCTTAAGATATGGACCTTCAAAATTCTTATCTGTATATACTTTCCTGTAATCATTAAGCTGCCTGAATATTGAACTGCTGTTGTTGGCAACCTCATATTCCAGACTGCCGCATTTTATTAAAAAGCCATTATTAACCGGTGTTACACTGACGGTGCCATCTTGCTTAGCACACTCTGATTGTCCGTCTGCTATAAGATTAGCTAACTCCTGTTTAGTAGTTGTCAATACTGCCTTTGCCGACTTATTAGCTGGTAAATCTGCCATAAAATCAACAAAAAGATACTTTATACTACCGTCATCATACTCTGCCGTAACCTTTGGCTGGATAATACATTTTCTCTTATTCTGAACTATGCTTATATTATCCGTATTATATAGTTCCCCTTTAGCAAATGGAACTGCTATGCTAACACATTCATTAATTCTTGGATATCTGTATAACTTGTCAAAAAATATATCAACCATATAAAGCCTCATTTCTGTTATGCATTTTACATATGTAGTGTCTGCTATACTATTTCTATTACGTTATGCGTTAAATCTTTAACTATTGTTATTATAATATTAATTGCCACTTCTAACCACTGTTATATTTGTCCAATTTATGATATTATACATATTAATTTACATATAAGGCACATAATCAGGAGGAATATTTTGAACTACGCTGAAATTAAATATAACGACATCGCCAATGGTCCTGGAGTACGTACAAGCATTTTTGTAAGCGGATGTACACACCACTGCAAAGGCTGCTTTAATGAAATTGCGTGGGATTTTAACTATGGTACACCTTTTACTGATGCAACCATATCTGATATCATTAATTCAATGAAGCCAGATTATATTGCTGGTCTTACACTGCTTGGCGGCGAACCATTTGAACCAGCCAATCAAAGGGGACTTATTCCGCTTCTAAAGGCTGTAAAGGAAAACTATCCGGCCAAGGATATATGGTGCTTTACCGGTTACCTTTTTGATGAGGATATTATGGATAAAATGTATGACAAATATCCTGAAACCAGAGAAATGCTTTCATATATTGACGTATGCGTAGATGGCAGATTTGTTGAAGAATTAAAAGATATGATGCTTAAATTCAAGGGTTCATCAAACCAGCGCACAATACTTGTACAGCAGTCCTTAAAAGAAGGCACTGTAGTTACTGCTGAAGAATATCAATAATATTAAGGAGAATAATTATCAATGAAACAGACAGTTAAATTTAAAAAGCTTACACCAAATGCAATAGTTCCAACTTATGGCACAGAATTCTCTGCCGGTGCAGACCTCTATTCCGGAATGACTGAACCAGTGATAATCAACGCTGGTACTACAGAATTCATCAAGACAGGGATTGCTATGGAAATCCCAGAAGGCCTTGTTGGTCTTGTATACGCACGAAGCGGTATGGCGTGCAAAAAAGGTCTTGCCCCAGCCAATAAGGTCGGCGTTATTGACTCTGATTACCGCGGCGAGCTTATGGTTGCATTACACAACCATTCACAATCCCCTGTAACCGTTGAACCTGGCGACAGAATTGCACAGCTTGTACTCACACCTTATATTACTGCTGAATTCGTTGAGGCTGAGGAATTAAGTGATACAGTGCGAGGTGATGGAGGATTTGGGTCTACTGGGACTAAATAATATTCAGCATATTACTGTCATTACATACAATAGCAGCTTCTACCGAAGCTGCTATTGTATATTTATATTAAATTAATTTCGTGTTATTTTAATCAGGCATTTCTAATTAGATTATTGACATTATATAATCTATCCCTCTTATATGCCAGCAGGGTTAACAAAAGCCATCCTGCCATTTTCAACTTGATAATATTCCCCCTTTTCTTCATCATAAGCTAATAGCAACAGTTTTCCACCCTTATAAACCGATCCGTCAATATAATAATGACTCTCTCCGTCATAATAAACATCGTGATAACTCCGATTAGCAGCAAGATCTCTGCTGCAGGTTCCAACATGCCCTGCTATTATGGTTTTATAAAACTTACCTTTCGTTGCCGGAAACTTGCCAAGAAGAGTATTATCAGATGCTCCCCACATCCAGTACTCTCCTGCTTCTTCATCTACTCCTGCATGAACAAATATCTGACTTTTTGTTTCAAAATATAAAGGCATCTGCTGAATCCACCAAATCAGCTTTTCATGATTTGAAAGAATCATCTGAACTGTTTCTCTGCTAATTGTTTCCATGGAACATGTTCTTGCTATCTGATTTAAGAAATCCATCTGTTGCTCCGATATAAATGTATTTATGGTATTTGCTCCATACTCAAAATCCGTGCAAATCCAATCATTGAAAGTCCTGCAATCTTCTGTTCCATCTGAATATATGTTTCTGTAATTCTCAATCCAATCCAAAAACATTTGCTCATGGTTACCCTTAAGAACCACAACTTTTTCTGCACCATATTTTTTCTGCAAATCCCAAAGATACTTCAAAACATAATACGAACTGTCGCCGTAATCAATATAGTCTCCACAAAATACAATGCGATTATCACCACCAAGATCAACCTGTTCCATATTCTTTTGAAGCTCTCCTATGCATCCATGAATATCACTCATAGCATATATCATATATCAATGACCTCCATTTCATTTGACATTAAACAATACTATTCTTCATATTCCGTCAAAGGCCAGCAGCCTCCATTAGTAATACGATAATAACTATCCGTATCGGTATCAACCATTAATACTGGGATAACACCTGTTGACAACACATCTCCATCTATGTATATGTGATTTTCGCCATCATAATATATGTCATTAAACGTTGAATCTCCCGATATCTCAGATGTATAGACATGACCTGCTACCACTTTCATATCCAGACCTTCTATCCTGCCTGTTTCAGCGGGATATTTCGAGGTGTATATATCATCAGATGTCTCCCATTCCCACATATCACCAACAGTTTCATCAATTCCGGCATGCACAAATATAGTATTGCCTTCTGTGTAATATCTTGGCAGGCTGCTCAACCAGCTTATGTATAAATCATCTGCATTTTCATTATCATACCATTGCATGCCTCCATACATCGAATCTATGGTACTTTCGCCGCTTATTACCATATCTTCATGATTCCCCATGAGTGCCATGACCTTATCATTGCCGTATTGTTCCTGCAAATGCATTATCTTATCAAGCACTCCTCTACCATAATCACCACCATGCACATAATCGCCTAGCAATAAAAGCATTGTGTCATCTTCATCAAGATGACAGATTACATTTTCCAGAGCAGCCTCAAATGACTCAAGGCACGCATGTATATCACTCATGCAATATATTTTCATGTACATTCCTCCATAAATTCTCAGTCTTTATCATTCTCACTGGAATAAAATTCTTCACCTGTGTCCAGACATATTGCCGCAAGCCTTCCACCCGGCAGATATGCGCCACAGTCAATATCAATGTGATTATTCTTTATGTTATTTATTAAGTATTTCCTTCAATGTGCGTGGTTCATAATTCATATAAGGCATCATACAGCCTACATTGTAAGCCCTTGCTATATCATAACACTTCTCTGACCGCATAAGCATTTCCATATTCAGCTTGCGTAAACATTCCTGATAGAATTCATTTTCATAAGTATTATGAGTATGTCCATACAAATGTATTGTCCCCCTGTGCTGTCCATTCCACATAAGTATAGGATAATGGCTTAATACAAGCTTGTATGCATCTTGGTCTACATAGTCAGTAATTTCCTTATAATCATATATCTCTTCAAAAATATTCTTATACCTCATATCAGAAACATCATCATGATTCCCTTTAATAAGAACTTTCCTGCCCTTTAACTGTGCAACTAAGGCTATCAGCTCCTCGTTTGTACCCCGCATAGCAATATCTCCAAGAATATAAACCGTATCACCATTTGTAATCTTACTGTTCCATTTTTCTTTCATATACTGGTGCATTTCAGCTAATGAATTAAATGGACGGTTATCAAAATTATTGCCTTCCTTTGTCACATTTTTATGGAAGAAATGCATATCACTAATATAGTATTTCATTCGTGTTCCTCCTTTTTTCAATCCTGTACCTGTCTTAATATAGACTCTGCTGCCTTCTTTAATTCTTTATTCAATTCCTTATCCTTATTATCAACAATTGAAGCTATATCATAATGATGACACAGCCAGTATGCCATTCCCTTACATGACGCATTTACACGGATATCAACTGTTGTATCCATTTCTTTCAAAACATTTATCTCATATGAAAAATCATCTATCAGTCTTGAAAAATACTCCCTGTCTATCCTGACAATATAAGGTCTTAATTCACCGCCCATCATGTAAGGGTGATTCAGAATATATACTGCTCTCTCTAACGGTATATTAAGGTTATCAAAGCCTATTCCATCACTTTTCCTCTGTTCCTTTACTCTTAATCTGGTCATAAGGTCAACACTGTATGTATATACTTTCCTGCTGTCCCTGTATCTTACCAGACAGAAATATCTTCCATTATTGAGCATAAGTCTTATAGGAATCACCGTTCTTCTTCCTTGAAAATGCAGATAAACATTTTTATTCTTAACATCATATACATTCCAGTCAAATTCTATGTAATTGTTATTTTTAATGGCATCAATTATAAGCTGGCAGTTTGCCAGAACATCTGTATTCTGTGCATATCTGGTCCGCCCGAAAGAAGCATTTGCATAAGGTGTTATATTTTTCAGATTCTTCCCTGATAAAGTCTGAATCCGCCCGGCTAAATCCATTGCTCTTTCATTATTAAAAATGTTACTGTACAATACAGAATCAATAAGGAATTTAAACTCTACATCGGTTATAATGTTGTTATAATAATAATCTGTCTTGCGGCGTTCATTGTCATATGTCCTGTATCTGATTACCTTCTGTTCATCAGGCAGATTAAGTTCTGAGTCCGTCAAATCCTTTAATGCTTTCCTGACCTGTTTATCTGTAATGCTTTTATCATAATCCTTATGCATATAAGTAACGATATCAGTAACATTCAGCGTTATTGCGGCCTCTTTGGAACTGTGTTCTTTTAATATATTAAGCACATTATACTCAACACTCATGTTTCACCTTTAATTATTCTTTCTTCTTTCAACATCTTCTTTGTATAATTTTTGTACATCTTTATAAAAAAGCGCCGCTGATTCCTGAAAATGTTTTAACTCCTCTTGTGATTTCATTTCTTTATCATATCTGTTTATCGTATCTGATTGTTTTAATTCCATCTGACACCCTCCATTTTCTTATAATTACATTTTCATTAATAATTCCTGTATTTCCTTTTTTGTTCTATCTTTTTCTAATGCTGTATACACGCTCATTCTCATATCCGAAATAGCACATGCCTGTTCTCTGTCAAAATAATAATGTTCCATCAGCATCTCCTGAAAACAAGCTTTATCCTTTGCACTATCCACCAGATACATAATCTGGTTATGATGTTCCTGCGCCCACATAACGGCAGACAAAATGTGGATTCGTTGTTTTATTTTTTCTTTGTGTGTAGCTGTATTATAATCTGATAAATACTGTTTATCGTATGTTTCCACAAGATAATCAATGTAATGTTTCCTTGCATCACTTTCTGGAAGCTGGATTCTCTCAATATATATTGGATTAACATGCGAGTGTGAAAATTCTCCAAGATAATCATATCCTCTGAATATGACATCAACACATATCTGTATATCACTGTAATCACCCTTTTTGACTTTAAGTTTCTCATACTCTTCATCTGTAAGCCCAAGTATTACTCCGATATTCCCTTCATGTTTCCCATCAACAACTCTTACTATATCCCCATGTCTGAAATTATGTGGAATATCAAATTTTCTATAAAAGCATTTCATACCCGATTCGTGCCAGCAATTCTCCGAATCCGGTATTTCATCAATTGCCTTATTTAAATCCGTTATCAATTCTTTATCTGATATGGTTTCTTTCAACTCTTGCACTGCCTGTTTTTTCTCTGAATTTTTTAAGCACTCATGATTAATTATTATTTCTGCCTGTTCCACATCCGAAAATGTAACACTCTTGTCTTTAAGAAACTCTCTTTCATCTTTAGATGGTACAAATCTGTCTATAAAATTTTCTATCATCAGACACCTCCCAATATTATCCTGCTCAAATCTTGGCATATTCCTTCATACACCGTTTAGCTGTTTCCTCAGTATTGCGCTCTCCTTTGTAAAAACAATAATCACTAAGCGCTTCCATGGCTCTCCTATAAGCTGCATCTTCCTCTTTGTTCTCCATATGTGGCGGCAATTCCATCTGAAGATGCAATGGATTACAATGCATATGATCCCAATACTCCGACTTTATTGGATATAAAACCACAGCCTGAATATCTGAATAATCAACTTCCCATTTTCTGTCTTTAATCTCTTGAAGATAATCATTCCAGTCATCTTCTCCAGATGAAAGTATTCCATATGTTCCATCTACTATATCCTTCACCGGAGTACCTGCTGACTTATAACAAAATGGGATTTCAAAAAATGCATCTTCAAATCTTTCCGGTCTGAACGGATTTACTATGTCTACTTCACCTTTTGACAATTTATTTTCATACTCTATTCTTTCAATGAGCTGCTTCTTAAGTACAATATCTTTAGTAGTGTCTCTTAATAAAGCCAATGCCTCCAGCTTCTGCCGTCTGCTTTTCATGGGGTCATTCCAGACAAGAGTTGCTGTCTGAAAATCTGTGAAGTTATAATTTTGTTCTTCTAAAAACGCCCTGTAGTCATCTGACATAGTTATATCAATCATCTATATTTCTCCTAGTTTGCTCACTAAAATCAATTATTTTTATTTTACCTTCATATTCTCTACAGCTATATGCATTATTTCATTATAGTATTTTACACCAGCTTTTTGAATCCAATATCTGCATGCTACATTCTCAGACATATCCGCAATTTTTCCAGAAAATATTTTTTCTGTATTTTTTTCGACCAAAACTTGTGTATTATCATCCCAATTCTCTAAAAATTCAAGCAAATTCATCACAATGACTCCTCCCCTTACAATGAATACTTTTCATTCAACGCCTTTATCTTACTTTTAATATCTTCCCGCAGACTTTCCGGCTCAAGAACCTCGACCAGTTCACTGTATTGCAATGCCCAGTGTGCCATGCCATAAGGTGAACACTCCACCCTGACGATATCATCATAAGGCGGCTTCGTTTCTGTTCTTATGTATGTGAATGAATCTCCGAACCAGTCATGTAAAAATGTATATCCTGGGCGGACTCTCTTTTTCGGATTGTCTTCACATTTTTCACTCTTAATTCTTAGTGTTACTAAAACCGGCTTATCAAAAGACATATTAAGATGTTTCAACTGAAAATCTTCTGACCATTTTTCTGGAAGATTGGCAACATTTTTCTTTGGAATACGTGGTATTCCCTTAATATGAAGCCTGTCATTCCTTCCCGGAATCTCTATATCTATCATAAGGTCAATCCGCCATATAGACATATTGGGCTTGTAACCTTCATACTCTTTAGCCGCCAGCAGATAGTATTTTCCACCACTCGCAACAATATAGTAAGGGCTAAGCTCGTCCGACTCTTCCCTGACCGGCTCCAGCTTTTTCTCATAAGAATAGCCATTGAATCTGAATTGTATTCTCACATTATCATCAATTGCTTTCTGTATAATGGCAAGATTGTCTTTCAGCAGCTCCCTATCTGCAAGCTCCGGCTCCTGAACCTTACATATATGTCTCGGCGTTCTCTTATAAAATGCCGTAGTCATATTGTCCTCAACCTTCCTGACAAGCTCCTGCGCCGACTTGGAATCCAGTGTCCTTGTTGCCATAATACCCTCAATAATTGAATCAACCTCCTTCTCAGAAAATGTTCTGTTATAGTAAAGGTTCTTTATGCGCATTACATTTGCAATATAAGAATCATCTTCATCAGAATCATCCCGTTCATATCGTTCCTTATCACCATAAAACTTTTTGAAATCATCAAAATACAGCCGCCACTCAGCTTCTGGCTTATAATCACTTCCTCCATCTTCCAGATTCATAATATTTGCCATATCTTTTAAAAGTCTGTTAATAGTCTCCTTATCACCAATATACGCATTTATATTTTCATCTTTCCTCATTTTAGCAATACTGGTAGGGTGTCTTCTGTCTGTATTCTTTCTCAGATAATCCCACACCTTATACATACGCTCAAAACGGGTTGGTTTCTGAATCTTTCTCTTTGCCATATATCACCTCGTGTTAATCATAATATATTGTATTCTCTATTATAATAACATTTTGGTCGGTTTTTTCCACCATTTATCAGAATTTATTAATCAATATAAAATTCTTTCATATCATTTAACCTTATTGCTCCCAGTGTCCCCTCTTTACCATAACATTTATAACCAGCTCCACAATCTATGCGTATAGTCCGTCCTGAAGGAGATACCCATATTTTCCTGTTATCAGTTGCAGTATGCCCCACAACCGATATAAACTGCTCATGTTCCTCCATACCCCTGATAAACTGCTCATAATGTCCGTCTCCCATATATATCTTTCTTTTATCAAACATACGCTCAGGCGTAAGAAATGTCTGTGCATGTGCTATCTGATATTTCCTGCCATTAATGGTCAGATTAATATAATATGGCTTTTCCTGTATCCATTCAGCAAGTCTTAGCATATCAACAGGTGTCAGCCGCTTCTCCATAATAGACACCGCATTATAAGAAATATATTCTCCAGATTTTCTATGTCCGAATTGTTCAATAATCTGCCTTGCAACCCAGACATCATGATTGCCCTGTATAACCTGTATATTGGGATATTTTAATATTTCAAAATACAGCTCAACTGGCTTATCTCCACGGTCAAATATATCTCCATCAATAATCAGCAAATCATTCTCATTAAACTGTATCTTCTTTAACAGCCTTTTAAATCCATCTGCATAATTATGAATATCCGAAACCACATATACATTTCTATTATCATCTATTGTAATATCCATAAATATATGTCCACCTCTTTTTCACATTTACCTGCTATGTTCAAATGTATTTTTTCTATGTTTAGTTCCGTCTTGGTTTGTCTGAAAGCACCAGCACCATTCTTTTCTTAAGATGAGTGTCATATTTTAATTCTTTATATGTTTCTTCTAAATCAGGGTTATTCTCCATTCCTATGCCATACACATACATACTGTCATATTTTTCTGAAATGTTTTTTCTATACTCATATGATTCACCTGACCAGTCCAGCTTATTGACAATATTAAACCATCTGCCAATCTGTAAATAAGGCTTTAAATCTTTAAATGTCAGACTATCACAAATGTTTCTTTCAATATCCCGTGGCTTATCAGATAATACTATCTCTATCGCCGGCTGCATTGTAAGATTGCTCATAGATATACTTACCTCACCGTTTGGTTCTTCTGGTTCTGAATAGATATCCTTCGAAAACTCAACAACAATCATTCCTACTCCATAAACATATAACTCATCATATTCCAAAGACGGAATATCAGATATCAACAGATAATTATGATAATCCCCATCTTCAAAGCAGATTGATAACCTTGTGTTTCTTGCCAGAAATCTTCTTATCTCTTTAAATTTAATTGCCATTGTGATTCTCCTTATCTATAGACATTATTTCCTACAACCAGCAATATTGCATTATCTCAATAAATAGTCCTCCTGCCTTAATAAAATTATCCGTTATTTGACACTCATTATCTTCAAGCCATTCATACTCCTGTAAATACGTTCTGACAGCCGGATTAAATTTACTCATCATTTTTCCGATAAGAGTATATCTTGTTTTCATTAATAAACTCCTTTCGGCTGGCTATCCTTCTCTTTCTTATATAATATTTTGTATTTAGACAAGATGACCTCTCGTCTATTATTTATTATAATGTCGGAGAGGTCGGGGTTTTTCGCCTTTGGGGTGGTATTATTAAATTTGTTTATAATAAAATGTCTTTATAATATTTTATCCGATTTATTAAAGGATAATATATACATAAATATTTACTATTTTATACATATCAGTTATTTTCTATAAATCTAACAAAACTATCAATTATATTTTGAGAATCATCATCTATTGTTAATTCAGTATTATTGTATATCGTATTATCTATGCATTCTCCATCTAATTTAGGATATGTTATCTTTCCATAATTTAATGATTTTCTATTAACCGTCTTAGCAAATTGTATACGCCCAGCTATAGAATTCACTTTATTTTCATCATCAATATATAATGTTTCATATAACAACCAATATTGTTCATTTCTATCTTTTTCGCATATTACAGATATATATTTAGAAGTAGCGAATTGTTGTATTCCTCTTCCTTTTATCACTTTTCCATTTATTCCTTTTGTTTTAAGAATTTCTTCTATTTCTTTTTTATTTAAACTTCTATGTAATTCATTAATTTTATCATTCAGTTCAGTGCATTTACCTTCTTTAGGATATAAATGGAAATTATATGTATTAATATCTACAGAAAAATCAACATCATCAGCTCTCATTGATATATCAGGTTTATCATACAAATACAAATCTCCAATTTTAAATTCACCTAATTTTTCTTTTAAAATTGTCTCTCCACTTTGGCACTTTTCATCATCTTCATTCTTATAAAACCTATTAACATGTATAGTTCTTACACATCTAATATTAATTGGACTAATACTATTATCTTTCATATATTCATATTTGTAACCATTATTATCCATCATTATATAACCCCTTTCAAAACTAATAAATCTCTTGTCTTATTTCTTCAACTTCAAAATCAGACACTAGAACACAAACGACACAACTTCTATACACAAAACTCCAAAAGTTGCTACTATGTCTGTTGTGCAGACATTTTTCCATTGCTATATAGCTGGCTGTTGTCATTAAATTCGTTCATAATCCCCCTTTTCTCAAGTTTTTATCTTTAGTTTTCACGACCTAATAATTTAAGTTTATTATATCACAAATTGTCTTTAAGGAGTATCCCTAAACGACTCTAATATTGCAATTATTTCCTCTCTGTCTTTATCTGTTAATTTTTTGCTTGGTATTGAAAAGAACATTGTTTCTTTAGGTGTTTCAAAATAACAGCCTAAATAAATTCCCGTGTGACATATCGAATAACTTGTAGAAGCTGGCATCAATGCATATCTTTCTGCACCATCATCATATTCCCTTACATCAGGTGAAGTTCTTGAATATTCTTTATAGTCCTTTGTCTTAACTATCACCAATTCTCCGCCAGAGTTATACCTTGGCTTTGATACAACATCATTTTTAGCTTCTACCATAATATTACCCATAATTTCTGTTCCAAATTTATCATCTCGTGCTATATATTCAATCTGAACTCCATTATCGTTTTGAATTATAACAACTTCTGTATTCGCATTAGCCCGCTCTGATACCACTGTCCAATTATCCGGATAGTCAAAATAAAATGTCGTCTGCTCTGGGAAATATTCTGCCATTCTCGTCTTATATGTATGAAGCGACCCTGATTCTTTTAAATCTGTTCCTTGTGTTACCTGCTCCTGCGTTGGCTGCTCCTGTGTTGGTGCTTCTGTACTTGCCCCACTTTCCTTTGGCTTATCATCTTCTGGCTGCTCATTATATGTACATTCCTTCACAAACTGCTTCGTGCCATCAGCAAGTCTTTCATAATGAAGTGATTTGCTTCTTGCAAATGATGTAAATTCACAACTCTTACTTATATCCATTGTACAAAGAAGTGATTTCTTATTCTTATATTTAACACTTTCATCACCAACTCCAATTATGAAAACAGGACACTTAACATTAACATCAGAACATATCTGCCCATTTGGTCTGCCAGTTCGTGTTGCTTCTGCTTCTGCACCTATATCAAGTTCTGCATCTAACAACGGAATGGATTTCATTGTTACAAGCATTGGTGCTGTCCTGAAATACAATCCCATTGTTCCTTCTGCCTCAATTGATGTCTGCATAGATGAACGAAGCCCCATTGTTCCATTCACACCTTTGCCTTTTTCATATGATACCCCTGCATAATATGGCACTTCTACTTTAAGATTAACTGAACCATCTACTGCTGGAACAATATATAACGCTACATTTACTGCAACAAGATTACTACCAATAAGTGCAGGTGTCTGACATAAAAGGATTCCATCTGAAAAATCACCTTCAAATCCGATTTCTCCTGAAATCTCTGAATCAATATCAACACCTACAGATGCATATTTTAACCCACTGTTAAGAGTATATTTAACCTGTGCTCCTACATTTATATTATTAACGTCCCATTTTATAGAGAAATTCTCACATTTTTTATTAAGCTTCTGTTTAATAGGAAGCTCGTATTCTGCCTCCGTATCATTATCTGTCAATGTAACTTCAAGTTCATTATCATCATTTACCGCTGCCTCTATTGCGAATCCCTTGGAATTGATATTACCAGACACATCTGCTGTCAGCATAGTTACAGGCTTTCCAGCCGACACCTTCACATTATCAAGTCCATAGTAACTAATAATATCGTCAATTCCTATGCTTGCCGAATCTGAAACTATAAGAGTATTAAATACCTCGTCTATCTCAGGGTCTTCCAATGAAAATGTACCATTTCCCATATCCTCAACGATTTTCTTTGCAATTTTCTCGCCCATATAATCAAATACAAATGTGTCACCTTTTTTCAGATTTTTGGCTGCACTTTCATCTATATATATAATATTTTCATCTTCTTTATAATCTTTAATATCAAAAAACTGAAGCTGAGAAATATTTTCTTTATAAGAAACATTTTCAATATCTTCAGGCCAGAATTCTCCATAATATAAATCATCAAATTTATCAAGAATACCATCAGCCTCCTGGTCAGAAAATCCTCTATCAAGCGAATCTTCTGCTATCAGGTTATTATTAATTGCAAGTTCTATGTTGGTATTGTCTGATATTTCATCATCAGTGCCAAGATATATCTGCATTTTGCCTTCGCCCATTGCACGCATTGAAGTAAGTGCCATAAATCCACCAGAAGCTATGTCGTCATCACTAAATTCATCACTATCTGTAATATAACCATTTTCCTTAGCCGCTTTTCTGTAATTCTCTGCTTCAACGCCCATCTTATTGCATAACTTCTTAAGCCAGTCATAACATGTTATATCCTCATTTTTAGTCACTGCTGCCTTACACGAAACATTTATATCATTACTGCTTTTTTTCTTCGATGAAGTTCCAGTTACAATGCCTGCAGCTATTGCCGCAATAACTATTACTGATGCCAATATGCCTATTATTATTTTCTTCTTCACAATGTGTCCCCCTTATGTTTTATTTCCATGGAATTTCTTGAACTCTGATTTCTTTTCCTGATTCTTCTCTATAAAATTTATGTTTTCCACTTTCTGCATCTGCAAGACTACATATCTTTTTCTCCACCATTGTGTTATCTAATTCAATATAATCTCCCATATCACCATTAACCTTATATAGCTTGACGCCCAATATTTCATTATAATTTGCAATATAATGATGGTTAGGGTTACTATCTTTTTTATGAGCTGGTGTATTAGCCGTTTTTTTATCTGGCTTTCTGCTTTTCATACCAACATTACCTGATGAACTTTTATATGAGGTCGAACCTCCACTTCCAGAAGATGTACTTCCTGCACTCTCCTTTGAACTATTACCAAATATTAATATAGCAGCCACTATTCCTACAACTATAATCGCTCCTGCTAATGCACCAATCGCCACTATATTTTCCAATAATAAAATTAACGCCAGTATAATAAGATATGCTGCTAATCCTAATCCTTCTGCAAGAAATACATAACTGCCATCACTATCTATAAGAAGTTTAAAGAAAACTATAATTGTAATAAGCAGAACAGCCGTATATATTAATCCCATATCATTATTTAATAAATAATTGTGATTCGTTGATATTTTCACAACACAAAATACCATTGCAATTATATCTATAATAAACAATATCCATTTCCATATTACTTTTTCCGCAAACATTAAAATAATTGAAACCAGTGTCTGTATACAAATAATTATTGCCAATATAATCCAAACCACATTATTGGATATTATATATGTTGTTCCACTTGTAAAATTAGCACTGGCAAAAGCTCCATTTTCTTTAACTCTGGCAACACTCATTGGATATCCACCATCAATAATAAATTTTATATATGCAAATACTGCCATTAATCCAATAATAATTACAAATACCCACGAAAGATATATAGCTATTGTTTCAAGTGGACTCTCTTTTAATTGTTCTTTATAAAAACTAACTTCTTCATTTATCCATCTTTTCAATCTGTGCACTCTGTTTTCCTCCTCATATTTAACATTTTATCTATTCCTTTGATGATGCTTTATAAACTATTTCTCCTCCTTTCCTGCTAATCTCATAATTTCTATGACCTATACTGTAATTAGCCGATATCTCTTTTATTTCAGATAAATATCTGTCAACAGTAACAAGTTTTTCTTCCATTTCAAGCTTATTCAGGTCTGAGTCAGATTTATCAGATAATATGGTGTCGACCTTAACCCCAAACAACTCAGAAAACTTGCACAAAGTATCCACTGATGGCACACTCCTGCCACACTCTATATTTGAAATAGCAGAAGCTGTCAGTCCAATATCCCTGCCAAGCTGTTCCTGCGTGATTCCACGTTCAATTCTTAACCTTGAAATATTAATACCTATCTTATCCGTTCTCATATCTTTTCCCTACTTGTTGTATACCAAGTAATTATACAATCATTTATAAATTTCCAACATTTTCAAATACTCATAGTACAACACTGTTAATGTAGTTTTCGTATCTGATAAATACTTTCCTCCTTCTTCATAATCATACAATTGACTATTTCCCCCAGCGGTCAACAAACCACATTTCTAAATTTTTTTCAAAAAATACCTTTCGGAATTCTTTATCGCAGTGCTTATCTGGTGATACAAACATATATTGTGAGTTCTATATTTTTTACAATCATACTTTACTATTTATATCAATAATTTGAATTTTGATTTGAATTAAATGATTTTAAATTAATGACTTTTGCTGATTCTGATTCCTATTGAATCAACAATATATTATAAAATAAAAAATAAGAATGTAGGTTTTCTGACATTGTTATATGCCATAATTCCTACATTCTTATGATTGAAAAAAATTCTATCTATTTCATTTGGAATCTCATACTTAAGTGTATCCATACATAAAAAGTAACCCTGTTACCCATTATTCATTTTATAAACTTAAACTTCTATTTCCACTGCCATACCATTACATATTCCTTTTCTCCAGTAGCTTCATCTAAACCACTATTCTGAATTTCAAATCCCTCTCTTTGATAAAAAGATATTGCTCGTGTATTTTTTTGATATACATTCAAAAGCAATTTACTCCGTTTATCTTTTGCATAATTCAACAAAGCCTTACCTATACCATGCGATTGCATTCCTTCAGAAACAAAAACGCCCTCAACATATTCATTGTTTAGACCTATAAAGCCCCGTATTCCTTGATTATCTTCATAGACATAGACAGTTGTCTGTAATAATAGTTCTTTCACTAATTCAAAATTATTTTTTCAATATTGCACAGATATAAAATAATGTGCCTTTATATTAGTGTCCAACCATATCTTTGCAACTCTATTTACATCTGCTTTTCGTAATTCTCTGATCACAATGGTAGTTCTCCTACAAATTCCTATTGAACAAAATCTTTTTATTTCTCTTGAATCATCTTAAAATGCTTCAGTACCTCCACAATTGTTCTCTCACTTATCTTGCGGACACTGTGGTTGCCTACTTTCTTCATTTTTAGAAAATTTATTTTTATTTTAATTGGGACAAAAGACAGACAGTCTCAACATGCCCCGTATTCGGAAACATATCCACACAGCACCCCTTCTTAACCTCATACCCACTCTCCTGCAACATAACCAGATCTCTTGCAAGGCTTGTAGGCTTGCAGGAAATATACACCATTGACTCCACACCATAGTCAATTATCTTCTTAAGTGCCTTAGGATTGATACCATCTCTTGGTGGGTCGAGGACGATAAAGTCCGGCTTGTCCTTAATGTTATCGAGAGCATTAAGCACATCATCTGCGATGAATTCGCAGTTATCAAGTCCATTTATGCCAGCATTAATCCTGGCTGCTTCGACAGCTTCTGGTATTATCTCAACGCCGATGACTTTCTTTGCAACCGGGGCTAACATCTGTGCAATTGTTCCTGTTCCACTGTACAGATCGAATATGACCTTGTCTTTTGTTGTTCCGACATAATCTCTTGCCTTTGAGTACAGTACTTCTGCACCAAGTGAGTTAGTCTGGAAGAATGAAAATGTTGTAATCTTGAATTTAAGTCCAAGAAGTTCTTCTTCAATATAATCCCTTCCGAATACTATATCTGTCTTTTCATTGATTACTGCATCGGCAACACTGTCATTGTAAGTGTGTAAGAAGCCTGTTATCTCTCCATCAAGTGACAATGCTTTTAATCTGTCTGCAAGCTCGTCCATAGGGATATCATTAATTGTAGTTGTCACAATGTCCACAAGGATTTGTCCTGTCTTTACGGCTTTTCTTACAAGCAAATGTCTAAGATACCCCTCGTGCTTCATTTTGTGGTAATAAGTGAGATTTTTCTCAAGTGCATAATCATATACACACTTGAGTATTTTTCTGTAATCATTATCCACAATCTTACAACCTGTTACTGTTACTATGTCATACATACTGTTTCTCTTATGTAAACCGAGAGCTATCGGACCATCTTTTACCTCATCGCCAAATGAAAATTCCATTTTGTTACGGTATTCACTTGATACAGGGCTTCCAATTATTCCCTCCCACTCATATTCTGTATTAATAACAGGAGCAAGAAGCTTCTTCACTGCATTTTCTTTCATCTTTAACTGTTCTTCGTACTTCACAGTCTGGTATACGCAGCCACCGCATTTGCCAAAATGCTCACATCTTTCGTTAGTTTCTGTATCTGCCTGACAGACAACTTCAAGAAGCCTTCCTTCACATTTGCCATGCTTCTTCTTATTTACCATAAATTTAACTGTCTGTCCCGGTATTGAATTCTTTACCACAACCTTTTCCTCTATAGTCTGTCCGTCTTCCTCTGTCTTAACTATTACATTTCCCTTATTAGGAAAATCCACGCTTTCTACATAACCTGTATATATGCCGCCTTTTTTCATCTTTTATCTCCAATCCTTCTATATAATCAATCAGGAAACTAACCCTGTCCTTATTCTTTATCAATTTTTTATACGAACCAACCACCAGCTAACCAGCCTTCCTCCCACATCACCGAACATCTAAAAAACCACTGGCTGTAAGCCAGCCAGTGGTCTTTGTCTTAATCATTCTTTAATTGGCAGAATAATTAGTTCTCGAATTCATCATCATCTTCAAAGTCTTCATCAAAGTCGTCATCATCAAAATCATCATCAAAATCATCAAGATAATCTGGTGTGAAGTATCTATAGATTGCATATACGATAGCTGCTAATGCTGCAACCGCTCCAATAACTGCTAATACTATGATAATTACATTACTTTTCTTCTTGCTCTCTTCTACATCTTTCTTGTGAAGAAGTTCATTGAGCTTGCTTGCCGCAATAAGCTCTTCAATCTTATCCTTATTCATAACAACCGCTCCTTTCAAAACACTTTTAAAGTAAATATATTGTATCACAACATATTTTATTTGTCACCATATTTAGGCTTTTTTAAGCTTTGCAAAGCCTGCAAGCATTTTCTTTAAACCATACTCATCAAATGTTACAGTTACCATATAATCTCTTGTGCCATTATCAATTGAAATTACTTTTCCTTTTCCAAACTTGGCATGGACCACAGTATCGCCAACACCATATCCAAGTCCAGATGTTCCTCCAGCACTGCCAACAGAGGCAGTCAAACCCGCTGTGCCATATGAAGCACCTGCATAACTTCCGCCTGATACAGATTTTCCACCTGCTGTCAATCTACCGCCAGTTCCACTGTCTCCAGCTCCAGCAGCCTTCGATGACTTCTTTAAATCAAATATATCCATAGGAAATTCTTTACCAAAACCAACCTTAGTATTCGCCTTTCTCACAGAAGACCTGTAGCCTGCTGAAGTTGAGCCGCCGATTGATACACGTTTTGGTTCTTTATAATTCACATTGCCTGAACCGTATCTGTTAAGAGCGGCTTTGGCATTGGCTCTGATATTATACGAACGTGTTTCCTCTGAGTCATCTTTTCCTCCATATGCAATCTTACCTTTATTATATCCTGAACTATTATTTTCTATGTGCATATATTCTTCGGGAATTTCTTTAATAAAGCGTGATACTTTATTCATCTGTGTTTCACCGCGTACCATACGCATCTTCGCACTGCTTAAGTTAAGTATCTTCTCTGCTCTTGTTATTCCTACATAGCAAAGTCGTCTTTCTTCCTCTATCTCTGCAGGGTCATCTGACACTATTGTCATATAACTTGGAAAAAGGCCATCTTCCATTCCTGTCATATACACAATAGGGAATTCAAGACCTTTGGCACTATGTAATGTCATAAGCATTACCTGCTTATCTGACTCATTAAGATTATCAATATCTGCTATGAGTGCAACTTCTTCAAGGAAACCGCTTAATGTAGGAGTTTCTTCCTTCTGTCGGCAGCTCTCCTCATAGCTTACTATTTTGTTAATCAATTCATCTATATTTTCCTGTCTTGCTTCTATTTCTTCTGCTGTTTCGCTCTCTGCAAGACATTCTATATATCTTGTGTCACTTACAACAGTTTCGGCAAGTTCTTTTATGCTCATAAATTCCTGCTTTGCCTTAAGTGAACCTATAAGTGTAACAAATGGCTCTAACTTTCCAACACCTCGTTTTATCGTATCGATATGCTCAGCATCGCACAGAGCCTGCCAGAATGTTATGTCATTCTGGTCTGCATATTCCTGAACTCGTTCAATTGTTGTCGCACCAATTCCACGCTTTGGAACATTGATAATACGCTTTACTGCCTGTCCGTCCATACCATTGTCTATAGTCTTTAAATATGCAAGTATATCTTTTATTTCCTTACGCTGATAAAAGCTTATTCCGCCATATATACGGTATGGTATATTCTTTAACATAAGCTTTTCTTCCAACGCTCTAGACTGTGCATTAGTCCTGTATAATATGGCAATATCGTTGTAATTCCAGCCGTCCCTTACCATAGAACTTATGCTGTCAACAACACCCTGTGCCTCATCATATCCATTTTCATAAAGTGTATAATTAACCTTTTCACCCTCGCCATTCTCTGTCCACAGACTCTTTGCTTTTCTTCCTATATTATTGCTTATGACCGCATTGGCTGCATTAAGAATTGTCTGTGTTGAACGATAATTCTGCTCAAGCTTTATTACTTTAGTTCCTGCAAATGTATTCTCAAAATTCAATATGTTGGTAATATTAGCACCCCTGAACTTGTATATTGACTGATCATCATCCCCAACCACGCAGAGATTGCCATATTTGGCGGCAAGCATTGATATAAGCTTAAACTGCGATGTATTAGTATCCTGATACTCATCAACCATAATATACTTAAATCGTTCCTGATAATAATTAAGTACTTCAGCATCATTTTCCAATAATTCTACTGTCTTGTATATTAAATCATCAAAATCAAGTGCATTATTAAGCTTTAATGTCTTCTGATACTCCCTGTATACATTGGCAATTCTCTTGCCGTTGTAGTCACCACCAGCCTCAAGCTCCATCTGATCCGGACTCATAAGCTCATCTTTGGCGTGCGATATCGCATTCATAATTGTCTTTTCCTTGAGCATCTTCGTATCTATATTGAACTTCTTACATATATCCTTTATAACACTCTTGACGTCATCTGTATCATATATTGTAAATGTATTGGAATAACCAATTCTATCTATATAACGCCTGAGAATCCGCACACAGGTAGAGTGGAAGGTGCTTACCCACACTTCGCCAGCCTGCTGTCCTACTGTCGCATCAACTCTCTCTCTCATCTCCCTTGCCGCTTTATTAGTAAATGTAATAGCAAGTATATTATATGGTGCTACACCACAATCATCTATAAGATAGGCTATCCTGTTAGTAAGAACTCTTGTCTTTCCAGAACCTGCACCCGCTATAATAAGAAGCGGACCTTCTGTCCTTTTAACCGCTCTTTTCTGGCAGTCATTTAAACCATCTAAATTCATATACTCTCCAATCCAATGTGTGATTATACTCACACTATCTCCACTTTAACTTACAAATGCACTTAATTAAAATCAACAGTGCATCTAAACTTAACCTTCACATACTGTGCATACACAGTATCATAATTCAGTATAACAAATGTTCGATATTTTTAAAAGCAAAAAATCAGAAACCATTGCCTGAATTAGTATATCATTAAATATATTTATCCAGTTATGATTTCTGATTTGCAATATATACTTTATTATATATTTCATAAGTATATAGTTTTTATATTCCACAAACATACATTTTCCGTATATTCAACAAATATATTCTTATATCCTACTTCTCTGTTATGACTGCATTATCCATTACTAAATTCTGTGCCTTCTTAACAAGCATAGACTTAACAATAGTTTCTTTGTCATATTTATCTGTAAATGTATCTACCTTTGAATAACCGCTGTCCTTAGCGAACTGCTCAAGGTCATCCTTGTATTCATAATCTGTAATTGCAAGACATTCCTTTTCTGCAATTGCCTGATATACAAGCTGCTGTCCTGCTGATGCCTTAACGAATTCATCAAATGTCATGCCATAAAGGTTCTGGCAATATTCATCATTAGTCTTTCCCTGAAGTGTGCTGTAAAAGCTTATTGATTCCTCAAGCTTTGATGACTGCTGTGCAAGGAATTCCTCTGGATAACCTGTAACCTTGCATTTGTCAAGGAGCTGGGTAAGTATTGCTTCATTCTTAGCTTCTGTTATCTTAGTTTCTATTGTTCCACTGACATCATTCTTAACATGTGCCTTATATGAATCAACTGTTTCGCAGTTGAACGCACTCTTAACAAAAGCATCTGTAAGCATAGGAACATTAGCCTGCTGTACATAACTCATTGTAAGCTCAAATACAACTCTCTTGCCAGCATAATCAGAATACTTTGAATTCTCTGGAAGTGTGATTGTTATTACCTTAGTCTGTCCTGCAACCATTCCATATAATTCTTCATCTAAGCCAGTTCCTGCAACAGGGAAAGCATCCTTACCAAGTGTCATACTATAATCAGAACCAGTAAAATCATCTATTGAAAGTCCGCCTGATGTACCAGTATAACCAAATGTAACCTTATCGCCTTTCTGTGCTTCCCTGTTAACATCTGTATATGTTGTCTCACTTTCAAGCTGTTCTGCAATCTTATCATCTATAACCTGATTAGTTATGGCTGTTACATCAACCTCAGCCTGAATTCCCTTATAATCTCCAAGCTCTACATAATCAGTTGGATTGTATCCATAATCTACCTTTATCTTACTGTTACAGGCTGTTGTCATCATAACTGACATAACCATAGCTGCTGTAACAGCATATTTTACAACTTTATTCTTTAATACTTTTCTCATAACCTGTCTCCACATTAAATATTGCCGTAACACCGACTTATAAACTATACCACAATATCACATTTAAAACCAGTATTATGCAAATGTTTCACAATATTATCACAAAAAAAGGCAAAAAGCCCAATCTGATATGCTCCCGAATTACTGGAACACATCAATTCGCTTTCTGCCTTTTATATAACTGGTATTAATACCAATATAAATCTTAATTAAGCAAGCTTAGCCTTAGCTACTTCTGCTAACTTAGCAAATCCTTCTGCATCGTTTACAGCCATCTCAGCTAATACCTTTCTGTTAAGGTCGATGTTAGCTAACTTTAAACCATACATAAACTTGCTGTATGAAAGACCGTTCATTCTTGCTGCAGCATTGATTCTTGCAATCCATAACTGTCTGAACTGTCTCTTCTTCTGCTTTCTACCCTTGTAACTCTCTGTAAGAGCTCTCATTACAGACTGCTTAGCAACTCTGTACTGCTTAGATCTAGCTCCTCTATAACCCTTAGCGAGCTTTAATACTCTGTTATGCTTCTTCTTTGCGTTCATACCGCCTTTAATTCTTGCCATTTCTTAATTTCCTCCTAATAATCAATCACAGACATCCATATCTTATAAATATGGCATAATCTTCTTCATTGTCTTTACATTAGTTGCATCTGTCATAGCTGCATGTCTAAGATTTCTCTTTCTCTTAGTAGTCTTCTTTGTAAGAATATGGCTCTTGTAAGCTTTCATTCTCTTTAATTTACCTGTTCCAGTTACTTTAAAACGCTTTGCAGCTGCTCTTTTTGTCTTTACCTTTGGCATAATAATCCTCCTAATTTAATTCTCATATGGAATAAATAATATTTTAACGTTTTTCAGTTAAAAACATAGTCATGCTCCTGCCTTCTAACTTTGGAGCTTTGTCTACTACTGCAATATCACTTAACTTCTCAGCAAAATCTTCTAATATATGCTTGCTGGAATCGATATGTGCCATCTCACGGCCTCTAAATCTTAAAGATACCTTTACTTTATCGCCTTTCTCGATGAACTTTCTTGCTGAATTACACTTAGTATTCAAATCATTAACATCTATGTTAGGTGACAAACGAACTTCTTTGACTTCTATTGTTCTCTGCTTCTTCTTAGCTTCCTTCTCTTTTCTGACAAGTTCATACTTATACTTGCCATAATCCACAAGCTTACATACAGGTGGCTTTGCAGATGGGGCAATCTTTACTAAATCAACCTCTGCCTCTCTTGCCAGTTTCATAGCATCCTTAGGAGACATAACTCCAAGCTGCTGTCCTTCTTCTCCAATAACACGAACTTCCTTATCACGGATCTGCTCGTTAATCATTAATTCGCTAATAGTAGTGCACCTCCAAAATCAAAAAAAGTGGATAGTCAGACTATCCACTTTTTAATCATAATGCATCTTAATTGCTGTTTATCATGCACATTCTTAAAAATATAAACCCAAGTCGCCCGATTGCGCTAAGGTGAGAGTGGATACTCTGCTTTGTTTAACAACTATTAGAGTGTATCACTAATAATTATAGCTGTCAACTAATATTTTATATAATTATGAAAATAATTGCAGAAATTTTCAATTAAGCTCTGCAATTCCTGACAGCCTTACATATCTGTCCGATATTCTGTACCATGTTGGGAAATCCACAACACCAGTCTGCGGCATATTGTTAATTCTCTGAAACTGCCTTACTGCCTCCGCTGTACGCTCTCCATATATCCCGTCAACCGTCAGTGCCGGTATTGCCGTGTAATAATCCCCTATAAGATTAAGCTGTTCCTGTAACTGCCTTACCTTCTGCCCTGATGAGCCTATATCAAGGTCTGCACCAGGCCACGATGACGGAATACCCTGTATCTGTTCAGCCGTATTAATGTACATATTATCTCCATAATAATATCTTAATATATCTATTGAGGAATATCCCTGATCACCCAGATATTTACTTCCCCATTGTGTCATCCAGTCAGGACAGCTCGATTTCTTTCCATCACAATACTGTGTTAGTATCGGCTGTTTTACATTCGGTCTTGACAGATAATTATCAAATATTTCATCCACAACCTGTGAAATGCTTTCAAATATATTACGTCCGTTGACCCATTTGTGGTCAAATGCAGTTGATGAGGTTATCGTAAAGTTGTAATTCTGGTTTCTGTACCACTCTGTATACACTCTGTTTAAGGTAAAGGACATAATCGCTAAAATATTAGCTTCCAACGTCTGTCTTGGCCATGTCGAATATATTTCACTGCTCGCTACATTTTTAATATAATCCTTGTATCTCACATAATAATCAAGTGCTGTGGAGTCTGTAGGAACACCATCGTGCACAACTATTGTTTCTGGTATTACAACGCGGCTTAACACAATCTCCCCCGACTGGCGTACCGGCTTAATCTCGGTCTCTGGTATCTTGGCAGGATAGCTGCCATACAGCGTATTAACTGGAATTACAATATTATTCTCAGGAATCTCACTGTTATCCTCATTCAAATACACATTCTGAATACTTGTTTCCCCTGAGAATACATCAATACCGGATATATTAATCTCCTCGTAACCATCTGCATTAACATCAATAGTGTATTCCGAAAATGGCTGGTTCTCACCTGGTTCCATACTATACTCCACCGGCGGTGTGAGAAGATCATCAAGATTAACTGCTCCTTCTGAGTCAGTAGTTATCTCATTGATAATTCTTTCAGGATTTCCTGTATATGCAAGTGAAATCCTTGCATCTGCCAATGGTGTGCCCTGCTGTTTATCATATACGTTAATGCGCATTTTCCCTTTATCTATTGCATCGGCAGGAGTTTCCATTGTATGTACATACACCATAATCTAATTCCTCTTATATTATTCATTATATTTTTGATTATTATATGTATCTTTATGAAATTTTATGAATAAAATAAACTGATATTTCCTTTAGGAGGATTTATGGCTGATTATAGAATCGCCCTTGATGCTGGACACGGTGGAAGCGACCCCGGTGCTGTATATAATGGCAGACAGGAAAAAGATGACACTCTCGACCTTACTTTAGCTGTCGGTGACATACTTAAAAAAAATGGCATAGATGTATATTACACAAGAACTACTGACGAATACGAAACTCCATTTAAGAAAGCAACCGATGCGAATAATTCCGGTGCCGACCTTTTCGTATCAATACACCGCAATTCCTCAGAAAATCCTAACCAGTATTCGGGCGTTGAAACCCTTGTATACAGCGATACTGGTTTAAAGGCTGAGGTGGCAAGAAATATTAATAACCAGCTTGAAGATGCAGGCTTTAAAAATCTTGGTGTAGACGAACGCAAAAACCTTGTTGTCCTTAAACGTACCAAAATGCCAGCCGTTCTTGTTGAAGCTGGATTTATTAACAACGATAAAGACAATTATCTATTTGATGAAGAATTCGACAGCATTGCACAAGCAATCGCAGACGGAATATTAGAAAGCATACCATCAGGCAGGCCCGGAAATACCACTTCCAATAAAAGCAATCGCACTGACAACAATAATAATAGCAACAACAATAGCAACAACAATAGTAACAACAATAATAGTAGCAACAACCAAATGAATAACTCTGGCAGAACTGCTTCTGCCCCAATTGACAGCACAGCTATGGTTAATTCCATCCCACCTGATAACGAGGTGTTTTCTGTCCCTGTCAGTAATTCAAATATTATGCCACAATGTCCTTGTGACAATAATGATTATGACACAGAAAATGAAGCACTTTACCGTGTACAGGTTGGTGCATACCGCAACAAGGATAATGCCGACAGAATGTTAAATTCACTTTTAATGGACGGATTTCCTGCATTTATAATATATGAGGACGGCTATTATAAAGTCCAGGTCGGTGCTTACCGTATTCTCTTAAATGCTATTAAAATGGAACAGCGTTTAAGAAGATTCCGCTACAGCACATACATTGTATATTCATAACAGATTGCTATTTAATTAATAAACATTTAAAACCCTCCAAAAGTCGAAACAGTGTCTTACTTTTGAAGGGTTTATTTTAGGTTATTTTACATTTTAGGAGCTGTAGTTATTAATTATCGTTTATTATTCTGCTGAATATATTGTTACACCATGCCACTCAATAGATGCAATATTATCAACACTGATAACCTGTTTTAATGCAAATGATATATGCATAATACCTGCTTTGGCACTTAAATCAGAAGTTTTGTCGTCAATACTAACAACTGTGCCATCTTTAAGATGTACTACAGGTGCATATTTACCACTCATGCCAAACCACTTAAAGTCTGCATTTCCTGTTCCATATATATCAAGTACGAATCCATCACATTTAAGTGTATCTATATTGATAGTCTGGTCTGCATTATAAGATGATGTAACCGATATATTAGGAGTTGTACTAAGCACACCTGTGCTGCTACTCTTAAGAACTGTTTCAAAAGACCACTCCCCTGTTGCTAAGGTTCTGGTTTCTCTTGTTTTATTATCTTCACCATTTCTGTACGTACACTTAAGATCCTTAACATCAATCGAAATGTTATGATTAACAATATCTCTTGAATCAGCATTAACATATATTAATTCTGCATATATTTCTGAACCATCATCTGACATACCATTATAATTAAGATGGTATAATGTACCTGTTGATTTGAACTGGTCTGTTTCATCACTTATTTTTATTACAGTATCTGCAAAATCAAATGTACCAATTATTGGACTTAAGGTATCATCATTAGGTATAATCGGACTTCCGTCTTTTGACTTTATAGTCAGTTCAATATAAAATCTTCCACCATTAGCAACATATTTTCCCCATTCCACGTCAACATTAGATTCTTCTGTAGATGTAACATTACCTGTATTATAGACATTAACCGAACTATCCCCGCTTATATGAGATTCAAAATTGACATTACTCTTTGGGACAAGATACTTCTGGTACGCGTATACACCAGTGTAAGTTAATCCCGAGATTGCAATCACTGCGGCTGCCGCTGCTGCTATATTTCTATATATTTTTGATCTGGTTCTCATTATGACAGGCTTATTAGCTGGCTTTGCCTGCTCAATCCACTCCTGATTAATATTGTTCATTGACTTAAATAATTTCTCACCATTCATACCAAAACGCCCTCACTTTCCAAAAACTTCTTTAAATCTTTCCTTAATCTGTGCAGTGCAACCTTAACTGAACTTTCGCTCTTTCCAAGTTCTTTTGATATAACTTTAACAGGTTGTGAATACCAGTATCTTTTGATAAATATATTTCTCTTATCAGTATCCAATGTTTTAAGAAATGTATTAATCAATTCTCCTACCATATGTTCATCACCCTCAAGTGCTTTATCAGGCTTGCCGATACACTGTTCCATCTCGGCTGTAAGTTCTATAACATTAGAGCTTCTTTTTAATGCATTGTCATAGTCTATTCTCTTGCAGATTATATGTCTGCATATAGTAGCTGAATATGCAAACAAATATTGCGGTCTGTTATCTGGAACTGATTTCCATACTTCATAAAACGTATCATTAACACATTCTCTCGCATCTTCCTCACTGTCAAGCATATTCATTGCAAGCTTCATTAATGGTCTTTGATACCGCTCCATTAATTCACGCATTCCAGATTCATCTCTGTTTGCTATTAAATCAATTATTTTTTCTTCGCTGCACACTTTATTAAATCGTCCTTAATTATTTCTTTTTGAAAGCTTTCACTTATAGAGTACGCTTTTTTCAGGATTGGTTACAGAAATGTAAAATAATTATTTTGCAAAGACTTATTGGATATTAATATTTCCTGATGCCTTAAACTTTAAACTGTGATTCATAAAATGTATATCTGCATCGGCTGACACTCCTATTACATTATCACTTTGCATATCTATCTGTATTACCGAATTCACATATTCAGCCTGTGAATATTCAGCCATAATATATAGCGTCATATTATCCAGTCCATCAAAATCAATAACCATATTACAGACAGCGTTTTGATTGTAATATACTACAGCACTCACCTTTACAAGGTTATTATCCCTGTCAGCCTCTATATCAAGCACTACATTGCAGTCCTTTACTTCCGTGGCAAATTCAGATTTAATACTGTCCTTTTTTATGCCATATACATTTAACAACGAAATATATGGAAGAACCTGTGAATCTTTATATAATTCATCCACAAATGTATTAAAGCCATTAACTAAAGCTGTTTCATCTATATTAATATTATAAGTGTGTTTTCCTGTTTCGCTGACTGTATTCACGCAATCCATTGCCATAACTTCATAGCCCTTCACAAAGTCAGCTAATGCAGCTTTTAAAACAGGCTTAAGCTGATCTGCATCTATATTAATATATCTTGATATATCAGCTTTAGATATTAAAAATGTATCATTAGTCAATTCAGGTATAACTACATTTATTCCATTATTATCGATATTAGCTGTAATGGTATATTCTGCACTATTCTTACCCTGCATATAATCAGTATTATCATATATCAACTCCGATATATTAATTTTTCCAGTATAGTTATTGGCACTTACATCTATGTTGTTTATATATTTTTCAACTGTGCTTTGTAAAAGTTCTCCAGATTTCAACATCGTTTTTAAAGCTTTTTTCTCTGGAGAAGCATACATTTGTGTAACGCCATATGCCGATAATATTATTGCTATTACGGAAAGAAATATTATACCAGCCACAGCACGCTTTACATTTTTCTTTTTATTCTGGCATTTCATCAGCCTTACCCTTTCTTTCATACCTTACAAATTCATAACATATATCAAAGTATGTATGTTCATCACTCTGTCCTGTAATTCTCCAGTCTTTAAGCTTATCGAAATCACTTATATAAGTATCTGCTTCGTAAGAGTAATCAACCTTTGTAATATGTGCTGTATCACAATATGGAAGGAATTCTTTGTATATCTGTCCACCACCGATGACATATACGTCCTTACTATCCACATTTTTTACCTTCTCAAGCACATCTTCAACACTATGGCATAAACATACGTCTTTAGCTTCATAATCTTTATTTCTTGTAAGAACAATATTCTTTCTTCCAACAAGTGCTGACTGGTTAGGAAGTGCTTCTAATGTCTTTCTTCCCATAATAACAACTTTTCCATAAGTTTCTTCACGGAACAGCTTCTTATCCTCTGGAATATCAACAAGTTCTCTTCCTTTATTAGCTATTCCCCATTTTTTATCAACAAGTGCAATTAAATTCATAGTTTGCCTCCTACCCAGGCTGGCACATATCCTTTGACACTTATGCCCTCCTGTGTGTATTCCTCACTTTCAAGCTGTCCGTATTCTCTTATAAGTTGGATTTTGCCTGCATCGCTGTAAGGAAATACTCTTTCTATTCTAATTCTGCTCTTTAATATAATATCCTGCACATCTTCCAGAAATTCATCTATTCCCACACCCGTCCTGGCTGAAATATTCTCAACATAATCAGCTTTGCTGTCCTTGAGTATAGGAAGTTCGCCGTATTTATCACATTTATTAAAAAGTGTAATTATCGGCTTATCACCTACATCTAACTGCTTCAATGTCTCATATACTGTTGCCATATGTCTTTCGTAATCATCATTAGAGCAGTCCACAACGTGAATTATCATATCTGCATATTTCGCTTCCTCAAGTGTACTCTTAAATGCCTCTATAAGATTATGTGGAAGCTTTCTGATAAATCCAACAGTATCTGTCATAAGCACTTTTTCCTTGTTAGGAAGTGTAAGTGCCCTCGTTGTAGGATCAAGTGTTGCAAACAGCTTGTCCTCAGATAATACACCTGCATCGGTCAGCCTGTTAAGAAGTGTTGACTTACCCGCATTAGTATAACCTACTATAGCCGCTACTGGTGTAGAACTGTCCTGTCTGTTCTGTCTTTGCACATCTCTGTGGCTCTTAATCTCCTTTAACTCACCTGACAAATGAGCAATCCTGTCCCTTATTATTCGCCTGTCTGTCTCTATCTTCTTCTCACCCGGTCCTCTTGTTCCTATTCCACCACCAAGTCTTGAGAGTGTTGTTCCAAGTCCTGCAAGTCTTGTTGACCTGTATTTTAACTGTGCCATCTCAACCTGTATTTTACCTTCACTTGATGAAGCTCTTGCGGCAAATATATCAAGAATAACCATTGTTCTGTCCATAATCTTAGTATTAAGAACATCTTCAAGATTTCTTAACTGTGCTGGAGACAGCTCATCATCACATATTATTCCTGTTGCACCAAGCTCATCTATCATAAGCCTTAATTCTTCAAGCTTACCCTTACCAATATATGTTGCAGGGTGGAAGCTGTCACGCGGCTGTATCATCTTTCCTACTGTGACCGCTCCGGCAGTCTTAGCAAGCTCTGCTAACTCCTCTAACGACTTCTCGCAGTCGTCAAGAGGATTTAACTCTACGCCGACAAGTACAACCTTTTCCTGCTCGTCATCTGTATCATATAATGCCATATTTTCCTCCAATTAATTCTATTATGCCAGAAGCAGATGTCTTAACATATCAATCATCACAAAGCATTTATTATATAATAATCTATTCTTTTGCTATGCAGTCGCTAAGATAGTTAGATACTTCCTTTTCTTCCGAATAATTCATAACATTTTCTGTTATCTCTTTTACTTCCTTACTGCTCCACGAAGCTATCTCTTTTCTAGTTTCAAGCACCCTGCTCACTGTAACAGAGAACTCATCAAGTCCAAAATTAAGAAGAAGTGGTATCATTCTTTCATCTGCCGCCGCTTCTCCGCACATTCCTGCTTCTATACCTGCATTATGTGCACACTCAATTATGTGTTTAATACTTCGTATAACGGCTGGATTGAGTGCAGAGTAAAGATAAGCAACATTCTCATTGCCTCTGTCAACAGCAAGTGTATACTGTGTCAAATCATTCGTACCGATTGAGAAGAAATCAACCTCATGTGCCAGTACATCTGCCATTATTGCCGCGGCTGGTGTCTCTATCATAACACCTATCTTTATGTCCTTATCATACTTAATGTCTTTCTTGTCCAGATCCCTGCATATACCATTTATAATCTTCTTAACTGCCTGCACCTCTGTAACAGAAGTTATCATAGGAATCATAATTCTTATATTGCCATATGCACTTGCCCTTAATACAGCCCTTAACTGGGTTGTAAATATATCTACCCTGTCAAGGCAGAACCTTATGGCCCTGTATCCAAGAAATGGATTTAACTCCTTTGTGAGTCCCATATAAGGAATATCTTTATCTCCGCCAATATCAAGCGTTCTTATCGTAAGCTGTCTGCCATCAAGCACAACTGCTGCTTTCTTATATTCGTTATACTGCTCCTCCTCTGTTGGGAGTGCCTGCTTGTTCATAAATAAGAATTCCGTCCTGAAAAGTCCGACACCCTCAGCTCCAGCCTTTACAGCTTTAGCAGCCTCATCAGCATTGCCTATATTAGCAGCAAGCATTACTTTTCTGCCATCCCTGGTAACAGTCTGTTTATCTATATATTTCTTAAGTTCCTTAACTCTTTCATCATATGCTTTTTTCTTTTTATTATATATCTTAAGAGTTATAGGTGTAGGATTGACGAATACTTCGCCGTAAGCTCCATCAACTATAACCTCCTCACCCTCTGCTATTTTACTGCATATATCCTTAACACTTAATACAGCAGGGATTTCTAATGCTCTTGCAAGAATTGAAGCGTGTGATGTATCTCCACCCTTCTCTGATATAATACCGGCAATATGCTCTGTATCCATATTAGCTGTCATAGATGGATGGATTTCATCGGCAATAATAACAGTATTATCAGAAAGCTTAGTAAGATCAATATGCTTCTGTCCCTGCATTATTGCTATAAGACGCTGTTTCATATCTTCAATATCGGCTACTCTCTGTGTCATCGTATCATTGTTAAAGCTTAAGAATATGTTCTTTAACATCTCACAGGTATCTTCAACCGCTGCTTCTGCATTAAGCTTGTCATTAGTTATAGCACTTATTACACCACTGGTAAACTCAGGATCTCTTATAAGATATTCCTGATTTTTTAATACAAGAGCATTCTTATCATCACCATTAAGCTTCTGTGACAACTTATCCACAAGCTCATTAGTTTCCTGTATGAACTTTTCCACAGCCTCATTGAACTTATCAACCTCAGCTTCTGTATCATTAATCTTAGCACGGCTAACAGCATTCTTACACTTATGGATAATAAGTGCTTTTCCTATACCAATTCCCTTAGATGTACCTATACCTCTTAACATATAGACCCCCGTTTCCGCGTACATTTACGCATATATGTTACCAAGCTAATCACTGGTTAAATACATACTTTATCATATTAATCAATGTCTCACTTGTATCTCTTGAATATATAACCTCTCTTGCCGTTACAGGTTTGTCAGTTATTATATTATCAACACCTTTATTAGTAAGATTCTTTATAGAAGCGTCATTATTAACAGTCCACGCATATACCTGCTTTCCTGAATTATGAATAGCATCAACAACTCTCTTAGTAAGGAACGAAGCATTGACGCTAAAGAAATCCACGTCATCTATTTCATAGAACTTTCCATAAGCCACCGATAATATATACCCGACTTCTATGTCCTCATCATAAGACCTAACAGCCTGCAATGCACTATAATCAAATGAGGTGATAACGCACGAATCCTGCATTGAATATTTCTGTATAAGCTTTACAACCTTCTTTGCTACCTCATCACTGTTATCCGCCGTTTTAATCTCTATATTAAGTTTAATCTTTCCTTTGGCAAGCTGCAATACTTCTTCAAGTGTTGGAACTTTCTCGCCCTTGTACTCCTCTGAATACCAATACCCGGCATCAAGTCTTTTAACTTCTCTTAAAGTAAGCTCCGTAATATTCTTTAGAACACCTGTAGTCCTGTATGCTGATGTATCATGCATAACAACAATATAGCCGTCTTTGGTCATCTGGACATCTAACTCTATAACATCAGCCAAATCTTCAATCGCCTTACTGAATGACGCAAGAGTATTCTCAGGTGCATCTACTGAAGCACCTCTGTGGGCAGTTATATCCGTATTGTGGAATATAGCCACTCTCTCAAACGGATTATTATTAAATGACCCAATTATATATATAATATCAAGCACTATGGATAATGCCAGCACAACTGCATATATTATCCTGTTGACCCTTGCTGAACCTTCGTCAATATCCACGAATTCAAATTCAATATCATCCAGATTGGAATATTTATAATACATATATGAAATCATTGAGAATGAACAAGGTATTGATATAAACACAAGAAAAATCTTCACACCGGCCCTCAATTCCCTAAGAACTGATAAATATACGGCACTTCCAAGATAAGCCATATCCAACAGCTTAACACCGCCTATAAGTATAAGCGAAATAACTGTATAGAACACTGCTATAGCTGCAAATATTGCAAGATTATATACAATAACAGACATAATTACCCTTAATCTGTTATTTCTTACAATCTGTGAGCTTTTCTTATATGACTGTCTGAAATTCTTCCCCTCCATCATATATATATTAAATGAGAAAATTCCTCTTATAACATAATAATATATAAGAACCATAACTATTGCCACAAGCATATATATCATATACCTGTTTCTTCTCATCGTACTTCCGATAAGATTGCTCAATGTATCTGAATATATAAGATTAGCGACAATTGTAACATTTATAAATATAATCGAAATAAAGAAAAATAAAAAAAGCGGTATGCTTTGAATTCGGATTAAATTTTTAAGACGCAGGTACGCATTATATATATTATCAATTATAGATGCGTTATTACCTTTTCTCTTAGTTTCAAAGCACACAGCCAAATATGCCATCTCGTAAATGCAGTAACCGACAAACAGTATAATGCCTGTAAACAAAGCTATAATAACAACTGGGTTTGTCAGTGCCTTTACAATATATTCATTTGTTAAATATCTGATTCCTGCAACCTTCATACAAAGATTAATGGCGGCAGTTAATATAGGATATATAACTGCTACTGCCAGTAACTTATATGTCAGTTCAAACAGAATTACGTGTCGTTTGCTCCTGCGAAGCAGCCTGACATTATTCTTAAGACTTTCTAACATTGTCCACCCCGCTGATTATCTATGAAAAAACCTCTGAAGGCTGCCAGCACTTGAAGCCTGTGCAACTACACTTTCCATTTTCTTATTAGCAATTCTCTTAGTAAAATGGTAAGAGAAATCCACAACATATGATATAACAAGCACAATTGATAACACTGTAGTTACCCTCATATCCATACTGAATACAACACGTTCTACCATTTTATTGAATACACTAAATATAAGAACTGCTAATAACCCCCAGCCAAGAGTGCTTTGAAGGCATATTATTCCTTTATAATTAAATCTTAGATGGTCGTAATTCCACCATACTTCACCGAAAAGCTTCTGCATAAGTCTTGCTGTCATATACTCAAATATTGTCGCACATATAGCACCAGCAATGTATAAAGCAGGGTAATTACCCTCAATTGGTGCAAATATATGAAATGCTATAAACACGCCAAATCCATATATAACGCAGAACGGAAGCTTGGCAAAACCCCTGTTCTCCCAATATCCAAGCTGTTTTCTTATGACTATACATTCCATAGCCCAGCCAAAAAAACTATATATAAAAAACCATACCGCTAACTGGTTAACATTCATTTCCCTAAATGTAATATCAAATATATTATACATATTAATACAACTTTCTTTCATCATTACCATAATGGTTATCTTTTAACATTATTATATATATTCTTATATACATAATAAATGCAAATGTCAATACTGCTGCACACACTATCATTATAACATATTGAAGATTAACCTGCATATGCGGAAATGCAACTAAAGCAAGCATACACACATACAATACTGCTGTACATACCTTGCCATACCATTTAGCACCATCTAATCTCCTATTCGCCCTTTTCATAACTACAAGACCCATAAGTGCCATAACTACCTCTTTGACAATAAGATATACAGCAAGTATGCACATATATGGAATATTAATAGCCAGAGTAACTAACATTGCAAGCTGCATAAGCTTATCTGCTGCCGGATCAATAATCTTACCCAAATCAGTTATCATATTACAACGTCTTGCTATCTGCCCATCAAGAAAATCTGTTATCCCCGAAAGCATTACAACAAGTGTCGCAACATAATAATCCACTGGTTCTTCTGCCGTAAAATAAAGATATACAAACAGCGGAACCAGTGCAATTCTTATATAACATAAAATATTGGGGAGTTTAAAAAGATCTTTAACCTCAAACTTAAACTTCATTCAAAATCCTCAATTCATACGAATATCTATAGATATCACAAGTGAAATCCAACACTTCTATATATAATATCCTATATAATAATACCCTTTATTGGCACAATTATAAAAGACTTTCAAGTGTCTCCTTAACTGCCTTAATAAAACCTTGTGTATTAAGTGTTACAGGATTACCTAATGTAGTAATAAGTGCTAAATCCTTAGTCATCTTACCATCTTCTACTGTCTTGATGCAAGCCTTTTCAAGTGTATCTGCGAACTTTGAAAGTTCTGGAAGTGAGTCGAGTTCTCCTCTCTTTCTTAAAGCTCCTGTCCATGCAAATATAGTAGCAATAGGGTTAGTAGATGTTTCTTCTCCCTTAAGGTGCTTGTAATAATGTCTTTGAACTGTTCCATGAGCAGCCTCATATTCATAATATCCCTGTGGAGATACCAGAACTGATGTCATCATTGATAATGAACCAAATGCTGTTGCAACCATATCTGACATAACGTCACCATCATAGTTCTTGCATGCCCAGATATATCCACCTTCTGAACGGATAACTCTTGCAACTGCATCATCTATTAATGTATAGAAATACTCAATTCCTGCTTCCTTGAACTTATCAGCATAATCCTTATCATATATATCCTGGAATATATCCTTAAATGTATGATCGTACTTCTTAGAGATTGTATCCTTAGTTGCAAACCAGAGATCCTGCTTAGTTTCAAGTGCAAAATTAAAGCAGCTTCTTGCAAAATTCTCAATAGAATCGTTAAGGTTATGCATACCCTGAATAATTCCTGCCCCCTTAAAGTTATGAATAAGCTCTCTTGATTCGTTACCCTGCTCATCTGTATATACAAGCTCTGCCTTGCCAGCTGCTGGAATCTTCATCTCTGATGCCTTGTATACATCACCATAAGCGTGTCTTGCTATTGTGATAGGCTTTTTCCAAGTCTTAACATATGGCTCAACACCCTTAACAATAATAGGTGCTCTGAATACAGTACCATCTAATATTGCTCTGATTGTTCCATTAGGGCTTTTATACATTTCCTTAAGGTCATATTCCTTAACTCTTGCTGCATTAGGAGTGATTGTAGCACACTTGACAGCAACACCATATTTCTTAGTTGCTTCTGCTGAGTCAACAGTAACTTGATCATTAGTTTCATTACGATGGACGAGTCCAAGATCATAATACTCTGTATTAAGGTCTACATAAGGTAAAAGCAGTTCTTCCTTAATAAGCTTCCACAATACTCTTGTCATCTCATCTCCATCCATCTCAACGAGTGGTGTTGTCATCTTAATCTTTTCCATTACTAATCCTCCATATTGTGCATTTAATATTGGAACTATATCCAAGCTATTATTAAAATTTGCTTACAATTATAAAATATTTTTATTACTTTGTAAATGCCTGTTTTGCCATAACAATTATCTTGTATTAAATATCCCAGTTTGCTATAATTACATAATTGATTTACATAGGGTTTGCCATTTACGGTGGCTGTTATTCTAAATACTGCCGTATATGTTGTAATATTCGTGTAAACATTATTAATATGCAGGTTTTATTGTGCCTGTATTTTAAAGGATTATAGTAATAAATCACATTTAAGAAAGGACGGTTTTGTAATATGTGCGGATTTGCTGGATTTACAGGATACCTTGAAAATGGTAAGGATGTACTTACTGATATGATGAATAAAATCATCCACAGAGGACCTGACAGTGCCGGTCAGTATATAGACGACAAGGCTTATATGGGCTTTAGAAGACTTTCAATCATCGACCTTGATAACGGAAGCCAGCCTATGTTCAACGAAAATAAAAAGATTGTTATCACATTTAATGGTGAGATATATAATTATCAGGATTTAAGAAAAGACCTTATTGAAAAGGGGCATATATTTGCGAACAACTCTGATACAGAAGTTCTTATTCACGCTTATGAAGAATACGGTGAAGATATGTTAAATAAGCTTCGTGGTATGTTTGCATTTGTTATATGGGACAGTGAGAAGGAAACTCTCTTTGGTGCAAGGGATTTCTTTGGAATTAAGCCTTTCTACTACACTGTAGTTGACGGCAACATTATATATGGTTCTGAGATTAAGAGCATATTGGCACACCCTGCATATAAGAAGGAAGTTAATGATGTTGCTCTTGAAAATTACCTCACATTCCAGTATTCAGTGCTTCCTGAAACATTCTTTAAGGGTGTATACAAGCTTATGCCAGGTCACTGCTTTACTTTCCATAATGGAGAAATCAACATAAAAAGATACTGGGAGCCTACATTTGAAGCTGATGAGAGCAAGTCTTTAGATGAATTCGTCAAAGAGATTGACGATGCTATGCACGACTCAGTTGAACACCACAAGATTAGTGATGTTGAGGTTGGTTCATTCCTTTCAAGCGGTGTTGACTCAAGCTATGTTGCCGCTACATTTAATGGTGACAAGACATTTACAGTTGGATTTGACTACGAAAAATATAACGAGATAGATTACGCTAAAGCCTTATCTGAGAAAATCCAGATAGACAATTATTCTAAGCTTGTATCAAGTGAAGAATACTGGGCAGCTATCCCTAAAATCCAGTATCATATGGACGAGCCTTTAGCTGACCCTGCTGCTATTGCCCTTTACTTTGTAAGCCAGACTGCTTCTAAGTATGTTAAGGTTTCAATGTCAGGCGAGGGTGCTGATGAGTTCTTTGGCGGATATAACATTTACAAAGAACCTCTTGATACAGCAGGCTATAGAAAGCTTCCAAAGGGACTCCGCAAGTGTCTTGCCAATGCTGCACAGGCTGTTCCATTTAAGTTCAAGGGCAAGAATTTCCTTATAAGAGGAAGCAAGGATATTGAAGAACGCTTTATCGGTAACGCATTTATGTTCAACGAAAAAGAACGTGCCAAGATATTAAAGAACCCTACTGGAAAGTATAACCATAAAGAACTTACTAAGCCATTTTATGACAAAGTTAAAGATAAAGATGATGTAACTAAAATGCAGTATATAGATATTAACTTCTGGCTTATCGGTGATATTCTTCTTAAGGCTGATAAGATGAGTATGGCACACAGCCTTGAAGTAAGAGTTCCTTTCCTTGATAAGGAAGTATTCAATGTAGCAAGAACTCTCCCAACTAAGTACAAAGTTAATAAATCTAATACTAAATACGCTATGCGTAAAGCTGCTAACCAATATCTTCCTGATATGGTTGCTGAGAAGAAGAAGCTTGGTTTCCCAGTGCCAATCAGAATATGGTTAAAGGACGAGAAATATTACAATATGATTAAAAAAGCTTTCACAAGCGAAGCTGCTAACAAGTACTTCAACACAGATGAGCTTGTTAAGTATCTTGATGAACATAAAGAAGGCAAGGCAGATAATTCAAGAAAAATCTGGACAGTATATATGTTCCTTGTATGGTACAATGACTTCTTTGGTGACTCAGAATATGCGGCTTAACTACAAGACTGCGGTTATAGCTGTAATTTTTCTGAAATTCAGGATTTGAGAAAAATTTCAAGAATTAAATATAAAAAATTTCAAGAAATTCAGTATTTTAAAGAAAATCAAAAGAAAACATCTTAATTATAAATAAAAAACTGTCCTGTTTAATGATTGGATTAATATGAGCTAATTATATCTGCTCACTTTATCCAATTCATTAAACAGGACAGCTTTTTTATTACTCTACATTCTTTAATGCTTCATCCATAGGTATCTTCTTTATCTTATACATCATAAATACTGAAATCAGAGCATACACACCGATATTCAGCACGAACATAACTACGAACAGATATGGTGCATAGTAGCAGGAAATCCAGCCGGACATTTTCTCCATAAATACCCTGAACAGGCTATTCATAATTACAACTGATAATGCAATATTGATAACAACTGATATGACAACCACTATTGTTGTTGAGGTGACATACAGCCTGCTTATCTCACTGTTGGAATAACCTAATATCTTAACCATAGAGATTGATGTTGAATTCTTCTCAACAATAAGCTTAGTTAACAAGAACATTAATACTGCAAATAATACAACTGCAAAGACTTTAATAATTCCAAATACTTCTCCCATAGAACGGTCAAGCTGTCTTGAAACCTTAGTTAAATCATCAAGTGTAATCTCTGTTGCAATATATTTCTCATCAATATCAAGCTTCTCTGATGATAAGTAGCCTGAATAGTAATCATCCTCTTTGTCGAATAGATTTTTAAAATATCCTTCATCCATAAATACTGCAAATGCTGATGGATAATCATACATATCCTTAACTGTAAATGTATATTCCTTGTCCTCATATTTCTCTTTGAGCGTTATCTTATCACCCTTATTAATCTTGAACTTTTCAGCATAGCCGTGTGACACATACACTTCACCATCTTTAAGTTCACTACTGTTAATGTCAACATATTCGCTGTCATCAGCAATTCCGTATATCAATACATCTTCACTCTTTAAACGTCCCTCAAGTGTTGAAAGTGTCCTGACACAGTATTTCTCTGCGGCCTCATTATCCACCTCGACCGGAACTTTCAATACATACTGATGTTTAGCTATAAGTTTGTCCTGTATCTCATTCTGGTAATGGTCAAGAAGCGGGGTCATCATAATACCGAACAGAAGGAGTATATTGGCAAATAATATACCCACAAATAATGTAATGTAATTTGGCATATTCTGTATAATTATTCTTAAACGAAATCTGTTAAAGAACTTGAATCCTGGCAAATGCACAGCTTTCTTCTTCTGTCTTACAGCCAAGTCCTTTCTTAAGAACTTAAGTGGTGAAAGACGAAGCCTGTAACCTATGAGCAATACATTTATCACTACCATTATTATAAATGGAACAACTGTTGTTAATACAAATGCTTCACCATTCCAAAGTGTTGTATAAGTTGTAAGCGAATAACTCTGATAATATGTATCTACAAATATATCCTTAAACCATGTATATCCTAATATGTTACCGACAAGTGCACCTGCTAATGTAACAATAATCGGTAGAAGAATATAATGTAACAACAGCTCTCCCCTTGTATATCCCGAAGCTCTTAAAGTACCAATAACATTAGCTTCTTTGAATATTGTATTATTAGTTGTAACTGCAAATACAAATGCCATAATAGCTATAACAACATATAAAAGAACTATCATCATAGCCTTGTCGCTTCCCATATCATCACCGGTAAAATGTATCGCCTGATTAAGATATCCTGGAATATAATTAGTAAGTATAGCATTATTAGATATTACTTTCATAAAATCATCTGCCATCTCTTTTTCTTCTATATCGTCTGCAGGCTTATTATCATATTTCCACGAATATACATAATGAATATGTGTATCATCATACATATCAAAACAGCTCTCTGACACTACACCAACACCGAATTTTAAAGAGTCAAACATTGTATCTGAGTTGTTCGAGAAAAGACAGCTGTAATCAGATAATGCAACATAACCTGTTACTTTAAGTGCCCTTGTGCCAACATTAATTATGTCGCCGATTTTAATATTATTATTGACAGAATACATTCTATCCAATGCAATCTCGTTAATATCCTCTGCGAGTCTGCCTTCCATAACATCAACTTTATCAATATCATCTCTATTAATATAGAAACGTATTGTGCTCTGGTCGTCTTCTCTTAACTTCTCATTATTGTGTACTTTTAAAGTTTCTTCTTTATAGAAGTTCTCATATATAGTAACATTTTCTTCTTCCAGCCTGTCAATCAGCTTATCATCGGCCTTGGAATACAATTCAAAATTACCATCTTCTACATTATATTTATCAAAACTCTTATTATATGTATCAAGCACGCTTCCATCAGCTATAAGAAAACCACTTATAAGCCCTATAACAGCTGTCATAAATATAAATATGACTATATATTTTGCAATTTCACCAGTAAATTCTCTTGGCAATCGTTTAATTAAAGGATTTTTCATATCTAACTCCCATTATATAATATTTAATCTACCATTCAAGGTCAGCGGCAGATACCTTACTGTTATTAACTATATTATCTCTTATCTGTCCATCTCTTAACTTGATAACCCTGTCAGCCATATTCTGGATAGCATCATTATGTGTAACCATTATGACTGTGTTGCCGTATTTCTTGTTGACATCCTCAATAAGCTTTAAGATTTCCTTAGATGTGTGATAATCAAGTGCTCCTGTGGGCTCATCACATAATAATATGTCGGGATTTTTAACAATAGCCCTGCCTATTGCAGTTCTTTGCTGTTGTCCGCCAGATAACTGGTTAGGAAGCTTATGCCTGTGCTCATACAGCCCTAATGTATTAAGCAGTTCGTTAATATCAAGCGGTGAATCGCTAAGATAAGCACCAACCTCGATATTCTCCTTAACATTAAGGTTAGGTATAAGATTATACATCTGGAATACATAACCAAGGTGCTTTCTTCTGTATCTTGTAAGCTCTTTTTCTTTCATATCTTTAGTCTTTTCACTATCAATGCTTACATATCCCAAATCAGCATCATCTATTCCACCTATTATATTAAGAAGTGTTGATTTTCCCGAACCAGATGGTCCAAGCAGTACGCATATTTCCCCTTTTTCAACTTCAAAATTAATTCCCTTAAGAACTTCTACTTTATTAGAAGTACTGCCATATGATTTTTTTAAATCTTTTACAGTAAGAAACATATAATTTTCTCTCCTTCATATTTAATATAATTAGGTTAGTCTAACCTAACCTTTATTGGTATTATAATATCAATAACGCAAAAAAGGAACACGCCAAATGATAAAATATATCAATTAGTGTGTTCCTTTTTTATATTTTTAGTAATTTATAAGATTATTACTTATGCTCCTCAGCTAAAGTTATATTCTTCATACTATTCATACTGATGAAAAGTGTTGATGTATTATGTAAAAGTGCTGATGTTGTTGGCTGTATTACACCTAATACACCAAGTGCTATAAGTCCTGAGTTGAAAGATACTATAGTTCTGTAATTACGGTTAATCTTCTTAATAAGATTGTTGCTTAAATCCTTAAGATATACAATCTGCCCTAAATCATCAGCACTAACTGTAATATCTGCAATCTCTCTTGCTATCTGAGCACCATCACTTATTGCAATACCAACATCTGCCGCTGACAATGCCGGTGAATCGTTAATACCATCACCAATCATTATAACCTTACGTCCGGCAGCTTTTTCCTTCTCAACAAATGAAGCCTTATCTTCTGGGAGTACTTCTGAATAATATTCATCTACGCCAACCTTGCCTGCGATTGCCTTAGCTGTACGCTCACTATCTCCTGTCATCATTACAACCTTAGATATTCCAAGCTCTTTAAGTGAACTAATTACTTCCTTAGCCTCTGGTCTTACAGGGTCTTCTATACATATAACCGCCGCAAGCTTATCCTCAATTGCAAGATAAAGGTGTGAATATTCTTCTGGAAGATTATCAAACATTTCCTGTCTGCCTTCAGGCACAGTACAGCCTTCATCTTCAAATACAAAATGATAGCTTCCTATTATAGTCTTCTTATTATTTATAGTAGTTGATATACCATGTGCAACTATATACTCAACCTTTGTATGCATTTCTTCGTGGCGTAAGTTCTTCTTAGCTGCTGCATCAACAACTGCCTTGGCCATAGAATGTGGAAAATGTTCTTCCATACAGGCAGCCATTCTTAAAAGCTCATCTTCACTATCACCATTAAATGAATATACATATTTTACTGTTGGTGCAGCCTTAGTAAGTGTTCCTGTCTTATCAAATACGATAGTATCTGCAGCGGCTACTGCCTCTAAGAACTTACCACCCTTTACTGTAATATCATTCTGTCCAGCCTGTCTTATTGCTGACAATACTGTTATTGGCATAGCAAGCTTAAGTGCACAGGAGAAGTCAACCATAAGTATTGATAATGCCTTTGTTACATTTCTTGTAAGAAGATATGTGAGTGCTGTTCCACCTAATGTATATGGAACTAATGAATCCGCAAGATGTTCAGCCTGGCTTTCAAGACCAGACTTGAGCTTCTCTGACTCCTCAATCATCTTAACAATCTTGTCATACTTACTATTACCGCCACTCTGCTTAACCTTTATTGTGAGTCCGCCCTCCTCAATAACTGTTCCTGCAAATACAGCACTTCCTGTATTCTTGCTTACCGGCACTGCTTCACCAGTAAGTGAAGCCTGATTAACCATAGCTTCACCAGTAACTACAACTCCGTCAAATGGAATAACATTACTTACATGAACTATAATTTCATCACCGTTCTTTATCTCATTAACAGGGACTAATACTTCTGTATCGGCTGTCTTAAGCCATACCTTGCTTACATTAAGTGACATAGTCCTTGCAAGATCTCCTACCGACTTCTTATGTGTCCATTCTTCCATAATCTCACCGATTCCAAGAAGGAACATAACAGAACCTGCGGTATTGAAATCATTTCTTAATATAGAAACACCGATTGCTGTCGCATCTAGCACAGGTACTTCCATCTTTCCTTTAAGCAATGTCTTAACACCGCTGCCAATATATTTAACTGACTTTACAGTTGTTACAACATTTCTTACAGATATAGGGAGGAACAGCTTACTTGCTGCTCTTAAGAATACCTTATTAACCAGCTTGTCTTGATAATAAGAATTCATCTCTCTTCCTGAACTGTTAAGCACATCTTCAGGAACTACCACCTGTGAATATGTAAAATGCTTAAGTTCATTAATAATCTGTGCTTTATCGCCTTTAAATTCTATAACAGCATCACAAGTCTTTTCATATACTTTGACAGAAGTCACTGTTTCTATATTTTTAATATAATACTCTAATATATCTGCCTGTTTAAAACTCATATGCTTCATATCCATATGAACTCTTAAACGTCCTGTCATACTGTGTTTAATATAAAATTTCATATTCTGCCTCTTAGCACTTATTCCAGCATATTATTACTGCTCTGTGCTTTCTGTTTCTTCTGATACTTCGTTTAATTCTACTGTATCATCTACAACTTCTTCTGCTGCTTCTCTCTCATCGTTGATAGCCTTAGCCTCCGCATAGATATCACCAGCATTCTCCTGAATTGTTGTTGCTGTCTTCATTACACACTTCTTAGCACGAAGAACTGCTGCTGTACAGTTCGTGTATACCTTCTTAGCATCCTGGCTTGATAATATCTTAATTCCTGCTGTACCAAAAAGTACACCTGCTGCAAATATTCCTGTCTTAACTCCATCGATTTTCTTAAATACGTTTTTCATCTTATCCTCCATTCCCAATTAACATCTGCCTGACGTAATTGACTTTGATTTTTGTTTAGGTATTATCTTATACCATACTTTTTAGTTTTACCACATATTTTTTATTAATTGAGAAACTTTATCAAAAACAGGAGGGACATTATTATTATGGCCCTCCTGTTATACTCTTAACTGTCTTACTGTCTATGTAACCACAAGCTGTTAAACCCTTCTGCACTATCTGGTTCCATTTGCTGGCTGACAGATTGATTACTGAATTATCGTCAAACTCAACTGTGTATGTGTTGTTCATATTACATTCGCTTCCACACGATACACGGTACATATTTCTTCTGTTAATAGCACCAATCTCCTCAAGTGTATTAATCATACGGTATACTGTAGCTGTTCCAATATTAGGATCAAGCTTTGATGCCTTATAATATATTTCTTTGCAGCACGAACATTCTTCATTAAGAATAATGTCTAAAAGCATCATTCTCTGTTTCGTTATTCTGCATCCCCTGTTTCTTAATCTTTGCAGAATTATGTCCTTCTGCATTTCGCTTCTTTCATAGCCAACTACTTCAGAAGCATTTTTATCACATGAATAGTATTTCTGCATTAATGCCTCCTATCCTAGTGGCAGCCTCCACAATGACCACAATCTCCACCGCATGAATGTTTGCCATTCTTCTTGCCTTTAACCATTGTATACACAATAGCGGCTACAATTACCACCAATACCACCAATACGATTACTGTACCCATATTAATCCTCCATTCTTACACCAACTCTGACATCTGCCGCTATATCTGATGAATAAAATATATATCCAATCCGCCACTTAGTGACGGATTGAACACTTATATAATTATGATTAGGAAGTAATCTTAGTTAGCTGCTGCTTTCTTGTATTCTTCCGCTTCCTTTGTTGGTCTGAATAAAAGATAAAGGAAACCAGCTACTAATACAAATGCTACAACTGTCCAGATACTAAATACTCCATCAGCGATAAGGCTTCCGATATTGTAGATGCAAAGTGATACTACATATGCAAATCCACACTGGTAACCAATTGCTATCCAAGTCCATTTAGCACTGTTCATCTCTCTCTTAATAGCACCGATTGCTGCGAAACAAGGAGCACAGAGAAGGTTGAATGTAAGGAATGAGAAACCTGCTAACTTAGTAAATGCAAGTGCAAGTGCTGCATATGGAGATACATCTCCACCACCGTAAAGGATACCCATAGTACCAACGATATTTTCCTTAGCTACAAGTCCTGTGATTGAAGCAACGGCTGCCTGCCAGTTACCCCATCCAAGTGGAGTGAATATCCAGCCGATTGCATTACCAATCTTAGCTAAAATACTCATATCAATTTCATCTTCTGCTAACATTCTGAATCCGTCATCAGCAAATCCAAAGTATGTTGTGAACCATACAACGATTGTAGAAAGAAGGATAATTGTACCAGCCTTCTTGATGAATGACCAGCCTCGCTCCCACATACTTCTAAGTACGTTGCCAACTGTTGGAATATGATATGCAGGAAGTTCCATAACGAATGGTGCTGGATCTCCGCTGAATAACTTTGTCTTCTTTAAAATAATACCTGATACGATAATTGCTGCCATACCGATGAAGTAAGCTGATGTTGCAACCCAAGGTGAACCACCGAAGATAGCACCTGCAATCATAGCGATGAATGGGGTCTTAGCACCACAAGGTATAAATGTTGTTGTCATAATTGTCATACGACGGTCTCTTTCGTTCTCGATTGTACGGGAAGCCATAATACCTGGAACACCACAACCTGTACCAATAAGGATAGGTATGAATGACTTACCTGAAAGACCGAATCTTCTAAAGATTCTATCCATAATGAATGCGATACGTGCCATATATCCGCAAGCCTCTAAGATAGCAAGTAATAAGAATAATACTAACATCTGAGGAACGAAACCAAGTACAGCACCAACACCGGCTACAATACCATCAAGGATAAGACCATTTAACCAATCTGCACAACCGATTGCATCGAGTCCGTCACCAATAAGAACTGGGATACCAGGAACCCATATGCCATAATCTGCCGGATCTGGAGCTGTACCATCATATTCGATAGCGAGGTTAATAGCTTCTTTAATATCATCAGCATCTGCTGTGAAATCTTCTGTTGCAAGTGTTTCTTCATCTTCTACAGAGTAATCAACTGTATCTGATGACTTAACCATAGACTTAAGAGTTGTAAGAGCTTTAACAGCATCTTCTGAGTCATAGTCTTCTGCTTCTGTATCAATAGCATCTGCTATTGCTTCGCCCTTAGAACCAAGGCTTTCTACATATGCTGCAATGATTTCATCTGAGTCGCCATATTCGTCAGCTACTTCTTCATAAGCTGAAGTACCGATACCGAAAAGGTGGAAACCATCGCCAAATAAACCATCATTAGCCCAGTCTGTAGCCGCTGAACCAACTGTTACCATAGCAATGTAATATACCAGGAACATAACAACTGCGAATATAGGAAGTGCTAATATTCTGTTAGTTACGATTTTATCAATCTTATCAGATGTTGTAAGCTTATCCTTAGAATGAGCCTTCTTTACACACTCTCCAATAATTGATGAAATGTATGTATATCTTTCATTGGTGATAATACTTTCTGTATCATCATCAAAATCTTTCTCAAGTTTATCAATCTCTGCTGTAACATCAGGTACACTAGACATAAGCTGTCCGATTTTGTCATCTTTCTCTAATAACTTGATAGCGAAAAATCTCTTCTGTTCTTCTACTACATCAAGACCAATCTTATCTTCAACTGCTTCGATAACAGATTCAACTTCATCACTGAATTTATGTGCAAGCTTATTAACCTTCTTAGACTCAGCAAGCTTTACAGCCTTTTCTGCCGCTTCCTTAATACCAGTTCCCTTAAGAGCTGATATTTCAACTACTTCACAGCCAAGCTTCTCTGAAAGCTTTGCAATGTTAAGTTCAATACCATTCTTAGCTAAAAGGTCGATCATATTAACAGCCATAATTACCGGAATACCAAGTTCCATAATCTGTGTTGAAAGATATAAGTTTCTTTCAATGTTAGTACCATCAACAATATTGATGATAGCATCTGGTCTTTCATTAATAAGATAATTTCTTGCTACAACTTCCTCTAATGTATATGGAGAAAGTGAGTAAATACCTGGTAAATCCATAATGGCAACATCTTTATGTCCCTTTAATCTACCTTCCTTCTTCTCTACAGTAACACCTGGCCAGTTACCTACGAACTGGTTAGAACCTGTAAGAGCATTAAACAATGTTGTTTTACCGCAGTTAGGGTTACCTGCTAATGCAATCTTAATTGACATTCTTTTACCTCTTTTCTTAATGAGTTAATAATTAGTTGTAACTTTCTTCATTTAGATTATGCTTGCTATAATTAGTTAATGCTAACCTTTTGGTAAAAAAAATATTAATTTACCTCTATCATAGCTGCATCTGCCTTACGAAGTGATAACTCATATCCTCGTACTGTTACTTCTATTGGATCTCCCAATGGTGCAACTTTTCTGACATAGACTTCTACGCCTTTAGTGATTCCCATGTCCATAATTCTTCTCTTAACCGGACCTTCACCATTAAGCTTAGCAACTTTAACAGTCTGACCAACAGCAACTTCCTTTAAAGTCATCTTAATCTCTCCTTCTCATTAAAATATTGTGAATATCTATATAGAGGCTTGAAACTCAAGTCTTTATACCATAATCTTTGAAGCCATATCGCTTCCTATAGCTACTCGTGATTCTTTAATATTAACTATAACATTACCGCCAGTCTTAGAAATGACCGTCACTATAGCTCCAACTACAAAGCCTAGATTCTCAAGAAATCTTCTCGTCTCTTCTTTCCCACCAATCCTTGTGATTGTTGCTGTCTCTCCCTCACCTATCATTGATAATGGCATAACTTATCACTCCTATCTGTATCTATGTTGATAATGTTTTTCATTTGCTACTGTGTTAGTATATACTAACACTTATTAGATGTCAATTACCATTTTAAGAAAATTTTAATATTATTAATTCTCACATAATAACCGCATACATATACAGTAAAATTAATATGTATGCGGTCATTACTCACTTATTAATATTATATTGGGAAGTGTCCAGAATAAATATGTCACTTATTAATATATTCATTATATTACTTTATATTATGCACCTATCTGATTATACACATACATTAACTATGCATATTCTTAATTGTACATACACTCTGATTATGCAAGAGAAGCACCAAGATCCTTGCAATTACTTACAGCTTCATCATCAGGAGCTTCATTACAGATTACCGGGTCACAGCTAAGGTCAGCACCAGCATTCCTGCTTCTTTCTGCCCAGTCATCCATCCATTCTCCGCTTCCCCAGCCGTAAGAACCAAAGAGTGCTATCTTCTTTCCTGAAAGTGCCGCTTCACAGTCTGTAAACATCGGCTCAAATTCTGACTCTTCAAGATTTTCTGCTCCCATAGCAGGGCATCCGAAAGCTATTCCGTCGAATTCTGCAACCTTTGCTGATGAGAATTCTGAAGCAGTGAATAATGTTACTTCTGCTCCTTTTTCCTTTGCTCCCTCAGCAACAGCATTGGCCATAGCCTCTGTATTACCTGTTCCGCTCCAATATACAACTGCAACTTTACTCATTATCATTCCTCCATTATTGCTTTAATTTAATGCTTGTGCACATATATGTTGAGTGAATCATATATTCACGGTCAACTGATTTAATGTTCGTCCTCCTATAAAGACCTTCTGATATACCTCAGAACATTTCTTAAATCTTGCAAATGTTCTGACACTTTCCTGTTCATTGTAATATACCTTCCACACACCACAACATTTGCAGTTCTGTCCTTTATTAAAAATGAACTCCTTTACATCTTCTACAGGATATCCAAGAAATAAACCTATCTCGTGTGGAAAACAGGGCTGTGTCATAAGACGTTCCTTAAGTGTATTAATACATGCCTGTATACTTCGTTCTATGTATCCATAGCTGGATAATATATTCCATACATCATCATTATTGACTGCCTTAAATAACATACTTGGTCTGTATACATATATCAATGAACTCATATCTGTCTTTCTTAAGACTTCTATATATACGCCCTTCTCATTAAGGTTCATATTGGCAGTCTTAATCTCAGAATCGAATTCATCTTCTGATACAAATCTATAATTAAAAAGATTAGCCATCTTAATTCCAGCCAATGTAGGTGCACATTCTTTTACAATCTCATTCTCCAGCTTTCTAAGCATATAATCTCCATTCCTTATATTACGCATTACTCTGCCTGCTGTCTGTGTCAGTTACAATTAACAAGCCTTTCCGTCTGCTACATATTCCTGAAGAACTGCATTAAGTGATGAAGCACTGCTTGAATGTGAACGCACAATCCGAATGTCCTTGCTCTTTGCTTCTGTAACAGCACTATGTACCATTTTGTGTGATACTGTGTTAGTAAAAAGTATCATAAGGTCAGGGTTGCCAATCTTCTTGCCAAAGCCACTCTTCTCCTTAACAAATACCTTGGCTTTACAGCCATGCTGTTTACATATCTTCTCATATTGACATACCATACATTCATTACCGCCAATTATAACTACACTCATATTAGTCCTCCTTATCCTGCTAAATAGATATATAGTATACATCTCACTGTTAGTTTTATTCTAACTTATGTTAGTTATCACTAACCTATGGCTTTTAAATAAACGGGTCGAGGACCCGTTAAATAAATATAAAGGCATATGCGTTAGCTGCTACTAACTATCATTATAATAATCTAACTTAATTATTTTGTCAACAGCTTTTTATTACTTTTTATTATCCTGATTCTACATAAAAAACTCCTGATGTACACTATACAAACCTTTGTCAGTCAAGGCTTACCCGTATAATATACATCAGGATTTTATAATTTACAATATTCTGTTCTTACGCACAGATAGTTATTCTATTTACTTAAAGTACTTAACACCAGACTCGAATATCTTAATATCCTGTTCTCCATAGATATTAATAGCTACCGAATCACCACGTCTTTCAGAATGTGCCATCTTACCTAAGCATCTTCCGTCCGGGCTTGTGATACCCTCAATAGCCATATATGAGCCATTGACATTCCATTCTTCGTCCATAGATACATTACCTTCCGGGTCACAGTACTGTGTTGCTACCTGACCATTTTCAAAGAGCTTATCAAGCCATTCCTTAGGTGCAACAAATCTTCCTTCACCATGTGAAGCTGGATTGCAGTATACTCCGCCAAGCTTTGCTTCTGCAAGCCAAGGACTCTTATTAGTAACAACCTTTGTATATACCATCTTAGAGATGTGACGATTAATTGTGTTAAATGTAAGTGTAGGTGAATTAGAATCCTGTCCTGTTATCTTGCCATTAGGTACTAAACCAAGCTTGATAAGAGCCTGGAAACCATTACATATACCAAGTGCAAGACCATCTCTTTCATTAAGGAGCTTCTCAACTGCTTCCTTCATCTTAGCATTACGGAAGGCTGTTGCAAAGAACTTAGCAGAACCATCTGGTTCATCACCTGCTGAAAATCCACCTGGGAACATAATAATCTGTGACTGGTTAATTGCTTTTTCAAATTCATCAACAGATTCTCTTATGCTTGCAGCATCAAGGTTCTTGAATACTTTGACAATAGTATCTGCACCAGCTCTCTCAAACGCCCTGGCACTGTCATATTCACAGTTAGTACCTGGGAATACTGGTATAAATACCGTTGGCTTCGCAACCTTATTCTTGCATACATATACATTGCCCTTTGAATATACAGGTGACTCAACACTATCAGTTTCCTTAGAAACCTTTGTTGGGAATACACCCTCTAATGTATCTTTCCATACACTTAATGCTTCCTCAATATTGATTGAAACATCTTCATATGTAAACTTAGCTTCTTCTGTTACTGTACCAACCTTAGTATAAGCTGCCTTAATCTCTGAAAGCTTAGAGCTGTCTACTTCTGCTACTATACAGCCATATGCTGGTGCGAATAATTCTTCCTTTGATACAGATGGCTCAACAGCAACACCAAGCATATTACCAAATGCCATCTTGCTTATTGCTGGAACTAAGCCGTTAGCATCAAGAACATATGCAGACACAATTGCCTTGCTCTTAATAGCTTCGTGGATAGATGAATATAATTCCTTAATCTGTGAGAATACAGGAAGGTCATATTTATCTCTTTCAATGTCAAATCTTACAAGTATATTGCCAGCTTTCTTTAATTCAGGTGTGATAATATCCTGCTCTTTAGCTACATCAATAGCAAATGAGCATAATGTAGGTGGTACATCTATATGTTCAAATGTTCCTGACATAGAATCCTTACCACCGATTGATGGAAGCCCTAAGCCAATCTGTGCCTCATATGCACCAAGAAGTGCTGCAAATGGCTGGCTCCATCTTGAAGGATCTTCTGTCATTCTTCTGAAATATTCCTGATATGTAAATCTAATCTTGCTGTAATCGCCACCAGCCGCAACAATCTTAGCAACCGAATCTGTTACTGCATACATAGCTCCGTGATATGGACTCCACTTAGAAAGATATGGATCAAATCCATAAGCCATCATAGTTACTGTATCGCACTTGCCCTTAAGCACTGGAAGCTTGGCAACCATAGCCTGTGTCTCTGTAAGCTGGTACTTTCCACCAAATGGCATAAGTACTGAACCAGCACCGATTGAACCATCAAATCTTTCAACAAGTCCCTTCTGTGAACACTCGTTAAGGTCTGCAAGTGTCTTAAGCCATCTGCCCTTAACATCATCTACTGGCTTAGCTTCAAGGTAATTAGCCTTGTCATCTGGGATATCTACAAGTACTGATGTCTCCTGATGTGCACCGTTAGTATCAAGGAAAGCTCTTGAAATATTAACGATATCCTTGCCTCTCCAGTTAAGTACAAGTCTTGGTTCTTCTGTTACAACAGCAACTTCAACCGCTTCAAGGTTCTCCTCTGTGGCATACTCTAAAAATGCTTTAACATCTGCTGGGTCAACAACAACTGCCATTCTTTCCTGTGACTCTGATATAGCAAGTTCTGTTCCGTCAAGACCTTCATACTTCTTAGGGACTTTATCTAAATCTACTGTAAGACCTGCTGCAAGTTCACCGATTGCAACTGATACACCGCCTGCACCAAAGTCATTACATTTCTTAATAAGCTTAGTTACTTCCGGACGTCTGAAAAGTCTCTGCATCTTACGCTCTGTAGGTGCATTACCTTTCTGAACCTCTGCTCCACAAGTCTCTATAGACTCCTCTGTGTGAACCTTAGATGAACCTGTAGCACCACCACAGCCATCACGTCCTGTACGTCCACCAAGTAGGATAATAATATCTCCTGGATCAGAATTCTCTCTCTTAACTGCGCTTCTTGGAGCTGCCGCTATAACCGCACCAATCTCCATACGCTTAGCAACATAATCTGGGTGGTATATTTCTTTAACATAACCTGTAGCAAGACCAATCTGGTTACCATATGAGCTATAGCCGTGAGCTGCTTCTGTAACAATCTTTCTCTGTGGAAGCTTGCCGTGAAGTGTATCTGCTACCGGAACTGTAGGGTCTGCCGCACCTGTGATACGCATAGCCTGATATACATATGTACGTCCTGAAAGTGGATCTCTTATAGCTCCACCAAGGCAGGTAGCAGCACCACCAAATGGCTCTATCTCTGTTGGGTGGTTATGAGTTTCGTTCTTGAAGTTTACAAGCCACTCCTCTGTCTTTCCGTCAATCTCAACAGGAACAACTATAGAGCAGGCATTAATCTCATCAGACTCTTCCTGATCTTCAAGCTTGCCTTCTGCCTTTAACTTCTTCATACCCATAAGGGCTAAATCCATAAGACATACGAACTTATCTTTTCTGTCTTTATATATAACAGCTCTGTCAGCAAGATACTTATTGTAAGTTTCTTCCATAGGAGCTCTGTAATATCCGTCCTTAAATTCTACATTCTTTAATTCTGTAGCAAATGTTGTGTGGCGGCAGTGGTCAGACCAGTATGTATCAAGAACTCTGATTTCTGTCATAGATGGATCTCTGTTCTCTTCATTCTTGAAGTAATCCTGAATGAACTTGAAATCCTTAAATGTCATAGCAAGACCAAGTGAATCATATAATTCCTTAAGCTTGTCCCCGCTCATATCCTTGAAGCCATCAAATACAACAACATCTGCTGGTGTATCAAACTTAGTAACAAGTGTATCTGGAAGCTTCTCATCAGCTACTCTTGAATCTACCGGATTGATACAATGGTTTTTAATCTTAGCCTTATCATCATCTGTAAGCTTGCCTGATACAATATAAGTAGTTGCAGTCTTAATTACAGGAGTTTCATTCTCATTAAGGAACTTAACACACTGCTCTGCCGAATCAGCTCTCTGGTCGAACTGTCCCGGAAGATATTCTACAGAAAATACAAAATCATCATCTGAAGCCTTAAATTCATTCTCATACACATCATCAACAGGTGGTTCTGCAAATACTGTTGTAAGTGCTTTCTTATATGTCTCATCAGAAAGATTCTCAATATCATATCTGATAAGCACCCTTACATCTGTAATTGTCTTAATACCGAGATAACCTGTGATTTCATCGTGTAACTCCTTTGCATTAACAGCAAAAGGTTTCTTTTTCTCAACAAAAACTCTTTTAACGCCACTCATTTTAATTATTTCCTTTCTTAATCAGCTGTACTCCTGTCACTACTATTTCAACAAGAATGTAAAATATTTTATCATATCATTACTAAAGAAACAAGACACAAGAACAATGTTGTGTATATTTCTATATTGTATACACTATTCATGCATACGTCTTATAATCTTGTATACAACTTCATTACCCATAACAAGAGGGGCTGTATGTGCAAAGAATACTATGCCGTCTGTCGGTGATAATATCTCACTCTTGACATATCCCTCACACGGATCAATAACCTGACCTATTACCTCATTATGGACAACCGGATCCCCCGGTTCTTTAAGCCTTTTGTAAAAACCTGCATCATATGTCTTAACGGCTGATAAATCATACTCGTTAATGACACTTGCTATGTAACCGCTGTGATTATTATATTTTAATATTCCCATTCTCGTAAGAAATCTTAACACTGACGATACTGCCTGTCTTGCAGACTTTTCATCAACCATATCTGTGCTGTTCGTATATATCGAAAAAGCATTTGTTCCATTCATCTGCCAGCTATAATTAAGCGTTGCCGTATCCATAGGCTTTGGCTTTCTTATAACAACATACTGCAGTCCAAAAAGATTGGCAAGGCTCGCACTCTGATAACCCGTTTCCATCATACGTACATGAGGTATGAAATCTCCAGGCATATAAAAGCTTGCAAACTGTATTCCATAGCTGTAGCCCTTACTGCTTTCAAATATTGCAGCAGCTATCTGCTTGGTAGTATCTCCCGCTTCATCACCAGGGAACATTCTGTTAATATCTGTATTATCTACAGGCCAGAACCTTTTTTCAACATTCATAGAAAATCTGTTAGCTGACGGAATTACTAAAATCTCGTGGTTATGCGATATTGCACCTCTCATTTCAAGGTCTTTTAACACCTTTATAAGCTGTGAGCATATATATAACTGCTGTATCTCATTACCCCTCATAGCCCCGACTATGCAGGCTGATTTCTCGCCATGTCCAAATCTGTAGCCTTCTATCTCAAAATTCTCTCTGTATATTCCCTTAAGACTATATAAAACTTCTTTTTTCATTACACTCTTCCTCCGTGTACTCTCGCAAGAAGTGCCCCCTTGTATACAACTGGATTTTCCCTCAATGTGAATACAATACCATCTACCGGAGATTCAATATGCTGGATTATCCTTCCCTCTATTGGCTCTATTATGTCGCCTATGGCATCTCCCATATGGATATTGCCACATGAATTAATAGATGGAACAAATATTCCGCTTTCCTTCGCTGTCAGGAAATTAACTTCCCCCTCTGTTGAGATAATAGGCTCTCTGACAGCTATTTTATTATCAGCCTCTGGTATTTCCCATATTCCAAGATTACTCATAAGGTTAAATATTCCATCAATAAGCTGCTGGCTGTATTCCCTGTTAATTCTGTTACCAACGCCCATCTCTGCTACAAGCGTAGGTACACCAAGATGATTAAGGCTGTATGCCAGTGTCGCATCAAGCACTGTTATTGATGAAAATATCCATACAAAATCCGCATTTAACATCTTTGCAAATGGAAGCAGTCTTTCCGCATTTTCTTCATTTAGTCTTACCTGCGGCATCTCTCTTACAAATATATTGCTTGAATGAATATCAAGACAGAAATCACTTCCAATTATATCGTTGACAATTCCTGCCGCAACACTCTCTGCCACAGCTCCATTATTATCACCTGGAAATACTCTGTTCATATCAAGCTCAAACATAGGAATTCCCCTTGAACCTGTATCTATTCCAAGGGGATTTACATCTGGATATATATCTATAATTCCTTTTAATCTTTCCAGATTATTATTAACACGTCTTATGACTTCGTAGCACACATACTGCCCATCAAGCTCATCACCATGTATTCCTGTAACAATAGATATTCTTGGAACAGGCTCGCCAGCATAATCTTTCGGTGTGAGCCTGTTCTTCTTAATAACCATTCTCTCATGCACGGGAAGCTCTATTGAAACAACCTCTTCTATCATAAACTAACCTCTGTAAATATATTCTCACTACATAGAATCATAATTTCTTATCAATACACCCTGTGAAGTCTTCTTTAAAGCAATATGCGTAAATACGGTACTAGGAACATACGTCTTATCGCCCATAAATACACGGCTTCCTGGATATATATTCTTATCAATCCTTACAACTGCCCTGTCTGACTCCCTTACAAGTGTATAAAGATTACGGCTTTTTTCTTCATACTTGGCTTTCTCTGCTGTCTTAACAATCTTTGACTGCAACAGCTTTCTGTTAAGTGTTTCATCAAACTTATCAGAACCTGCCTTCTTTAATATATCAAGCTTCTGTAAAGCCTGATTAAATCTGTCTATCTGCGTATCTATATCCTTAAGCACCATAAGCACCTTGGCATATTCACTGCTTATCTCCTTAGTTACACCAACTCTTAATACAGTCTTAGAATAAGCCTCACTTCCACAGCCTCTAATAGATATACCTCTTACGCCTGTGACATCTCCGCCTATTACAGAACCCCTCTTGCCCTCAAGATATATTCCACCATATGCCAAAGCTGTTGTATTAAGCATATAATCACACTTTATATCACTATGGCTTATAATATGTGCATTCTCGAAAAACCTTGCTGATATATTGCCCATAGCTTCAATTCTTCCGTTCTCACCTGCATTAACACCATCCTGGATAATAATATCCTGCCCTGACCATATATCTGCATCTTCAACATATCCGCCTATGTATATATTACCCATAGCGTGTATCTTGACACTGCCTCTGACACTTCCGTTAATCTCTACGTCACCATTAAAATCTATGCTTCCTGTTCCAACATCAACATCACCGCTGACATTATATACATTACTTACATTAAGGTCGTAGTTACGATATTCTACTTTGCCGCTTAACTGGGCATAATAAGACTTGCCGTCCTCTGACACTGTAAAGCCCTTGCCTCTTAACTTAGGTCCTGGTCTTCCTGGCTTTGGAACTAAAAGCTTTCCAAATACGTCATATCCAAATTCACCCTTTGTAGGTTCTATATACTCTGCAAGCTTATCATCTTTATTAACCTTCTCAAAAAGCTTTACATTAAAATAATCAACAGAACCATCTTCTCTTAATGTAGGCTTATTATCTCTTTCATACTCTGAATCAAAGAAGAAGTTGTAATAACCATCAGTACCGTTAACTGCACTTTTGCCTTCTGCTACCACGATTTCAATATCGTACAGCTTATTAAGAATAACTTCGCGTATTCTCGCTTCATTAATTCCTGTACGCACACCTGCCTGTGAAAGCTTGTCTGCAATCTCCTCGTATGTATAAGCTTCATCACTGCCTATGCCATTAAGGACTATACTTGCTTTCATATGATCATTATCAACATTGACAACTACTTCTTTGGTATTTAACTGTATCTGTTCTCTAAGTACATCATTCAATTCTGACTCCTCCAATCAACCATAGCACATTGTCTTATGTCATCTTTATAATCGAATTCCCCTTATATGTATGTCCTTAATTACTGGTCTTTATATACTAATAATTCCGAAGGATCAAGACCCCTCTCAAGCATTATTCTTATCTGCTCCATCTGTCTGCAAGTATATCTTGCATCGGCGTATACGCTTACATCTACACCACTCTGAAGTCCAAGCAATATCTCCTGACTTTGAAGTTCATTAAGCTGTGGTTCTTCCTGAACCTTGCCATCATTCTCAATCTGTTCTCTCATCTCTTTCATCTGGACAGCATTGATAAATGGATCTGCATATGGACTTACATCTATCCCTTCTTCTTCTCCTAACCTTATCTGTTCCATCTGTCCTGAGGAGAAACCTATCATATTATACTTGGTAATATCTATTCCAGCCTCAAGTCCTAACCTTAACTGTTTCATCTGGTCTGCTGTATATTCATGAAGCATATACTTCGATACATCTACACATTTTAACAAGCCTATTCTAATCTCGTTAAGCTGGTGTGCATCGAAATTCTCATCAACGAAAAATGTTAAATCAACATCATCTCTCTTAGCCAGTCTTATCTGTCTTAACACCTCACCAGAATATCCAAGCTTTGCATATCTTGTAAGATCAAATCTGTACTTTAATGCAAGACGAATCTCTCTCATAACAGAATAATCGTACTTCGGATTGCATATAAGCGATAAATCAATACCCTCTTTTATACCTTCTTTAATCTGCTCCATCTGCATATAATTATACTCCGGATCTGCCATAGCACTTACATCAATTCCTTCCTCAAGTGCCATTCTTATAACCTTCATCTGCCTTGAATTATATTCGGGACTGGCATATATAGAAATATCAACGCCATTATCATTACCTTTAGTAATCTCAAGCACCTGAAGTTCGTTAAATCCAGCTTTCTTCCATTCATCTATTCCCGCATGGGAATCCGCTAAATTCCTGATTTCATTCTTTCCCATAGTTCTCTCCAATATAAATAATCATATAATTAATTGTCACAGTCCGTATTTATACTAGAATAATAGCATATGTCTGACAATTTCTCAACATATTACTTGCCAAATCTCACCACAATTGACAAATTCCCTCATAATTCCCCATATGCCTTATAATCTCCAGAAATCCTCAATACATTTTCCTGTATTATTAATATCTACAGGATACACTTTATCCCATTCCCTTGGATACTGCATCTGGTATTCCTGTGTCATAAAACGGTCATCTAACAGAAGTATTATACCCTTGTCATCTGCAGTTCTTATAACTCTTCCAGCCGCCTGCAGCACCTTGTTCATTCCCGGAAATACATACGCATACTGATAGCCATTCTTACCTATACTGTCAAAATAATTTCTTAATATATTACGCTGTCTGCATATCATAGGTATGCCTGTTCCTACAATACACGCCCCTATAAGTGACTTATCCCTTAGGTCAATTCCCTCAGAAAATATACCGCCAAGCACACAAAAGCCCGTGACATTTCCACTTGTATTATCCATAAATACTGACAAGAAATTCTCTTTATCGGCTTCCGTCATATTATTATCCTGTATCAATACATTTTCTCCCTCAGAGAGATGATAAATGTAGCTTCCATCCTCAACATCGTGCAGATCTATAACATTGCAGGCATATTTTTGTATATATATATCATACACCTCTCTCATATAGCTGTAAGAAGGAAAGAATATCATATATTTGCCTTGCTTCGACTGCGTAAGTGTGTGGATATAACCTGCAATCTTGGTGTACTCATTATAATTACGCCTCGTATACCTGCTTGTAACATCACGTCCAATAAGCACTCTCTTATTATCAGTATCAAACGGCGAATGTGCATACACAGCATAGTCATCTGCATTTCCTGAAAGCATTTCCTTAAAATAATTCACTGGAAGAAGTGTCGCCGAGAACATTATTGTCGATATTCCCTGACTTAATCTCTGCGATAACTGTCCTGACGGGTCAACACAGTACAGATGAAGTGCAAAGTCACCGTCATCGATATGCTCAGCATATATAACATACTTCTCATCTATGCAGTCATACATATTAATAAAATGTCTTATCTTAAAGAAGAATTCTATTATCTCATCGCACACCGGCTTTCCTTTATTCTTATCCAAGAACTTCTGCATATACGAATAACACGATTGCAGATTAGCTAAAAATGTGCCACAGTAATCATCTATTATTATATATTCTTTATCACAGGCTCTCTTTAATTCAAGAAGATATTTGTTGCATTTTTCAAGGTATGAAGCCAGCCTTTTGTCCATATCCTTAACTACTCTTTTGCAGGCAAGAAAATCTTCCTTGACAAGCGTTGCACTATACATCTCCCTTGCCCTGTCAACAAGATTATGTGCCTCATCTACAAGAAATACATAATTGCCTTTGCCGCCATCACCAAAATATCTTTTTAATGAAGAATCTGGATCAAAAGCATAATTGTAATCGCATATTATTCCATCACACCAGTATGAAACATCAAGCGACATTTCATACGGACACACCTTATGCTTCACTGAATACTGCAATATCGTATCCCTGTTAATTACCGCTTCATTAGTGATTATATCGTAAACAGCTTCATTTACCCTGTCAAAATGCCCCCTTGCATACTCGCACACCTCTGGATTACAGTTGTGCTCATCAAGATGACATATTTTATCCTTCGCCGTCAGTGTCACTGTGCGAAAATGCAGTCCTGCATCTCTTAGTATCGCATATGTTTCCTCGGCTACCGTTCTCGTTATTGTCTTGGAGGTAAGATAGAATATCTTGTCAGTTAAGCCATTACTGCACGACTGCACGGCTGGATATACTGTTGATATAGTCTTTCCTACTCCTGTCGGTGCCTGTATATATAACACCTTCTGTTCTTTTACCGTGTGGTATACACTCGCAACCAGCTTCTTCTGCCCCTCACGGTACTCAAATGGAAAATGCAGTTTCTGAATTGAAGCATTCCTTTCTGCCCTTTCATCAAATACATAATCCATCCACTTTTTAAAGCCAGCTACAAGTTCTCTGTACCATTTTATAATTGACTCACTGTCATATTGCTCTTTAAATCTTACTATTTTCTCAGTTTCTGTATTACAGTAAGTAAGCTGTACATTAATGCTCTCCAGATTATACCTTGTTAAATATATATAAGCGTACACCATAGCCTGTGCCTTATGCACATACACCGGCTCTTTAAGCTTTCCTACATCTGACTGCATAGTCTTAATCTCATCAATTGTAACCTCACCTATCGGCAGCTTATTGCCATCCTCATCTTCCTCAATGTCAGCTATTATTCCGTCTGCCCTGCCCTCTATTCTAAGCTCGTATTCAATTCCACCCTCTGATGTCAGCTCCTCTTTATTCCTAAGAAGCACCTCTGCCCTGTAATTAGAACCCATAGAGTGCTGGATTTTCCTGTGAAGCCTCGCACCCTCCTGCATAACCTTAACATCAGCAACACCTGTATCCCTGTTATCAATATCCCCACCAAGGCACATAAATTCAACCAGATTTCTTACTGATATATTAAATGTATTATCTTTAATTACATACATATCTGTGCCTCCTTATATATCATATTTCTGCGTATTTTTTTGTGCTAATTATATCATAATTTTCTTTTTATCTACCCTATACTCACGAACCCGTGCTTATCGCACTCTTTCGTCCTGCTTCGCACGACTGTTCGTTCGTTAA
>FONU01000021.1 GCA_900112995.1 [Lactobacillus] rogosae | reverse complement strand
CCCCGCCGTGCACGTCAAGGAAAGCTTTGCTTCCCTTGACTGTCGGGCGTTCGCCCTATTGGACAAAAAGTTAAAAAAGAACTTCGTGCAAGCACAGTTCTTTTTTATTTTTTTGTCCAGCACGGCTCATTGCTTACGCACATTATATCATATGCCCTGCGTTGCTTTTCCACGCATCCGAAGTTTCGAAGAAACTTCTAAGTGACTACGAAGTAGTCATATTATATCATATTATAAATATTTTGAAAGTTTCCTGTTTTGGTGGGAAGAATTTATTAAATTAATTATCTTTTTTAAGTTGTATGATTGCTTTAATTATGTTAATATTAATTTAATAAAATATTTATGACAGATTTAAGTCTAGAGGGAATTTAGGTCTGTTTACATCTTTATTATTATAATAATTTTCGGAGGACATTTATGTTAGGTAATGTTATCGTAGGACAGTCTGGTGGACCAACTTCCGTAATCAATTCAAGTCTTGCAGGTGTATTCAAGACAGCAAAAGATAGAGGAGCTAACAAAGTATATGGTATGCTTCACGGCATCAAGGGTCTGCTTGACAAGCAGTATGTAGATCTCTCAGAGAAGATTAAGACTGATATCGATATCGACCTTTTAAAGAGAACACCTTCTTCTTATTTAGGTTTATGTCGTTATAAGCTCCCAGAAATATCTGATGACAGAGATACTTACGAGAAGATTTTTGAAATACTTAAAGAACTCAACATTTCATACTTCTTCTACATAGGTGGTAACGATTCAATGGACACTATCAAGAAGCTTTCTGACTACGCTCTTCTTGTAGGCAGTGATATCAAGTTTATGGGTGTTCCTAAGACAATCGATAATGACCTTGCAGTTACTGACCACACTCCTGGATTTGGTAGTGCTGCTAAATTCATAGCCGCTACTATGAAAGAGATTATCCGCGATGGTCTTGTATATGACTATCCAACAGTAACTATCGTTGAGATTATGGGACGTAATGCCGGTTGGCTTACAGCCGCTTCTGCTCTTGCAAGAGGCGAGGATTGTGAAGGCGTAGACCTCATTTATCTTCCAGAAAAGGTATTTGATATTGACCACTTCCTTGAAAGAGTTAAAGAAATCGCTTCTAAGGGACGTTCAATGGTAATCGCCGTTTCTGAAGGTATTAAAGTTATGGACGGAAGATATGTATTTGAACTTTCTGACCACGTTGAATTCGTTGATGCTTTCGGTCACAAGCAGTTAGCTGGTTCTGCTAAGTTCCTTGCTAACAAAGTCGGTTCTGAACTTGGTATCAAGACAAGAGCTATTGAATTATCAACATTACAGCGTTGTGCAGCTCATATGACATCTCGTACAGATATCACAGAAGCATTCAACGTTGGTGGTGCTGCTGTTAAGGCTGCATTTGAAGGCGAGACTGGTAAAGTTGTTGTACTTAAGAGAGTTTCTGATGATCCATATATGTGCATTACAGAAACACACGATGTACACCAGATTGCCAACATCGAGAAGAAAGTTCCACTTGAGTGGATTACTGAAGATGATTTTGTCACAGAAGACCTTATTCACTATATCAGACCATTAATTCAGGCTGAACTTTCACCAATTATGGTTGATGGTCTTCCTAGACATCTTAATGTTAATATGGACTAGTAGTCCAAACAGACTGGCTTCCCTCTTTTATATGCCGGTCTTCTGCTAATCTTTATTATATGTATCACATATTAGAAGCCTGGTGCGTAAGCATCAGGTTTCTTTATTATATATCAAATTGCACATAACAGAATTCCATTTTTAAAATTCCAGCACTTTATTAACCTATAAGACAAAAATATTTTTGACCTGTTTATTACATTATGATAAAATCGCATTAATATGATTAATATATATGCAACAACGCTATTATAAAACTACTACTATGGAGGATTACTATGTCCCGCAATAAGTTACAAAAGGTACTCGATATTAAATTTATAATCGCTGTAATAATCATCATATTATTATGTGCTGTGCTTGTATACACAAGAAAAGAAGCTAAAAGCAATTACGTTTCTGATGAAAAGATTACAGAAATCGGCTTTGAAAATATCGGTGAGCTTGCAACCCAGTCAGTAACAACCACTACTGTAAGGGTTGAAACCAAAGACCTTAAGCTGTTTAATGTAAGCATACCTTTGACACAATCCAAATACATATATACATATAATACAACTATCAAGGCTGGAATTAATTTCAGCGATGTCAAATGGCAGCTCGGCGACACTGACGATACAAGCCATAACATATATGTAGACATTCCTGAAGTTAAGACTTTATCGGCTGACATTGACCTTGACTCCTTCAAAGTACTACACGAGGAGAACAACATTTTCTCTCCTATAACACTTACTGAGCATAACGACTCTTTAATCCAGCTAAGAGAAAATGCTTTATCAGACGCAATAAACAGCGGCTTGTACGACAGGGCACTTGATAACGCTAAGACTATTCTTACTTCATTTATTAGTCAGGTATACCCTTCAAATGAATATAGCATAATATTCTCGGAGCGTGCTAGTGAGTAATATTACGGCAGATTATGATTTTTAACTAAAATCCTACTGCAATACCATTAAGTAATACATGGCAGATTACGATTTTTAACTAAAATCCTACCATAACACAGACTAATACTATCACAGGTTACCAGCCTATATTAATGTAAGAACGGAGAAAATATATGTTTCGATTATGGTGTAAACTTTTCGATGAGTCCAATCATCTTATGAAAGATATGGTCTATGCTAATTCTGATATAGATATTAACAGAACCAAAAAGATATTTGATGGCATAAAAGAAGCCTGCTATACATTCGATCTGAGCGAGCCTATATGGCTTGACTCTAATATAGCAGACTTCCAACGCCACTCTAAAGTAAGATTTACTAAAGATAATTTTATTGATTCAATTGACTTTGCTTATATGGAAGTTCAGGTTATTGAAGAAGATTAAATCTCAATATTCTCACCCTTAAGTCCAATATATGCACTATCATCAAGACCGCCTTCGGCGTGGCCTATAAGCCACTTATTAGTAGCCGCAAGAAGTGCATCTTCATTGATATTACTACTGCCAGTATTCTCATTTGAGGTGCTGGCTGTTTTATTATCTATTCTTATATGCTTTGACTTTAATGGATAGTTAGTTCCCTTTGGAAGCACGACTGCAACCTGAAATCCCTTACCATCTATGCCGCAAGGCGCATAATGAAGTGTTGTAGAATACACTTCAACAGCCGTTCCTGCTGGAACCCTGAAAGCTTTTACATTAGCTGTGTCATATATATAATCATCGTTAACATCTGTCAGCAGTCCCAGCATAAGAATCATATCCGTAGCCGCAATATTAATCTCTGAATCCCTGTGATACTCAAGTGCATTAAGCTTTGAATTATGTCCATTACAGTAACCTATCTGAATTGGCATTTCACCATATACAACTGAGGAAATGTCAAGCCTTATAGGAAGTGCTTCAAGCTCCTTTACTGCTGGTTCATATACAACACCTGATGGTATTGGAGTTCTTTTTAATTCCTGTATAAGCTCTGTAAAATCCACATTATCAACTACACGTCCATATTTCTTAAATTCATCATCATTAACTGATAAAATCTGCATACTCTTCTCCATTCCGCTTATTATACTGCCATTTCTTCTACACTTACACTACCGCATTTCTTGCTTCACCCTTAGTGAAAGCTGCAATATTCTCATATACTTCGTCCATAAGTCTTGTTCTTGCTTCTACTGTACCCCACGCTACATGTGGTGTAATCACAAGCTTTGTGCTATCCTTAATCCTAAGAAGCGGGTTATCCTTTTCTATAGGCTCTTTTCCAAGTACATCAAGTCCTGCCGCAGCAATCTTTCCCTGTTCAAGTGCCTCTGTTAAATCTGCATCATTAACGATAGGACCTCGTCCAAGATTTAAAAGCACTGTACTTGCCTTCATCTTATCAAATGCTTCTTTATTAAAAAGATTATTGGTCTTATCATTAAGTGGTGCGTGAATAGATATTATGTCTGATTTTTTCAAGAATTCGTCAAACTCTTCTCTCTCATAAGGCACATCCTGTGTCTTTCCACTTGCTGAATAATATATAACCTTACATCCGAAATCTGAGGCTATCTTTGCAACACCTTTTCCTATAGTTCCAAGACCAACTATGCCCCATGTCTTTCCTGAAAGTTCGTGGAATACATTGGAAAAATGTGAAAAAATCGGACATTCTGCATACTCACCTGATTTAACATAGTTGTCATAATAGTTCATCTTCTCTATAAGATACAGTCCCAATGCAAATGTATGCTGTACAACTGAGTCTGTTGAATATCCCGCAACATTGGCTACTCTTATATTCTTTTCCTTAGCATAATTAATATCAATATTATTATAACCCGTTGCTGTTTCTGCTATCATCTTTAAAGCTGGTGCACAATCTATAAATTCCTTGTCTGCAACAATCTTATTGATAATAACAACGTCCGGATTAAACCCTGCAGTTCTTTCAAGTGCCTCCTGCCTTGTACTTGTCTGGTAGCTCTTAACCTCACCAAGACCATAGAACTTGTCTACATTAACATCTTCTCCGTATGTAGACGAATCAAGCATAAGAATTTTCATAATAATACCTCCATTCTGCCTTTGTATGCCTTTAAAACATAACTTTTCACGGCTTCATTTTCTGACATTTCAATTATACTTCTCTGTAATTTATAATTCAATTGTAAATGTTATCGTTTAATTTTACATAAGTTTTAATTTGTGTTTACAATATCAAAGTGATATACTTGCAATCGTTTTAAGGAATAACATTTTATATATGTAATATTAAATATATAATCTTTATTAATAACTTTTTAATCACAAATGGAGAAAGTGAAATATATGAAACGTATTGATTTTGAAAATGGAACTATAACCAATAATATTTTAAATGCGGCTATACCTATGCTTGTGGCACAGATTTTAAGTCTGTTATACAATATTGTAGACAGAGTGTACATTGCAAGGATTCCCGATGTCGGAACAAATGCCCTTGGTGCAGTTGGACTATGCTTTCCAATAATTATGATTATGACCGCTTTCAGCAACCTCTTTGGAAGCGGAGGTGCACCTTTATTCTCAATTAAGAGAGGAATGGGTGATGAAAAAAATGCTAACACCATTATGAACACTTCTTTTACAATGCTTTGCGGCTCCGCAATTATTCTTATGTGCATATGCCTCTTATTTGCAGCCCCTCTGCTCACACTCTTTGGAGCTTCTGACACAGCACTTAAGTACGCATTTCCTTATCTGTGCATTTACCTTATCGGAACCCTTCCTTCAATGATAGCAACAGGAATGAACCCATTTATCAATGCACAGGGCTACTCAACAATCGGTATGCTCTCTGTTGCAATCGGTGCTATTGCCAATCTTATATTAGACCCGGTGTTTATATTTATCCTTAATCTTGGAATAAAAGGTGCGGCTGTGGCAACTGTTATTTCACAGCTTATGTCAGCTTCATTTGTAATATATTTCTTAAGATTTAAAGCTGAATTAAAGATAAGCTTTATAAGAAAAAATGAACTGCCACAATGTCTGAATTTTGCAAAAGATATAATCAGCCTTGGTACTTCCGGCTTTGTAATGCAGCTTACTAACAGCCTTGTATCAATATGCTGTAACAATGTTCTCTCAGTTACCGGCGGCGATATTTACATTTCTGTAATGACTATTGTTTCAAGCATACGGCAAATGGTTGAGACACCTATATACGCAATCAACGAAGGTTCTTCACCAATTATCAGCTATAATTATGGTGCCAAAAGGCCAGGAAGGGTGCGTAAAGCCGGACTTACTATGGGGGCATTAATATTAGGATATACCGCAGTTATGTGGAGCATAATACTTCTTGCCCCTCATATGCTTATTAATATTTTCAGCTCTGATACTTCACTTATGGAAGATGCAGTATCAGCATTGAAGATATATTTTGCCGCATTTATATTTATGGACCTGCAATACATCGGACAGACCATTTTCAAATCCCTTAATAAGAAAAAACAGGCTATATTCTTCTCTTTATTAAGAAAAGTATTTATTGTAATACCTCTTACATATATTATGCCTTACGCTCTTAATATGGGAACAAATGGTGTATTTGCAGCCGAACCTGTATCTAATATAATTGGCGGAAGCATATGTTTTATAACTATGCTGTGTACCATTCTCCCCGAACTTAAGCAGATGGAAAATGATAGATAATAACGACTTTTCTCCTTGTATTCGACAGACATTGATAGTATAATTCAATTAAGATATTTTGTGCGACAATATATCAATATAATGCCTTAATGGATAACATTTTAAATGTTATTTCGATATATTCTGGCATTATATCTTTTAATGTTGCAACTTATTATAGGTAATTGCGAATGGTCTTAGCAGTTTTCGCAATTACCTACAACTCAATTATACTAGGAGGAGATATTTTATGATTAATTGGAACAATCTTGACACACTTGAAGCTTTTAAGGAATTAAAGGAAACTCCGCTTGTTGACCTTAATAAGGTTATGTCGGGCGAAGCTGGTGCTGAACGTGTTAAGACATATAATATTCCTATGGCTGAGGGACTTAACTACAACTTCGCAGCTAAGAAAGTAGATGATACAACTCTTAAGGCACTTGAAAAGCTTGCTACAGAAGCTGAACTTTCAAACAAATTTGCTGCTCTTTACAATGGCGAAGTTGTTAATACCGGCGAGAACAGACTTGTACTCCACCATATGACACGCGGACAGCTCGGTGAAGCTGTTAATGCTGACGGCGTAGACAAGCGTACATTCTATACAACACAACAGAAGCGTATCGCTGAATTTGCTGACAAGGTACATAATGGTGCTATTACTAATGGTGCTGGCGAGAAGTTCACAACTGTTGTTCAGATTGGTATCGGTGGAAGTGATTTAGGTCCTCGTGCTATGTATATTGCTCTTGAGAACTGGGCTAAAAAGAATAATTCATTTAAAATGGAAGCTCATTTTATAAGTAATGTAGATCCAGATGATGCATCTGCTGTACTTACTTCTATTGATGTTGCACACTCATTATTCATTCTTGTATCTAAGTCTGGAACAACTCTTGAGACGTTAACTAATGAATCATTTGTTAAAAATGCTCTTAAGGAAGCTGGTCTTGACCCTGCAAAGCATATGATTGCAGTAACAAGCGAGACCTCACCTCTTGCCAAAAGTGATGATTATTTAGATGCATTTTATATGGACGATTACATCGGAGGACGTTTCTCTTCAACATCTTCTGTAGGCGGTGCTGTATTATCATTGGCATTTGGTCCTGATGTATTCGCAGATTTCCTTGAAGGTGCCTCTGCTGAGGACAAACTTGCATTAAACAAAGACATTCTTAAGAACCCAGCAATGCTTGATGCGCTTATTGGCGTATATGAACGCAATGTACTTGGATATGAATGTACTGCTGTACTTCCATACTCACAGGGCTTAAGCCGTTTCCCTGCACATTTACAGCAGCTTGATATGGAGTCTAATGGTAAGTCCGTCAACAGATTTAATGAACCGGTTAATTACCCTACAGGTCCAGTAATATTTGGTGAACCGGGAACTAATGGACAACATTCTTTCTATCAGCTTCTTCATCAGGGAACTAATATCGTTCCTTTACAGTTCATTGGATTTAAGAACAGCCAGCTTGAAAATGATGTTACTATTCAGGACAGCACAAGCCAGCAGAAGTTATGTGCCAATGTAGCGGCTCAGATTGTTGCATTTGCGTGTGGAAAAGATGACAATAACCCTAATAAGACTTTCAAAGGTGGAAGACCTTCAAGCATTATAACTGGAGACAAGCTTACTCCTAAGTCTTTAGGTGCTTTGCTTTCTCATTTTGAGAATAAGGTTATGTTCCAGGGATTTTTATGGAATATCAACAGCTTCGATCAGGAAGGCGTACAGCTTGGAAAGGTGCTTGCTAAGAGAGTGCTGGCACACGATACTGATGGAGCATTGCAGGTTTATAGTGAGATGCTTGGGATTTAGGGCGTGAGTTTGCTATTAGTGCATTATAGATGATATGCTATAAATTTCTGTAATATTGGATTTATGATTATATAATTATGGCTTATAACGGACGGAATTAAGGCAGACAGCTGGATGGTTGTGTGGCTGGACTGGCGGGGAGCTCGTTACTTAAGTTATAAGACAATTGGATACTACTAAGCCTTTCCCGATAGGCAAAGAGAACGGACGCACCGCTCCAAATTCGCCATCGTGGCTCAGTTGTCGCTTGCCCAGACCTCGTGTCTGGGCATTGCTGTTTGGTGAGGGGAAAGACTAAGTTGTATCTCAATTGTGCTTATAATACTTGCGTAACAAGCCCCCGCCAGCCCACGCTGACACAACCGTCCAGCCGTCTGCCTTAATTCCTGCATTGTGAAGGAATATACAGTACACCTCTACAGCTAACTTCACGAACTACAGGTCCCACTGATTTGTACAGCTTTCCAACCACTACATCTTGACAGCCACACTCCTATCTCCCTTCCCAGCCATATTTCTGCCCTATTATCCGCAACCCCGGTAGTGTGTGCCCCTGCCATCGCAACCCGACAGGGGTGCGGGTAGGGGCTGTGGTGGTGCGTGTGAGGACTGACATTATAAGATAATTGCTGATATTTCTTAGTCATTCCCTCCACCATACAGCAATGCCCAGACACGAGGTCTGGGCAAGCGACAACTGAGCCACGATGGCGAATTTGGAGCGGTGCGTCCGGCACCATAACTCCACCGGGAATGACTTAGTAATATCCAATTATCTTATAGCAGTCTCACACGCACCACCACAGCCCCTAGCCACAGCCCGTCCGTTTGTCACAACCATTTGCCACAACCGCACTCCGCGTCCGACATAATAAATCAGCAGAAATTATATCTGTCTATATCTATATCTGTCCCACCAATTCCTTAATCAGCTTAACCGAATTCTCAATCGCCTGCTTCTCAAATGTAGGATAATCCATAGTTGCACTATCATCAGCCTTATCTGAGATTGCTCTTAATATAACAAATGGAACTTTATTAAGATATGCTGCCTGTGCAATTGCTGCACCTTCCATCTCTGTGCAGTATCCATCAAAATTAGCTGATATTCTTTCTTTAACAGCCTTGTCTGATATGAACTGGTCACCGCTTACAACCCTGCCAATATGTGTACCTATCTCTGGAAGAACCTTAGCACAAGCCTCTTTGGCAACATCTATAAGGTGCTTGTCTGCTTCAAAAGACAATACGTCCATTCTTGGAATCTGTCCTAAAGGATATCCAAATCCTGAAGCATCCATATCGTGATGTAATACATCACTTGATATAACAATATCTGCAATATTAATCTCTGCCTTAAGTGAACCTGCAATTCCTGTATTAATAACATAATCAACGCCGAAATCATCTACAAGTATCTGTGTACATACTGCCGCATTTACCTTGCCGATACCGCTTCTTACAACAACAACATCTTTGCCATTAAGCTTTCCAGCCTTAAATGACATACAAGCCTTATCTTCCTGTCTTTCAATTTCCATAGCTTCAACTATCTTAGCTACTTCTTCGTCCATAGCTCCAATAATACCTATCATAATAATCCTCATTTCTGCGCACATTTTTCGCATACTGGTTTGTGTATGGTACGCACAGACACAAATCCACTGTGTGAAAATCTGTTTTCCACACTAATCTCCTGTTATTACTTTATTAGTTAATTATTCACAGTTAAAATGCGTTTTACTTATTGTACCAATTAATTGGCAATATCACAATGTTTGTGTCAGGCTTTATTTTTAAATATTAATCACTATAACATCATAAACGAAAATCATTTGATTTACTCTGATTTTCACCTGAATATTGAATTAATTACATCTTACATAATACAACTCTTTAAAAACTATGATATAATATGACTACTTCGTAGTCACTTAGATGTTTCTTCGAAACTTCGGATGCGTTGAACGCACACAATGCATTTCCGTCTATATAACATTTTTGTACTAACTGACTGTGCGTAGAAATGAGGATAATTATGAAATATACTACAAGAGGCGTATGTTCACGTTCTATTGAATTCGATGTAGTCGATAATAAGGTTACTGGCGTTAAGTTTGAGGGTGGCTGTTCTGGTAATACCCAGGGTGTTGCCGCACTTGTTGAGGGCATGGACGTTAACGAAGCTATCAAACGTATGGAAGGAATTAAATGCGGCTTTAAGCCAACATCCTGTCCTGACCAGCTTGCAACTGCACTCAAGCAATATATTGCCAATAAGTAATTTATGGGAAATATTAAACGCTTCAAACGAATATATATAGAAATAACAAGTTCCTGTAATCTGAAATGCTCTTTCTGTCAGGAAACCAAACGCCCGGCACATTTTATGCCGATTGAAGATTTCGGACATATACTTGATGAAATACGTCCGTATACGAATTATATATATCTTCACGTCAAGGGTGAGCCACTGCTTCACCCACAGCTTGCCGACATACTTTCCCTGTGCAGGGATTGTGGCATAACGGTCAACCTCACTACCAATGGAACGCTTATAAGACAAAGACTTGATACTTTGATTAAATATCCAGTACACCAGATTAATGTATCTATGCACAGTGCCGATGACAACGACTGCATAGATATGGATACTTATATTAATGATTTGTTCTATTCCTGTGAGACACTTCTTGATAAGACTGATACAGAGATTTCGTTAAGATTATGGAACACGAAAAATGAGCCATTTTTATTTGGTGAGCGAAACTGCACTATCAAACGTCATCTTTATGTCAATGTGCAAAGTCCATTTGAATGGCCTGAACTTAACGGAAGTTATTATAACGAACGCGGCTTCTGTCAGGGAATACGCACACATATTGCCATATTAAGTGATGGAACAGTTGTACCCTGCTGTCTTGACGGCAACGGCGTTATGGCTCTTGGCAATATACTTGATACTCCGCTTTCTGATATACTTGAAAGCGATAAAAGCAAGGCATTTGTTCAGGGATTCAATGACAAATATGCAGTTGAACCGCTATGCAGGCATTGCAGTTTCAAGGAAAGGTTTTCACACAAAATATAATAACACCGCGTGAATTCTGACACTCACTAATGCAACAGTAAATTACTGCTATAAAATTTTAAAATTTACCATAAACAATAATTATAATTAAGAAAATGAGGATTGGCTATGAAAAAGATTATATTAACAGGTGGTGGTACAGCCGGCCACGTAACACCTAATATAGCATTACTTCCCAGCCTTAAGGAAGCTGGCTACGAAGTATTCTATATTGGTTCATACACTGGAATCGAAAAGACATTAATAGAAAATCTGGATATTCCCTACTATGGAATATCTTCAGGTAAATTAAGACGTTATAAGAGCTTTAAAAATCTTACTGACCCATTCAGGGTTATAAATGGATATTTTCAGGCACGCAGGCTTATGAGAAGAATTAAGCCTGATATCATATTCTCAAAGGGCGGCTTCGTATCTGTTCCAGTTGTACTTGCAGCTGGACACAAGCACATTCCTGTTATCATACACGAATCAGATATGACACCAGGACTTGCCAACAGAATAGCTATTAAAAAGGCTACAAAGGTATGCTGTAATTTTCCTGAAACTATCAAGTACCTTCCTGCTGACAAGGCTGTTCTTACAGGCTCTCCTATCCGTCAGGAGCTTTTACAGGGTAATAAGCTTGCCGGACTTAAGCTTTGCAATTTCACAAGTGGCAAACCAATAATTATGGTTGTCGGCGGAAGTACTGGTGCTGTTCACGTTAATGAAGCGGTAAGAAAAGTTCTTCCTGAACTTCTTAAAGATTATCAGGTTGTTCACCTTTGTGGAAAAGGCAAGACTGATAACTCACTTAACAACATTGAAGGCTATGTACAATTTGAATATATAAGTGAGGAAATGCGCGATTTATTTGCAATAAGCGATATCGTAATATCAAGAGCTGGTGCTAACGCTATATGTGAATTATTAGCCCTTAAAAAGCCTAACCTCTTAATTCCACTTTCAGCTAACGCAAGCCGTGGCGACCAGATTCTTAATGCAAAATCATTTCAGGAGCACGGTTATTCAAGTGTATTATTTGAGGAAGACCTTACACCAGAAAGCTTATTAAAAGCTGTTAATGAACTCTATACTAACAGACAGACATATATCAACGCTATGTCAGAAAGCAAGGAAAGCCACGCTATTCCTATAATAATGAACTTAATTAATTCTACTGCCAGATAAAAAGAATATGCAAAATACATTCTCGTGTCAGGTGCGGTTGTTTGCGACAAACTACATCTTCGCACGGGTGTGCATTACCGGCACATATTGCTTTTTATCTAACAGGGAATTATATTGGATTTTCCTATTACATAAAATATATATAAAGCACCCACTGTAAGCCGTATATAAATAATATATGATTTGAAACTATTGTAAGAAATTAAGTGGGTGCTTATTTTATCTATTCCACAAAATATGTGTCTGGGTTTATTGGTTCTCCATATTGTGTAAGTTTGAAATACACTCCAGGACCCTCTTCTATATAGTATGCACTTGGGCTTGCCACTGTACCAATCAGCTGTCCGGCTACAACCTTATCCCCTTTTTTCAAATTAACATTTTCTATAAGACCAGTTGTTGTTTCATAACCATTTCCAATTGATACTGTAACTGTTGTTCCTGTTTCTGAAAGATTAGCCACATCTGTTACAATTCCCGATGCCGCCGCTGCAACATTAGTTCCTACCTCGGATTGTATAATTATTGCTGGATTACATTTGTACATTCCAAGACTCTTAAAGAAAATGGTCTCGTCCATATTATAGTCGAGTACAATCTGACCAAGCACTGGCCACGCAAGCTTGTTGCTCTCATCAAATGCAAAATTCTTCATTGCCTCAGCCATAACTTCTTCTGATGATAAAGTCGGTGGAACTGTCGGCTCAGTTTCCTTATCTGCATCGTCAGTGCCAGCTTTATGTGTGTTATAAGTATTATCTGCTTTATTACTGATATTATCTGTATCCACCGCCATACTTGCACCAGCATTAGCTTCCTGTAATTCATCATCGATATTCCCCAGCACATCGTCCGTCACATCTTCTGTCTTTATTGCAACATCTTCCTGAGTTTCATTAAGATTAACAATGTTATTCTCATTATTTCTATTGGAATTAACGCTTCTTACCACCGAAATTACTCCTATAATAAGTGTTGCAATAATTCCTAATGATATAACGATTGAAACTATCTTTGTCTTACTGGCTGTGTTCTTATCCATATTAACCTCCATTCCTGCCCATAGAGGGCATAAAGTCTGGTGCTGTAGGTAAAACCTACAGTTATCAAAACCTTTCTATGTTAATATGCTTTCCATAATCCTGCGTATTATTCACTTATTATATTTATTTTATTATAAAATGTTTCTATAATATCTTCATAAGATGAGCCAGCCTTTGCCATACAATCTGCCGTATATACGCTGACACCAAAGCCTTCTCCAACACCGATTGTCGTTATCTTAACGCCAGTCTGCATATATTCAATACTAAAATTGGGCGAATTAATACCAAGTACATATGCAAATTCACTTCCCGACATAACAACATTCCCTATCTGAAGCTTTAACACATAACCAGCTTCATTCTTGGATACAATCTGAATTTGCTGTGCCAGATTATTTTTATCAAGATTAATGCTGTCGTATTTTTTCTCAAATGAATTAACAAAATCTTTATTGCTTATAGTCTTAACAACAAGATAGTCCTGTGCATTTTTATCATTATTACACTCCACTGCTGAAAGATAAGCATACTCATCACCTAGTATTGAAGCCCCTGAAAGCGTGCTTCCAGATGTTATATATGTATATCTTGCCTCAATATACTTATCGTTATACCTGATTGCAAGTCCACTTGTCGCAGCCGTGCAGTCCTTAACAAGATTATAATTATCCTCGTAATCCTTCCCCCATTTGCTTTTCATCTGCTGTGTCGTCATATATTCCATTCCAAGCTCACTGCTGTCTATAATCATTTGCTCACCCATAAGCCTGTATACATCTGTCCTTATCATAATGCTTTCTGCTTTAAGAACTTCTACTTCACTGCTCATATAAAGCCTTTTGGCAAGCACCATCGCCACAAACCTGTCAACACCTACCTCCTGCGTGGCATTTCTGTATTTTACAATCACTTTTCTTCCATCGCTGTAATCTTCATTCACAGGCGTGTACACAACTCCTGTAACATTCAGTGTAACAATAGTCGGTATAAGCAGATATATGGCGATAAATACAATTACCGCCGCACATTTTTTCTTTCTATAACTATATGAATTGCTTAAAAAAATTCTATCCAACATTCAGTACTCCTTTATGTCTGCACTTATATGGCGCATATTAAAGAGTATGAATTATGGATAGAATTTATTCTTGTTATTACTGTACTTTAACTGGTGTCTTAGTAAGCTTCCAGATTTCTGTAGCGTACTCTTCTATAGTTCTGTCCGATGAGAACTTACCAGCCTTGAACGAATTAATCATAACTGTCTTAGCCCAGCTCTTCTCATCTCTATATCTTTCATCAATCTTCTTCTGTGCATCTGCATAAGAACAGAAATCTTTAAGGATAAAGTAAGTATCTGCCCTTCTGCCTTCTTGTGTATTAAGAAGTGAATTGTAAATATCTCTGAACATCTCTGGGTCTTCCTTAGAATACTTACCATTGATAAGTTCCATAAGAACTTCTCTTATATCCTGATCATTGTTGAAGATTTCCATTGGGTCATATCCGCCCTCATTCTCATAACGTATAACTTCGTCTGAGCTAAGTCCGAATATAACTGCATTGTCTGCTCCAACTTCCTGTACTATCTCTACGTTAGCACCGTCCATTGTTCCAAGTGTCATAGCACCGTTAAGCATAAACTTCATATTACCTGTACCAGACGCTTCCTTAGAAGCTGTTGAAATCTGCTCTGATACATCTGCTGCTGCAAATATAATCTCAGCATTAGATACTCTGTAGTTCTCTATGAATACAACCTTAATCTTACCATTGATAGACTCATCATTATTGATTACTTCTGCTACATTATTGATAAGCTTGATTGTCTGCTTCGCAATCTTGTAACCTGCTGCTGCCTTTGCACCAAATATAAATGTTCTTGGCACAATATCCATATCTGGATTCTTCTTAATCTCATTGTAAAGATACATTATGTGAAGAATATTAAGAAGCTGTCTCTTATATTCGTGAAGTCTCTTTACCTGAACATCAAATATTGAATCCGGATTAACATCTATTCCATTATGCTCCTTAATGTACTTAGCAAGTCTTACCTTATTCTTATGCTTAATCTGCATAAATTCCTGTCTTGCCTTTTCATCATTAACATATACTAAAAGCTTCTCTAACTGCTTAAGGTCTGTTATCCAGCCGTCACCAATCTTGTCTGTAATCCAGTCTGCAAGAAGTGGATTAGCGTGAAGAAGGAATCTTCTCTGTGTAATACCATTAGTCTTGTTGTTGAACTTCTCTGGCATCATCTCATAGAAGTCCTTAAGCTCCTGCTTTTCTAAGATTTCTGTGTGAAGCTTTGCAACACCATTAACTGAGTAGCCTGCACATATAGCAAGATGTGCCATCTTAACCTGCCCGTCATAGATAACAGCCATCTTTCTAACCTTTTCCTGATCTCCAGGATATTTAGCTTTAATCTCTTCTACAAATCTTCTATTAATCTCTTCTACTATCTGATAAATTCTAGGAAGAAGTCTTGAGAATAATTCGATAGGCCATTTTTCAAGTGCTTCTGCCATAATAGTATGGTTAGTATATGCAACTGTCTTAGTTGTGATATCCCATGCCTCATCCCATTCAAGACCATTTTCATCCATAAGAATTCTCATAAGCTCTGCAACTGCAACTGTTGGATGTGTATCATTAAGCTGGAATGTAACTTTCTCATAGAGCTTTCTTACATCACCGTTGTGCATACTCTTATATCTGTCAACAGCTCTCTGTACTGATGCTGATACGAAGAAATACTGCTGCTTAAGTCTTAATTCCTTACCAGCATAGTGGTTATCATTAGGGTAAAGAACTTCTACGATATTCTTAGCAAGGTTCTCCTCCTCAATAGCCTTCTGGTAATCACCTTTATCAAATGAGCTTAAGTTAAATGTATTAACTGGCTCTGCATCCCATATTCTAAGTGAATTAACTGTGTTATTGCCATATCCAATAACAGGAAGGTCGTATGGAACAGCTATAACTGAACGGTAATCTTCCTGAACAAATATATCACGTCCTGATGCTTCATCTCTGTAAGAACGTACATATCCACCAAACTTTACTTCATACTTGTATTCAGAACGCTTAATCTCAAATGGATTGCCATCCTTTAACCAGTTATCTGGAACTTCTACCTGATATCCGTCCTTAATCTCCTGCTTAAACATTCCGTACTTATATCTTATACCACAGCCGTATGCTGGATATTCAAGTGTAGCTAAAGAATCAAGAAAACATGCTGCAAGTCTTCCAAGACCACCATTACCAAGTGCCGCATCAGGTTCCTGATCTTCGATAATATTGATATCAAGACCTAATTCTTCAAGAGCTTCTTTTATCTCATTGTACTTAGTAAGATTAATCATATTATTGCCAAGTGCACGACCCATAAGGAATTCCATTGACATATAATATACAACCTTAGGATCTTCCTTATCATATGTCTTATGAGTTGCTATCCACTTATCTATTATAAGATCTTTAACTGCATATGCCACTGATTGGAACACCTGCTGTTTGTCAGCTTCATCTATGTTCTTTCTATACAAAGACTTACAATTGCTTACGACCTTCTTCTTAAATTCTTCTTTGCTAAAAGATACTGCTGTGTCTGTCATACTGTATTCTCCTCCTTATATATAGATATACCCAATCTGTATACCTTTTATTACCAAATTAAGAGTTAATTAATCATCAACTCCGCTTTCCAACTGTATCTCCAGCCAGAAATACTATATAAGTAAATTATACACGATTACCACACCTATTGCAATTTAATAAACTTATTTTAGTGTAAATACAACATAAAATTGTTAAAAAAACAACATACTTTTCACGAAAATCATCTTTATTACAACATAAGCAATACCCTGCACTGAACTATATCAACTCCCAACTGTATATATTCTATTGTTCCGTTATTCTTCTTAACAAGCTCACTTACATTCCTAATACCATATCCGTGATAGCTGTTATCTTTTTTGGTTGTGTTCATTTCCGGATTGTTTTTTAACACATTTTCTTCTGTAGTATTACTTATTTTTATTACCATCGCCTGTTCATCTGAATATATGTCCACACTTATTCTTTTATTGACTGCTTTTAATGCTGCCTCTATTGCATTATCCAGCAAATTCTCCAGAATAATATGTATATCATAGTCGGATACACCTTTAAGTTCTCCACATACCATACACTTTATTGATAATCCATTATTGTTGCAATACTCTATCTTTCTGTTGAGAATATGATTGATAATTGCATTTTCTGAATATATATTATCCTGCCTATACAGCTTTCCTTCTTTCTGAAATTCACTCAGATAATTGACCGCTCTCTCTTGTTGCCCATTTTCTATAAGATATTGTGTCATATCTATAACTTTTGTAATTTCATGGCGCACTTTTTTAGTTTCAAGATACACTTTATTAATCTCATCAACATTTTGCTTCTGATGCTCCAACATCTCCATCTGAATAGCATTTTCCGCCTGTTTCTGACATATATTTTGTTCCATCATTAACAATATAATTGTTATAATATTTATAGCCACAAGTCCTATTATAACAACCGATGTATATACAATATTATTACCATTATCAGCATCAATGCTTAAAACTCCCGCACATACCATAATAGTAATAATAGGTATAGACAATGTAAGTATAATGTACCTGTCTTTCAAAAAGCTTCTTGTTCTTTCTTCCATTTTAACTATAATCAATAAAAATGACATTAATACAATCTGATTGACAAATGCCGCAATATAATAATCTATATTTCTAGTCTTTATAAGCTCCATAAAATCCTTGGATAAAACCAGTCCCACAATATTCCCCGCAATAACTGATGAGAAAGCCAGAACAAATACAAGCATAATATTATATACAAGTTTCTTTATAAAAGTACCTCCAAGCATCATATAACTAAAAAACAATGATAACCCCAGATATATTAAAATTCCGACACCTTCAAAATCTGTAAAATATCCCTGTAACATAAGATATAAAAATGTATACACTGTTCCCGTTATGTATACATCCTTTTTTTCTCTATCAGTTCCAAGACATTTTTGCAAATACCAGGTAACCATAAATCCCTGAAATATATTTAAAATAATCTCTATAATTACATCGTATACTCCCCAACCAGACATATTCTCTCACTCCTATATCTTTGCTCCATATAACTTTACATAATATCGTAATAATCCCTTACAATAATCTTTTATTAAGCCATTGTTGTTTTACCTTAGTAACATTTTCCCTCCCAATAGGATACATTTCTCCATTGTCCATAATCAAATTCGCTTCTTTTATGTTTTTTATATACCTTGAATTTACTACTATTCCCCTTCTCACCTGAATAAAGCCATTCTCTTCAAGTTCCTCTATATGCTTTACCATCTGATCTCTAATTGTAATATCCTTATTATTTTTAAGAACAATACGAAGCTGATGATTAAATACCTCAACCGAATATATATCATTAGCATTTAATTCCACTCTCTTAGTATTGTTGTTAAATGTTATTGTTCTGTACTCTTCACCAAGATATAATTTAATCTCATCCATAACCATTTTAAGGTCTTCACTGGCATATTTTTTTCTTATAAACCCCAAAGGTCTGCATACAAAACTCTTAGTGACATAATGGTCGTGATTGGACATATATATAATTGCAATGTTTTTATTTTGTCTGCACAATATCCTTGCTACATCAAACCCAATACTTTTATTTTCAAGTTCAATGTCCATAAATACTATATCTAATTCATTAGCAATATGAGCATTTACAAGTTCTTCTCCTGTATTAAAAAGATTATATATTATCTCATCGTTATAACCACTTTTAATAAATGCTTCATTTATTTTTTCTTTCATATAACTCATATTTTCATTATCGTCATCACATATTGCTAATCTTATCATATGCTTATCTCTCCATATAAAAATATTACTGTTTAAAACAATCACCCCTCAATATGAATTGCTTCAAACAGTAATATTTTATCATTATTATTCAAGATAATAAAGATATGCGTATTCCAAATCTATATCGTTATTTACCTATTCTATCTATTATCTACACATTATATTCATAAAATCTTCCATAGAAATTCTTTCATCCGCACTTGTTGATTACCTTTGACTATATTTCTTTGCTATTATTCAATATAATACTATATTCCCCTTTTATATAACTTATTCTGGTGTAACTGGTTCCAGCGTTATATTTCCACTACCAATCTGCGATTTATCCAAAATCGCTGAAACATTAACATCCACGAAACCTTTTTTATTTTTAAATACTTCGTCTTCTAATTTTATTCTAAGATTTTGTTCTTCTTCTGATAATTCCAAGCCTTTTATATCGTGTGTGGAAAATCCTATCAGCAGACACCGCTCGTCTCCTCCATAAAATTCAGCACTAATATTTCCTGATACCTTTTCATCCGTATTATTTAATATTACTGTATCCTTTATATTACCATCAGTATCTAATATATAAATATAATTATCATATTTTTTAAATTGCTCATCAAGAGGCTTTCCACTCAAAGCCATCAGATTAACACCCTTATATATATAGATATAGTTTCCATCATAATTCTTTAAATGTACATAACCATAGTCTTTTTCGTGCTGTAATTCCTGTACATACAAATCTTTGATATCTCCTGTACTTATATTAAGCTTTTTAACCATATAATTATCTTTATCAACACAAGTAAAATATAAGTTGCCATCCTTATCAAAATACGTTTCACTATTCCAATTTATAATCGTTGATGATATTTCAGGGTACTTTTCATTCATATCACACAGTCTACTCACCTTGTCTGTAGAGATATCTATCTGTTCTATATAATATAAGCTTTTATCGGCAGATACTCCACTTAACCAATTCACATATATCTTATCCTCTATTGGATATAACGATACTCTTTCATAATAATTATATTCACTCACATACTCTTTAACAACATATGCCTGTTCATCTGAATTCAAGGAAACTGCACATATAAACAATGAATTATCTCCTGATAATTCATAATACAGCTTACCATTAGTTATACAGGCGTTCTTACTATTTTTATTAACGGACAATCCATTTATTGATAAGGTCTTCTCTTCCTTCTTATCTCTCATCGTCTTATCATAAGAAACAAGTATATCTTTTTCCTCAGTTTTCTCAATCATATATAATCTTTCATTATGATACCATATCTTGCTTCCTACACAGATATTCTGTGATATATATGCCTCACATTCATCTGTTCTATGGTCGCAATCAACCTTAGAACATAATGGTATCGTCATATCTTTAATCATATCATAATAATATATATACATATTACTATTATTAATAACTGGTGCACCGTCTATGTAATAATATCCAGTCTCCGATGCAGCTGCGGAACCCGCCATATAATACTGCGGTGCATTATCGTCATAAGTATATGAAGAATACCTGTAATCATCAGTTACTGTTGATTGATTAGATTGCTTATCACCACAGGCAGATATTCCCAGCATTGTAACTACTGCCATTATTATTAATATTATTTTTTTCATAGCCGATACACCTCTTTCTAATATGCTAAATCAATATAATACCTGTCACATTATGTTTATACTGTTCTTACTAATTTCAGTATATCTATCCAAGCGAACATTTCAATACCATTGGCGTGAACTGTCATTTTTTGGCGTGAATTGTACCTCATCTCACCTATTTATATAAAAACGTGGAAAAAAATTGTAATCATACAACCTTCTTCCACGCTTATTACTATTGATTATATTTTCTATTTATCATTCAAAATAATAAAGATATACATCCTCTAAATCTATATCATTGTCCACCCTTACAGCCTCCTCTGGAAGCTCATCTCCGACAAGCCTTAATACCATACCGTTCTTTCTCTGCCTGATATTTCCTATATGGTACTTTCCCTGCAAATCAGCTACATCTGAAAGAGTGCAGACAACTTCACCAACCTTGCCCTGCATATTCTCTATAAGCTGTGAAGGTGTTCCTGTTGCAATTATCTCACCATCCTTTAACAAAAGCACTTTATCCGCTATACACTCAATATCACTTACAACGTGAGTTGCGAATAATATAATCTTATCTCTGGATAATTCAGCAATATAATTACGGATACCTATTCTTTCCTTAGGGTCAAGACCTGCTGTCGGTTCATCAAGTATAAGTATCTTTGGGTCACCCAGCAATGCCTGTGCAAGAAGTACACGCTGTTTCATACCACCAGAGAAACCACCTATCTTCTTATACGCAACTGATGTAAGATTGACCACTTCAAGCAATTCATCTATCTGCTGATTAACTTTTTTAATGGTCACATTTCCAGCTTCATCAACAGACTTTACACTCTTAACACCTTTTATCTCTGCCATATACTTAAGAAATGCCTTAGGCGAAAACTCCTCATAAAAGCCCTGTTGCTGTGGCATATATCCTACAACCCCACGAAACTTTGCCCCAAGCTTTAATATATCAACAAGCTCCTTAGATACTGTATTATCTTCACCATCACTATACATTATGCTTCCGCCATTCTTATCACGGCTGACATTATCTGTTATCAGATTAATCATCGTACTTTTGCCTGCACCGTTAGCACCAAGTATTCCATATACTCCCGGCGTAAATGTATAATTTATCCCTTTCAAAGCTTTGACATTTCCATATGTTTTCTTTAAATCTGTAATCTTAAGTTCCATAATAACCCTCCATACTTCTCATACCAAATAGCTTTTATTTAATGGATATTCTGTCTATATAATATTTAAAAATATTATTTTATATTTTTACGATATGTTGCACAGGCTATCACAAGCATTATTACAAATACTACAATAAGCAGAATTATGCTTTTTACGTTATAGCCATATGTATTAAACAGTCTGTTAATATCCATACCTACAACTATTGAAAACTTTTGCGCCCAGTTTACACCTAATATATATATAACGTGTGGTATTAACATAACAAATGAAACCATTAACGATACTTTATAGCTAAATCTATAAGATATAATATAAGCTGTAAATGCAACAACAAGCATCCATATAAGCCTGTATACACTACACCAGATAATATATGCCAGAATACTTATATTAACTGGAAAATCCTTAAACATCTGTAAACACCATATACTTTGTGTAAGCTGGTTATATACATAACGGTCAGATATATTATGTACATTAATTATAGTTGATATCAGCCACAATAATGTGGTTATTATGAAGACCTTTAACATTTTATTATTCCATAACCTTACTCTTCCTTTAGATGAACGTATATGGGCTGTCATTTTATTCTGCCTTTCAAAAGCATAGTCCCCTGCAAATAATAATATAACTATAATAATACTTATAAAATTCACGCTCTCATTACTAGAATACATTCTTTCTCCAAGTATATCATTATAATTGGCTGGATTAACTATAACTGCTGATGCTGACCTGTTATCATTAATTTCATTGACATAATCAACTGCCGCCTGCATTGCATCTATGTTACGCTGCTCTTTTAACAATTCCTCCTTTTTATATAACATTGCAGCTTCATCCTGCTTTGCTTCTTCTAACTCATCTCTTAAATCTGTTATATAGGCTTCCACATCTTCATCTGGCGCACGTCCATCAAATTCCTTATAGAATTTATTAACCATATAATTGTTATTAGTGTAATCCACGCCTCGTTGAATTTTAAATGTCATAAGCACATACACCAATACAATTATAAACAGAATTCCCTTCTGTATTATAAGCGTCTTATATATTTCCATTAAAAGAAGCGACATTTTATACATCAGTTTCTGTATCAATATATGTATTTTATCAAGCATAATATCAATAATATTCTTCTTTCTGATAGTATGCTTTGATGAATACACAACTATATTTCCAACAAGACCTATAAGGAATATAACCGCAGTCATAACAAATGTAGTAGTACTTATATCTGCTATAAAGCCATTGGTTCCCCAGTTCTCATACACAAGATAAGATGTTCCAGAAAACAATATATTTATTATGTTTATGTACTTCAAAGCATTAAACTGGCTATTATACTGAATTTTATTATATAGCAGATATTCACACAAAAATATTACTATAACCAATGTAACAGCAACTTTATAATTACTTATAAGATTAATTACAAAATATATAAATAACCCTATAGTAAACATTGCCAGTGCATATACCAGACAATATAGAACAAAGAACTGGTTAATGCTTATAGCATATGGAAACATATTAAACAACTTGGAATTCTGTATATATGCACCGCCAGAAATTCCATATACACGAGCATATATAGCATACAATATTCCGTTGTACAGAAATGAAAGTACAATATTATATATAATTATAATGCCACATCTTACTATCGGAAGTAATATGCGCCCACGCCTGCTTGTTCTTACAAGTACCAATACACCATTATCTGTTTCTTCTGTAAAATAGATAATAATAACTGTGAATATAATTATATACAAAAGAGGCATCGTTCTGTTGGTTACCAGCTTTTCAACAGCCGTTGTATTAACCATTTCTACATCAACAGATGGGCGATTTTCCTTATCCTTAATCTGTTTATTCGCATTAAGTATATAAAAACTATTGTCATTACCAAAAAGTGTACTCTGCAATATTCTGTTATAATTCTTTGACTGGTTATCTGCATTATAACTTTCGATATATTTTTCTTTTTCCTTAATCAGTCCAGCAGCTTCCTCTATATATTCGCTGTCTTCTTCCTTATATTGTTCATACGTTTTAGTAAGTTTTTCTGCTGTAAATGCTACGTTATCATTTTTAATATTATTATAATCTGCGATAATCTCCTTGTAATACTTATACACTTTACTATCCTGATTATAATTAATCTGATAAAGGCTTATACATATCATTGCTATAAACAGACACACTATGCAAAGTAGACTTTTTCTTACAATTCTTACAAGTTCCATACGCCTTCACCTCACCCATAACTTATTCAGGTGTAATCTGCTCCAAAGTTATAGCACCACTGCCAATCTGAGATTTATCCAAAATGGCTGAAACACTGACAACTGGACTTCCCTTTTTATTTTTTCTACTTTCTTCTATAAGTTCCGCCCTAAGAGCTGTTTTTTCTTCAGATAACTCCAGACCTTTTATACCATATGTGCTAAATACAATAAGAAGACATCTGTCATCTCCTCCATAAAATTCACCTGAAATATTTCCACTTGCTGTATCATCTGTTCCATTCAATGTTACTGTATCTTTTACATTACCATCTGTATCTAATATATATATATTATTGTCGTATTTTTTTAATTTTTCTTCGATGCTCTTTTCATCAAGTGCTTCTCCATTGACATTTTTATAAATATATAAATACTTACCATCATAATTTTTCAAACTCACATACATGTAGTCTTTTTCGTGCTGCATTTCCTGCAAATATATATCTTTGATATCCCCTGTACTTATATTAAGCTTTCTTACTATATATTTATTATCACCTACGCAGGCAAAATATATATTTCCATCACTATCAAAACGCGACTGTCTACACCATTCTGTATATATAATAGTTGATGCTATTTCTGGATACTTCTCATTCATATTACACTGAATAACAACTCCATCTGTTGACACATCAATCTGCTCTGTATAATATCTATACTCATCAGCTGATATTCCACTCAGCCAGTTAACATATAGCTTATCTTCTATTGGATATAATGAAATCACTTCGTGATAATAATACCCACTCGCATACTGTTTTACAATATAAGCCTGCCCATCTGTATCTATAGGCACTGCACACAGATATATCTGATTATCTCCAGATATTTCATAATATAATTTACCATTAGTTAAACAGGCACTGTTATAATTTTTATTAACTGACAGCCCATTTATTGATAGCGTCTTCTCTTCTTTCTTATCTCTCATTGTCTTATCATAGGAAACAAGTATATCTTTTTCTGTAGTCCTCTCAATCATATATAATCTTTGGTTATGATACCATATCTTATTTCCCAGACAGGCATCCTTAGACATATATGCCTCACACTCTTCTGTCCTATGGTCACAGTCCATCTTAGAACATAATGGTATGGTCATATCTTTCACCATATCATAATAATATATATACGAATTTCTATTATTATTAACAGGCGCACCGGCTATATAATAATATCCTGTCTCTGATGCCGCTGCATTATCCGACATATAATACTGTGGTGCATTGTCATCATATACATATGAGGAATACTTATAATCCTCAGATGATGTCTGACTGTTCGTCTTTCCAGAACACGCTGTCATAACTAATGCTGTTGTAACTGTCATCATAATTAATAATATCTTTTTCATAGCCGATACGCCCCTTTCCATAATCAACATTTTAGATATTTTATTATTCTAACCAGTAATCAATATTCCCCCATTCATCAACACTAAAATTGAAATATACATATCCCTCATAATCACTATCTCCTAAATAACCTGTATAATGGAATACATATGTTGCCATTGATGTTGTATATCCATATTCATCTACGTAATCCATATTACCTATAATAACATCACCATAATCACTCCATCCTCGTGGAGTTATATTTATAACCCAGCCATAAGAACCCTCATCATATGCATATTCAACATCAGCCGTTATAGAAATATCCACACTATGTGAATTGTCAAGTACATAATTGGAAGTAGCTGTTACCGTTACTGCACCTCCCTGTGATGCCTGTGCTTTCTGTGGATTAATAAATACTACAACAGCAATAAATGCTATGATAGCCGCTGTTGCCATTTTACCTATTTTCTTTATTCTCATAAAATTCATAATATTTTCTCCTTTCGGCAAATATCTTTAGTTACTCGGTTACTAACTAAATATTATCTATACCTCCTCCCTTCTTAATTAAATTTAACTCTTTGTTGCACTAATACTAAATATTAAGAACTGAGCTCTTGGTTCTTTATAATTAATGCACAAAGTATTTATACCACAAGTCTAACTCATTAGACCTATTCTGTCAATTAATTTTACTTTTATTTATTACATATTAGCTACCACAATGTTCATTCCCATTATGTCATTAATCATAATATCTATCTATTATTTCATAATCTACACTTGTTTCACCATAACAATCTGCGTACGCTTTTATCTTATATTTTATATTTAAGCCGTCAGAGTTGCTTATCGTGCAATATCTTACTCCGTAATCTTGATATATTTGAGCATTCTCATCTATTACAGCTGAATAACCGTCACAACATTCCACATTTAAATATATCCAGTCCATACTTACCCAAACTCCATCAGCATATTCATATGAAATAATAACTTTTACATAAGCACATACTTCTCCTGTATTATCTATTAACTCTATATGATAAGTAACATTATCCTCATACAGTCTCCTATCCAAATCAATCTCTTCAATATATGAATTCATAAATTCACTTTCTCCTGCTTTTACATTACAAATCATAGAATTAACCGAAATTATTATAAATAAAACTAACCCTAATAAAAATTGTACTCTTTTTTTCATACTTAACTCCTCTCTAGACTCCTATTCACCTTAAATTACCTATCTAAATGTTATTCACTTGGAAAAACAATCCATATCGTAACCCCGCTATCTCTTGCATTAGCTGGGTCAAACTCCTGATATGACTGGACATATTGTCCACCCGTTCCTAATACTTTCCCATCGACTTCCTTCTGCTCTGTCTTAATTACCTCATCTTCTGCCTGTTCTTCATCTTCTATCTGTACGCTCTCATCTGTATGCTCTATCTTTTCAATAACATCTGTACTTCTATTAACTTCATTACCGCCGGCTTCTACATACTGCACCGTAGGCTTTATGAATAATGCAGCCATAACAACCGTCAATATCAGTAATGATACTGCCACCTTGCTGGTACTGGCACTTTGAGGCTTCATTATATTACCTATTCTATTAATCGTAATTCTGTAATCATTATTAAATCCCAGCACCCTTACTTTTGTCACATTGCCTTTATAAGCACTATTTAACAATATATTGGCATATTTCTTACTCCAGTCCTCATCGTCCCTATGTCTGTTACAGCAGTCATAATCACAGCTTAACTCTATATATTCTGCATAATACTTATAAAACATCCATACCAGCGGATTGTACCAATATATAACCGCTGCTATGCCTGTTATTATCTTGATAATATGATGTCTGTGGCGTATGTGCGTATACTCGTGCTCATAAAGATATGGTACGTCTTCATCATTGACTGCATATGATATATAAACCTTAGGTCTGACAACATCATATACCAATCCAGAAGATATATAATCACTTCTGTATACTTTCACTCTTTTACCGCCAGCTAGTATCTCCTGTGGAATACTTGTAGATAATCCGTTCCTGAATTTCATATCAGCTAACATATTATGTAGAAATATCACAACAATTCCAAGCAGCCATATGACCGCTAATATTTCATACATATTTATTGTTATTCCCGTCACACTGTCTGTGTAACTCACTTCTGACAATATGTCTGTTGATACTCTTTTTATATTGAACCTGATTGACAGTGGTATCAGAATTCTGACCCACACTAAAGACATTAACAGCAGCTTAAGCTTCGCTGACTTTATACGCATTAATCCGCATATCAGCAGGCATATTAATATAGCTGCCATTACTCTGATATTATTCTCCAAAATGTCTGTATATAACTTTAACCCCATCATATGTATACCCCCACTCACTGATGTATACGGATTGCCCTAAGCCTTCCACTTTACACAATCCCCATTGTGTTATTTATCTAACCCAAATTGCCTTACTATCTCCTGTCTTTCCTCGTCCGTTATCCCCCTTGCACGAACAAAAGCCGCCACAAATTCCGGCAGCGAACCGTCAAATCTTGAATCTATGGTATTCACGCTCTCTATTGACTGTGCATCTTCTTTCTTAATTATAGATGTGACTATTGCATTCTCGGACTTTATTATTCCGCGGTCACTCAGTCTTTTTATAACTGTATATGTGGTTGACTTCTTCCAGTCAAGCTTTTCCCTGCATAATCTCACCAGCTCTGTGCTCTTAACCGGTTCATTCTCCCACAATATCTTACAGAAGTTATACTCACTTTCATATATTACTGGCTGCATATTAATCTGCACCTCTCTTATCTGATATTTATAGCCTTAGTCTAAGTCACTAAACCTTATTTGTCAATATATATTTTCACAAATATTTATACGTCAACCCAAAAACTGTAAATATTAAAAAATCAGGAGAAAATTCGCACAACTGTAATTTTCTCCTGATATATTAAAGTTCTATATTAGTTCTTCTCAACTGCAAGTACAACCTTCTCACCATTGATATCCCAATCCTTAGTGAAGCCTGCTGTCTTACCTGTTTCTATAGTATTTGCAAGAACAACGCTCTTGATCTGTTCTTCATTCTTCTTCATAAGGTCTGCTAACTTGTCATTACCATCTACATATACAGTAATCTTGTCCATAACCTCAAATCCAGCATCCTTACGCATAGTCTGAATCTTGCTTACGATTTCTCTTACGAAGCCTTCCTCGATAAGCTCTGGTGTAAGGTTAGTATCCATAACAACTGTAATACCCTTGTCAGAACTTGCTACAAAACCTTCCTTCTGAGTCATCTCTATAAGAACATCATCCTTCTCAAGAACGATATCTTCACCATCAGCATTGATTGTAAATGAACCCTTAGTATTAAGCTCATCCATAGTTGCATTGCCATCAAGTGTTGAAAGCGCAGTTCTTATAGCATTAAGATGCTTGCCATACTTTGGTCCAAGTGTCTTTAACTGTGGCTTGAATGAGTACGAAGTAAATGCTCTTACATCATCTGTATACTCAACTTCCTTAACATTAAGCTCATCTGCTATGATAGCTGTAAAGTATTCGTTTAACTTCCAGTCAGCCTTGATGTACAGCTTGCCGATTGGCTGTCTGTTCTTGATATTAGTTGAGTTACGGCATGCTCTTCCGATAACAACAGCATTTAATACATCTTCCATGTTATCTTCAAGTTCCTTGTCAATCCATTCTTCCTTGACTTCTGGGAAGTCGCAGAGGTGGATACTGATAGGAGCTGTCTTGTCTATACTGCATACAAGGTTTCTGTAAATGCTTTCTGTCATAAAAGGAATCATAGGTGCTGCTGTCTTGCAAAGTGTTACAAGTGTTGTGTAAAGAGTCATATAAGCATTAATCTTATCCTGCTCCATACCCTTTGCCCAGAATCTTTCACGGCATCTTCTTACATACCAGTTAGAAAGCTCATCTACAAAGTCCTCAAGTGCTCTTGCTGTTTCTGTAATCTTGTAGTTGGCAAGATTATTATCAACAGTCTTAACAAGAGTATTAAGCTTTGAAAGAATCCATTTATCCATAACAGGAAGCTTATCATACTCAAGTGTGTACTTAGTAGCATCAAAATCATCTATGTTAGCATAAAGTACAAAGAATGCATATGTGTTCCAGATAGTTCCCATAAACTTTCTCTGACCTTCTGTAACAGCCTTGTCATGGAATCTGTTAGGAAGCCAAGGTGCTGAATTCTCGTAGAAATACCAGCGGATAGCATCTGCACCGTGCTTTTGTAATGCGTCAAATGGATCTACAGCGTTACCCTTTGACTTACTCATCTTCTGTCCATCTGCATCCTGAACGTGACCAAGTACGATAACATTTTCATAAGGTGCTTTATTGAAAAGAAGTGTTGATATTGCAAGAAGTGAGTAGAACCATCCTCTTGTCTGGTCAACGGCTTCTGAAATGAACTTAGCAGGGAACTGTTGTTCAAACACTTCCTTATTCTCAAATGGATAGTGGTGCTGTGCAAATGGCATTGAACCTGAGTCGAACCAGCAGTCGATAACTTCTGGAACTCTCTTCATCTTGCCCTTACATTTAGGACAAGTACAAGTAACAGCATCAATATATGGTCTGTGAAGCTCGATATCATCTGGACAGTTATCAGAATGTTCCTTTAATTCTGCCTTGCTTCCGATAGATAACATTTCTCCACAATCATCACATACCCAGATATTAAGAGGAGTACCCCAGTATCTGTTACGTGAAATTCCCCAGTCCTGAACATTTTCAAGCCATGCACCAAAACGTCCAGTTCCAATAGTTTCCGGAATCCAGTTGATTGTCTTGTTGTTAGCTATTAAGTTAGCCTTAACTTCTGGATCACTCATCTTGATAAACCAAGACTCTCTTGCGTAGTAGATAAGTGGTGTATCACATCTCCAGCAGTATGGGTAATCGTGCTCGAACTTAGGAGCATCAAATAACTTGCCCTCTTTATCAAGGTCTTTAAGTACTTCTGGGTCTGCTTTCTTAACGAAAAGTCCTGCATATGGTGTTTCCTTTGTAAGTTCACCCTTTCCGTCAACGAACTGTACGAATGGAAGGTCATACTTACGTCCAACCTTGGCATCATCTTCACCAAATGCTGGTGCAATATGAACGATACCAGTACCATCTGACATAGTTACATAGTCATCACATGTAACAAAATGTCCCTTCTTGTGCTGCTTAGCTGCAACATCTGCCGCACACTGATATAATGGCTCATATTCTTTATATTCAAGGTCTTTACCCTTGTAAGTTTCTAATACTTCGTAGTCAACGCCAGCGCCGCTTCCAGCTTCCTTACCTTCTTCGATAACATTTCCGCCTACTGTCTGACCTGCCTTAACTGCAAGTCCACCAAGTACCTTATCAAGAAGTGCTTCTGCCATATAGTAAGTATAGCCGTCTGCTGCCTTAACTTTAACGTATGTTTCTTCTGGGTTCACGCAGAGTGCCACGTTAGATGGAAGTGTCCAAGGTGTTGTTGTCCATGCAAGGAAATATGCATCTTCGCCTACACACTTAAAACGTACTACTGCTGAACGCTCTTTAACAGCCTTATAGCCCTGTGCTACTTCGTGTGATGAAAGTGGTGTTCCACAACGTGGGCAGTAAGGAACAATCTTAAAGCCCTTGTATAAAAGACCCTTATCCCATATCTGCTTTAAAGCCCACCATTCAGACTCGATGAAGTTATCATCATATGTGATATATGGGTTATCCATATCAGCCCAGAAACCAACTGTAGATGAGAAATCCTCCCACATACCCTTGTATTTCCATACGCTTTCCTTACATTTCTTAATGAATGGCTCAAGACCATACTCTTCAATCTGTTCCTTGCCGTCAAGACCTAATTCCTTCTCAAGCTCAAGCTCAACTGGAAGTCCGTGTGTATCCCATCCGGCCTTACGTGGAACCATATAACCCTTCATTGTTCTATATCTTGGAATCATATCCTTTATAACTCTTGTAAGAACATGTCCGATATGTGGCTTACCATTAGCTGTAGGAGGTCCATCATAAAATGTATATGTCTCCCCCTTCTTGCGGTTATCAATACTCTTCTGGAATATATCATTATCCTTCCAGAACTTTTCGACCTGTTTTTCTCTGTCTACGAAATTCATATCTGATGAAACTTTCTCGTATACCATTGTGTTACTCCTTTCAAATCATTTACTTAATCGTAACGATGTCAGCTTGCTTTATTGGTGCTGTAACAAATGTCGTTACATATGCAAAAAAGCCCCTGCCGTAATACGACAGGGGCTGAATCAACTTAACCTATATCAATTACGACATACCATCATATGCGTCCCTTGTAACGGTAGGATTACCGTCCTTACTTACTTTTCGTAATATAATACTATCCTTAATGTTACCAATAATATCATACTACAAAGTTCTGCAAGGATGCTTGGAAGTGATATTCAACTATGCTCTACTCACACCGGCTTCCACCATCCCGGCTCGCTATCGCTTTCTTTCATAATCTACTGTCTTCGTCATCGCAGATAATGTGATTGTATATAATTGATCTTAAAATGTCAATAATTAAGCTGTATTATTTATTATAATTTATCACAAAATTTCCTGTTATTGTGTTATATGTATTGCTTTAGCCCTGCTATGCCCGTCCTTTTCTGCGTTCAACACCTTTTTCTTTATAATATTGTGCTTTATCAGCATACATCAGCTCCTCAGACTCACGTAATATTTCGCTAAAGCCTGTTATTACGTTCTCCCTCCAGATAACACCGGCTGCCATATTCACAGAACGCTCTTTCATTAGTTCTTTTAACTCTGTTATACGCTTTATTAATGTATTCTCGTCTATCTGTGTACAGATTACAAGGAATTCATCACCACCTATACGGAACACCCTATCTTCTCCAAACACATCCGTAAGACATGCACATGCATTTAGAATAAGTCTGTCACCAGCCTCGTGTCCCATCGTATCATTCACATACTTAAGTCCTGTAACATCACAATATACAACGCCTATACTTTGTTTTTTATCTATATTATCTACACATGCACTCATTGCAAAGCGGTTTCCTATATTAGTCAGGGCATCCTTATAGCTCATATTCTCAAGCTTTCTTATCGTATTCCTGCGCTTTATACACGATATAATAAAAGCTCCCATAATCTCAAGTATACTTAAGGCATATTTAAGTGTAAGCAGTGGCGGATTGCCTATTCCCATAAATGCAACAACATTTCCTTCGTTATATATAGGAATTGCAATTATTGAATGAACACCTTGTCTTTTTAAATTATCATATTGCAGGGGATCACTATCCTTTATTTCTTCAATATCCTGAATTACGATGTTTCCGCCTTTTTCAAAACACTTATACCAGTTAGCACATACCTCTGGCGGCAGATTCTGAAGATTATCCTTCTTCGGACTTATTCCCTCTGCCGTCCACTCATATGTATTATCATCTCTTCCATATATATTCTTTTCAAATATATAGGTTCTTTCTCCACTAAGTGCTTTACCTATATACCCAAGAAGTGTGCTTATCGTTTCATCAGGTGTATCTGCTGCAAGTGCCACTCTTAAGCCCTCATTGACAAGAGCCTCAGTTTCTCTATACTTCTGGATAAGCTTATCCTGTGCAAGCTCCTCACTTATATCTATGCCTATTTCCAGCCTGTACTTTCTGTTTCCTTCACCCTCTATCAGTGTATCCTTTATTATCATATATTTATCTAATACAGGATTATAATAACGCCATTCCTCAAAGGCTCCTGGTAAAAGTCTGCTGTTATTGCACATACCACATTTAACAGAAGCTTTTTGTAATACCTCATAACACTTCCGGCCTTTTATATCCTCTATTGATTCTAAGCCATACGCTTTCAATGCTTTATGATTCATATATACAATCTCATTGGTTTCTATATCTGTTGCATATACATATTCATTCAGATTTATAAAAAAATCCCCTATTTCTTTTATATTTTTCATACGCATGTCTCCCTTTATTATTGAATCTGTAATATTCCCCATTCATTAAACGAATCAGCATATTCTATATATAATTTCTCCGTAACAGCCCCTGTTTCTTTTACATTTATATCACTTTGTTATTTTTTTATCAATGCGTAGTATAATATTTTTATTATTTTTTCATGCATATTATACCACAATATTTGCACAGCTTTTCAGCGCACATACAAAGTTCCGTAAGGAACTTTTAAGATGAGCACTATTGTGTTCGTTATACCACAAGCGGAACTTTTATCTCAATAATAAAATCATTTCCCTGTATTCTTGCACTTATATCTCCATTCATACGCTCCACAAGCTCTTTTGCAATAGATAAACCCAGTCCGGTTGAGGCTCTGCCTCTTGCAACATCCGCTTTATAAAAACGCTCAAACACATGGCTTAAGTCAATATTTTCAGGATGTTCTGTATAATTGCTGATTTTAAGCAAGGCGTGATTATCCTCACGGGTAAGCTTGATACTTATATTCTTTTCCCCATGATCAAGACCATTTTTTATGACATTCTGTATAACTCTCCTTAAGCCCTGCTTATTACCTGATATATACAGCATTTCCTCAGTAATACTAATATCCGGGCAGATGCCCTGCTTCTTCCATTCATCATAATAAGAAAAGACAGTTTCTTTTAATATTCTGTTCATACAACAATCCGTAAGCTCCAGCTTATACGAATCATTTTTCAGCTTAGTGAATGTAAAAAGTTCCTCCAGCATTTCATTGAGGCTGTTAAGCCTTTCTCTGATTATATCAAGATATCTCCTCTGGTCATCTATATTGTCACATTCCTCTATAAGCTGGAAATACCCATCCAGCGATGTAAGCGGTGTCCTTATATCGTGTGAAAGATTAGTATATGTATCTGCAATCAGCTCTTCTTTTTTTCTGTACTCGTTTCTTTCTTTTTTACGCAGGTCAAGCAGTTCATTCAATTTATCTGAAAGCTCACCTATTCCCCCCATATCTATTTCGCGTTGAATCAGCTTGTTACTATCGTGTTCCATAAGAAACGACAACTGGCGGCAGATGTCCTTAATCTGCCGCTGGTATTTCCACATAATAAATGCCTGTATAATAATTATTACTGCTAATATTCCAATAATAATCCTCATTCTCTAAATATCCCTTTTCTGAAAAATATAACTGCTTAATGACAGCATTATAACAATAAATGTGGCTGCCACACACATTGAACTAATAACATCGTCCCTGCCTGCATTCATAGGAAGCATTGCCATCCTTCCAGTTACTGTATACTTATATATATTGAAGTTATGAAGTCCCACTCTATTGCCCACATAATCTATAAGGGCATACACAATGCTCATTATATTCATGGTAAGACATACCGATAAGGTCATGCTTATAACATTATTCTTAATTATAACTGCTATCGCCATACATATTAACACAAACGCATAATGAAGCATAAGTTCTGTTAAGAAATAAGGTATAATCTCTTTCCAGTTACCCCACACCACACATTTAAACGCAAGCATATTCGCTGCTGCCTGGAATACAAATATCCCTGCAAATGTAATTGCTGTAAATAAAGCAAGCGCAACTGCCCTTGAAACAATAAGCATCCCCCTTTGTGAAACCTGTCCACCAATATTCTTAATATAACCGCTCTTAATATCTGCTGTTGCAAACATAACCGCAAATATTACAAGAAAAAGTGCATAAAACTTTCCCTGTGCATTAGAAAAGAAAACATCCATTACCGTAACCTTCTTCCCTGGCTCCGTAGGTAATTCCACACTCATACCAATATTGACATTATCTGTATTCTGCTGCGAAAGCTGTTCCTTGTTGCTGTTATCTGCCTGTTGTTCCTCTATGTCTTGTGCATTTACCACATCAACTGTCTGACCATCAGTATCTGCCTGACTTTCCACTGCCTGCTGCCTCTCCCACTCTTTATTAACTGCATCATAATCTATTTTTGAAAGAAATGAGGTAAGCAGTGCTGATGCCAGCAATATAATCCATATTACATACATACTCTTTGTACGAAACATTCTGTATACATCCATCTTTATCATATTAAGCACGATTGTCACCCCCTGTAAGCCTTAAGAAATAATTCTCAAGCTCTTCACTTGTAATAGATATTCCCTTAACTGGAATCCCTGCCTTTGCAAGCTCCATATTCAGGCTGGCACTTTCTCCCAGTCTTTCAAATATATGAATATGTTCTTTATCTATAACCTGATAGCTGCTAAAGCCCATATCATCAAGCACAGGAACAGCCTGCTTAGGATTATCAAGCGTAAGCTCTATGCGCTCACTGCATTTTTTCATAAGTTCTTCTCTTGTAAGCTCCTGCACAAGGCATCCATTATGAATAATGCCATAATCTGTAGCAATCTTTGATAATTCCTCCAGAATATGACTTGAAATACATATTGTCATGCCACGCTCCTTTGCAAGCTTCTGGATGGTTTCACGCACCTCCACAATTCCCTGTGGATCAAGTCCGTTAATCGGCTCATCAAGAATAAGCAGGTCAGGCTCACCTACAAGTGCAAGAGCAATTCCTAAGCGCTGCTTCATTCCAAGCGAATAATGCTTTGTTTTCTTTTCTCCAACAGTATCAAGACCCACTGTTTTTAACAGTTCTTCTATATATCCTTTTTTCTTAATCCCTGTAAGCTTACATTTAATGTTCAGATTGTCATATGCCGACATATTGCCATAAAGTCCGGGAGCTTCTATAAGACACCCTACTCTTGAACGTACCTTTTGTAAGTCCTTTCCTTTATACCCAAACATTTCTATTTCGCCATAAGACGGTGTTGACAGTCCGCTAATCATCTTAAGACAGGTCGTTTTACCGGCTCCGTTTCTTCCAATAAAGCCATATATCGCACCCTTTTTAATGTGCATATTTACATCATCAACTGCCCTGTGTCTGCCATACTGCTTAGTCAGATTCCTTGTCTGCAATAATAATTCGCTCAAAGCTTTTTCCTCCTTTTCCTAATTGCTCTTATCATAAAAAATAAATCCTAATCAATCGCAAATAAATAGTAAAAAAAGAGTAAATTATTCATGCAGGCGATATCCAATCCCCCAGATTGTTTCTATATATTCATCAGATGTAACGGTCTTTATTTTCTTCCTGATATTGCTTATATGCACATCAAGAGTCTTTGTTTCACCCATATATGGCTCATCCCACGCATATTCGAATATATCCTCCTTGCTAAACACCTGCTTCGGGTTTTTAAGCAATAATTCCAGTATTGCGAATTCCTGTTTTGTAATCTTAGGAAGCACCCTGCCACCGATACTTACCTCAAAGGTAGAGCGTGTAAGCACCATATCTCTGAACTCAAGCCTTCCGCTGCCTTGTCCTTTTTGTATACCAGCCTTTGTTTTTACTTCTGTTTCTGCCTCTGCTTCTACCTTCGTTTCCGCCTCTGCTTCACCTTTTGTTTCCACCTCTATATGACGAAGCTGCACCTGAATACGTGCCAGTACCTCTCTAATCTCAAAGGGCTTTGTTATATAATCATCTGCTCCGTCCGTCAGCACTCCGATTTTATCATCTATACTATCCTTTGCAGTCAGCACAATCACCGGAAGCCTTCCATGTTTTCTTATTTCTTTTAAAACCTCTTCACCACTTGCACCAGGCAGCATTAAGTCAAGCAGTACAAGCGTATAAGCCTTTTCTTTTATATTAAGAAGCAGCTTTGCTTCTGTTCCTGAAAATGCCTGTTCACACGTATAACCAGCCTTCATAAGCACCTCACAAAGAAGGTTATTAATATTTATATCATCTTCTACAATTAATATATTAGGCATAATTTTTACTCCTGTATTTTATAATGTAAAATAGTCATCTACTTTATGAGAAATGGCATTAAATAAAACAGTTTTATTAATCCGTGCTTTCCTGCCCCTTATCTCTCATTTTGTCCTTTTCTTCAAAACTATTTTTGCTCATTTTGTCCGTTTCTTCAAGATTATTTTTGTTTATTTTGACCGTTTCTTCAAAACAATTTTCGAACAATTTGTCCGTTTCTTCAAGATTTTACTTTATTTATAAACAAAAAAACAGCACGACTATTCCCTTTATCCAGAAATAAATCGTGCCATCTTATCTTATCTGTATTATAATCCTAATTATTCTCTTCTCTCGCCATCGCAATCTGCTCCGGTGTTATAGGCAGCTCATAGAACCGCTTTCCTGCTGCGTGGCTTAGTGCATCTGTCACAGCCGGAAGTGGTGTATTTATTACAACCTCTCCTATTGACTTAGCACCAAATGGTCCCGCATTCTCAAAGCTGCTTTCAAACTCAACATTAATATGTCCAATATCCATTCTTGATGGTATCTTATATTGCAGGAATGAGTTCTCATAAAGCTTTCCCTTATCAGAATATGTGATATTTTCAGACATTGCCATACCAATTCCCTGAAGTATTCCGCCTTCTGCCTGAACCCTTGCAAGATTAGGATTAACCGGTGTTCCACAGTCAACGCATGCATCATATTCTACAACCCTGCTTTCGCCTGTAACAAGGTCAACTTCAACCTCAGCTGCACCTACCATAAATGGTGGTGGTGAAATAGGTGATGTATGTGTATTAGTAACAGAAAGTGCCATATCATTGCCGCACATTGAAGCTGTTGCGATATCGCAAAGACTTACTGATGCACCATTGTGCTCTCCTGCCTCACATATTACACAGCTTCCGTCAAATGTAACCTCACTCTTATCACAGCCTATAAGCTTAGCTCCAAGCTTTTCGATTCTGCTTCTTAGCTCTAAGGCACAGTTCTCAACTGCCTTTCCAGTAACATATGTTGTACTTGATGCATATGAGCCTGAATCATAAGGTGATATATCAGTATCAGCACCGAATACACTTATGTCATCAGTACTGCACTCAAGCACCTCCGCAGCAATCTGTGCAAGTATTGTATCACAGCCTGTTCCCATATCAGCAGCACCGATATTCATTGTATACACGCCCTCATCATTAAGCTTAAGTGTGGCACTTCCCACATCCACACCTGATATACCAGAGCCCTGCATAGCCATGCCCATTCCGACAAAACGTGCCTTCGTATCAGATATCTTTCTCATAGGATACTTCTCATCCCATTTAATCATCTCTTTAACCTTTTCTAAGCATCTGTCAAGTGCACAGCTTGTATTGACCTGACCATAGTAAGCAGGCATTACATCGCCCTCCTTAACTATGTTTTTAAATCTTATTTCAAAAGGATCCATATGCAGCTTATCAGCAAGCTCATTTACAGCAGATTCAACCGCAAAAAGTCCCTGTGTGGCACCATAGCCTCTGTATGCCCCTGCTGACATAACATTCGTGTATACAACATCACTTACAAAGCGGAATGCCTCCGCCTTTCCATATAACGGTATTGACTTGTGTCCTGAAAGACCTACTGTCGTTGGTCCATGCTCCCCATAAGCTCCTGTGTTAGACAGAGTATATAAATCTATTCCTTTTACGATACCATCCTTAGTTGCACCGAGCCTTACATGCATCTGCATCTCATGTCTTGGAGATGAAGCTGATAATGACTCTTCCCTTGAGAATATAATCATAGCTGGCTTCTTAGTCTTCCATGTGACAAATGCCGGATATATTTCTGAAACTGAGGTCTGCTTTGCGCCAAAACCACCACCTATTCTAGGCTTTGTAACACGTATCTTTGATGGAGATATTCCAAGTGCGTGTGATATGATTCTTCTGCAGTGAAATACTATCTGTGTAGAACTTACAACATGAAGTCTTCCATAGGTATCGATTGTACAGAATGTCCTGAAGGTCTCCATCATGCTCTGCTGGCACGCCTTTGTGTGATATGTCCTGTCAATTACAACATCACAACTCTCAAGCACCTTATCTATATCACCATTACTGCACTCATCATGTGCACATAGATTTCTTTTATTATCAGCTCCGACAGGACACATTGCTTCCCAGTTATCCTCCGGATGAACAAGTATCTCATTATCCTTTGCCTTTGTAAAGTCAAGCACTGGCTCAAGTACCTCATACTCTGCCTTAATAAGCTTCATTGCCTTATCAACACAGCGCTCATCCACTCCCGCAACAATCGCAACCGGATCACCTATGAATCTTACATGTTTATCAAGAATAAGCCTGTCATAAGGACTTGGCTCAGGATACGTCTGACCGGCACAGGTAAAACGCTTCATATTCTGGTCAACATCCTTATATGTATATATTGCCTCTATTCCGGGTACCTTCATTGCAATATCTGTATTAATGCTCTTAACATATGCGTTGGCATATGGTGAACGCAGAAGCTTTACAACAAGACAATCCTTTGGTGCAATATCATCTGTATATACTGGCTTTCCAAGAAGCAGCTCCATTGCATCCTTTTTTCTTACCGCTTTATTAACCGACTTCATTACTTCACCTCCTCTGCTATATTTTCTTTATTTTCCACACTGGCTTCCTTAGCCTTTTTTACCCTGAGGTAATCCAGAATTCCTCTTAACTGGCCTTCATACCCTGAACATCTGCACAGATTTCCTGAAAGAAACTCCTTTATCTCATCTTCATCAGGATAAGGATTCTCCCTAAAGAGTGCAATAGCATTCATAACAAAGCCCGGATTACAGAAGCCACACTGCTCTGCCCCCTGGTCAGCTATAAATGTAACGAATTCTGCGGCCTCCTCCTGTAAACCTTCAAGCGTTGTAACGCTGCATTTATCTGCTCTTACAGCAAGAACCGAACATGAAAGCACTGGTTTATCGTTAAGAAATACCGTACACAGTCCGCAGTTAGAAGTCTCACAGCCACATTTTACACTATAACAGCCATGCTCCCTCACGAAATCATAAAGAGTCATATCGCAGGCCACATCTGCTTTGACCGACTTTCCATTTAACTTAATATCTACTAACATATATTCTCCAATCCATACACTAATAAATCGATATATAAACAAATCTATATATTAACATTTATATATAAATAATACATCAGCTATTAATAATCAATAACTAATTATTAATAATTTACAGCCCTTAATGCTCTCTTGGTAAGCTCTTGTGCCAGATGGCTTCTGTATTCAGCACTTCCACGCATATTACTCTCTGTAGAAACATTTTCCCTTACATATCTGGCGAAGCTCTCTATAGTCTCATCATTTACTACGCCCTTAAGAATACCTTCCTTATCTTCTACAACAACAGCTCTTCCCGGTCTTGCACCTATGCATATATTATATTCACCCGAACCGCTAAAGCCCACGCCAGCACAGGTAAGAACCGGAAGGTCTGTTTCTGTTATTCTTACTGCCTCATAAAACATCTTGACTGGCTTTTTCTTAACTATAATGCTTACAATAATATCCCTGTCATAGCTTTTTGCCGCATACTCCTTTAGGGAAACTATTCCACCCTTATATAATTCAACGTATGAATCAAGTCCAATTAATAATGTAAGAACATCAGAAAATCCATATCTTCCATATATGCTTCCACCAACTGTTGCAAGATTTCTAAACTGCACGCCAACAATATGCCTTAGTGCTTCCTTAGCGCAGCCATTCGTATACTCATTAAACCCCTTATGGTTTTCCAACTGTCTTAGTGATGTCATGCATCCAATCTTAAATTCTTCATCTGCCTCTTCAATCTTATCAAGTCCCAGTCCTGACATGTCAATCGCGGTATTGATTCTGTTATCACCCATACGCATCCACATCATGCCGCCGACAATTCTGTTAGCCTTCTTCTGGTTAAGCTCGTAGGCCTCTTCAATACTTTCTACTCTCTTATAATTCTGTATATTAAGCATAAAAACTCCTCATTTTGATCATACTTATGCCAGAAATAAAAGTCCTGCTGTGCAGCTCAAACAACATTTAACCTCTTTTCTGACCGCTTCTTAATTACATCATAATGATGTCGGGGTCAAAAGCCCCCGACTTTGATACCTACGAATTGTTCCGTGCTACGCACTCCCACAATTCTCCCCAATATTCGCATATCGTGGGATTACCATCCCACTTTTATGCTCATATCGGGGCGGGTCCCAAAGTCTTTCACCCACCTATGAGCAAGCTCATGTGGGTTTAGACCTTTTGCCCCTGGTATCATCATAATATAACTATACTGACTTGTAAAAGCCTTGTCAATCTGATAAAATTCATTCGCGCACTTCTTTTAACTGTTGCTGTCAGATATATTCTGGCCAACATAAAAAATGTGTAAAAATAAAGTAGAAATGAGGATAAATATGAAGAATTTTAAAAGATTAACTGCTTTAGTCCTTGCAGTGCTCATGCTTATATCAACTGTAGCATGTGGCAGTTCTGCTGCAAACGACAGTACTACACAGGCTGCTTCAACATCAGCCTTTGATGTCATGTCACAATTCAACGAGGTAAGCACAAGCTACCCTCTTACTGTTACCGACCAGGCAGGACGAACAGTAACTTTTGAAAAAGCACCTGAAAAGATTGCTTCATCTTACTATATCTCTACAAGTCTTCTCCTTGCACTTGGATTAAAGGATAAGCTTGTGGGAATCGAAGCTAAGGCTAATACACGAAACATCTATAAGCTTGCAGCTCCATCCATCGTAAGTCTCCCTAATATGGGAACAGCTAAGGAATTCAACACAGAAGCCTGTGTTGCAGCAGCACCTGATGTTGTATTCCTTCCTATGAAGTTAAAAAAAGCTGCAGATACACTTGAAGGTCTTGGTATCAAGGCTGTTGTTGTTAATCCTGAGGATGCAACGCTCCTTAAGGAATGTATAACACTTGTTGGTAAAATAACTAACACAATCGGACGCTCTGATGCACTTAACAATTCTATCGATACATTTTTAGCTGATAATAAAGCTAAGCTTGCAGGTGAGAACACTCCTTTAGTATATCTTGCAGGTAACAGCTCTGTTCTTTCAACAGCAGGAAGCAAGATGTATCAGAACACATTACTTACCAATGCAGGCGGAAAGAATGCAGCCTCTGAGCTCACAGATACTTACTGGGCAAATGTTTCATATGAACAGCTTCTTGCCTGGAACCCTGATTATATTATAATAGCTGCTGATGCAACCTACTCAATAGATGACGTTTTAAATGATGCTAATCTTGCAAACTGCAATGCTGTTAAGAATAAAAAGGTTGTAAAGCTTCCTGGTGATATAGAAGCCTGGGATTCACCTGTACCAGCAAGCTTCTTAGGAAGCATATATATTGCCTCTGTTCTTCATCCAGAAAAGGTTACTAAGGATTTCTATGAAGAATGTGTAACTAAATTCTATGAAAGCTTTTATGGATTCACACCTGCTAAATAAGGATGATTTATGTTCAAAAATACTTCTAATTACCGGAACAAAATTATACTTTTATCAGTCATACAGGTACTGCTTCTTATAGTAGTACTTGTATGGTCTGTCATTACCGGACAGTATCCACTCACATTAAAGAGCTTACTGTCTGGTGATACTATGTCTATTATGGTCTTTAAAAGGCTCAGGCTTCCCCGCGCCCTTATGGGTGTTATAGGTGGTTTTGGGCTTTCAATATCAGGTTATATATATCAGCTTATATTTAAAAACCCTCTGGCATCTCCCGATATCGTTGGCGTTTCCTCCGGTGCAAGTGCCGGTGCTGCTCTTGCAATAGTCGCAGTTTCTGCTTCTGTTCCAGTCATCTCCATATCTGCTTTTATCGGAGCTGTTACAGCACTCATAATAACTCTGCTTACGGCTTATCTTGTCCCTGGCAGAAACAGTTATACTATCGTGCTTGCCGGTATAGCTATTCATTCTGTGGCACAGACTATACTTATGTTTCTAAAGCTTGCTGCAGATCCTGAAAAACAACTTGCTTCAATCGAATACTGGATTATGGGAAGCCTTAATGGTATTTCAAGAGACAGCCTTGCTATTCCATTTCTCACGACACTTACCGGCTTTATTATAATGGCTTTGTTATACAGACAGATTCTCATTCTCTCTACAAGTGAAGAGGAAGCTGTATCACTAGGTGTACATGTAACAAGTCTGCGTTTTATCATATTAATGCTTGCTACATTAGTAGTATCATCAATAATATGTGTTACGGGGCTTATAAGCTTTATCGGACTTATCGCACCTCATATTGCCAGACTTCTTACAAAGCGTAATGACATATTTACATACATAACAAGTGGCTTCACAGGAGCTATTTTACTGACACTTGCTGATATACTGGCAAGAAGTGTATCCCCATCAGAGCTGCCAGTCAGTATATTTACCTCACTTCTTGGTGCTCCACTGCTTATCATTCTGCTTATCAGAGCTAATAAAAAGGAGGCGTTATGATGTCCGATTTATTCAATAATACATTTTCCGCAGACGGAATATCAGTATATTACGGCAGCACCTGTGCGGTTGATAACGTAAGCTTTGACCTTATGCCTGGACAGCTTAATGCTGTTATTGGCAATAACGGCTGTGGTAAAACCTCTCTTATTAAGGCCATCATGGGACTTATAAAACACAACGGAAAATGTCAGCTTAATGAACACTTACTTGAAAACCTCTCTGTTAAAAAAAAGGCACAGCTCATAAGCTACATTCCCCAAAGAAACAATCTTACTATAAGCATGACCGTCAGGGATGTATGTCTGCTTGGCTTCAATCCTCATATGCACATACTTGGAGGCTACACCACAGATATGCTCAGGCGTGTGGATAAAGCTATTGATATGGTTGGACTTAAGGGTTTATACGAATCAGACTTCTTAGCTTTAAGCGAAGGGCAGAAGCAGTTATGTATTCTGGCACGCACCATAATAGAGGCTTCCCCACTGCTTCTTCTCGATGAACCGGATAGTGCACTTGATTTTTCTAACCGTCATCTTCTTATGCAGCACATAAGAAGTATTGTATCCGATGGCAGATGCGCCCTAATGTGTATTCACAGCCCTGAGCTTGCTTTAGAATACTGCGATAATATACTTCTTATGAAGTCTGGGACAATCCTTAGCACCATTAATACACATACAGACTCTCTTGATATTATTAATGAAAAGATGTCTCTTATATATGATAATATTAATGTCATTGAATGTACTGACATTAACCATAAAACCCACCGCGTAGTTGTGGCATTATAGCCTATACCTATACTGCGTATATATGTCTATTTACACTAGACACGCCTACGTTATAAAAGCATTTACTGAAATGAGGTGACTTAATCTATGGATAATTGTTATTTAGACGCTCTGGCTGTAATTACTTTTTTTAAAATGTCCCATAAAAAGCACTTGTTTATTACGGGAGAGCGGGGAAGTGGTAAATCATATCTGTTAAACAGCATTTTAAACCAGATTGAAGAAACTATGGATATGTCTGATTTTTTCAATTATCTGCTAAGCCGCAGAACAGACACACCAGAAGTTGTTATTAAATCTAATCTTATAGATGATGGAAAAGAATATGTGATTGGCAGACCACGTACACTCACTCCTGTTTCCCCTAAAAAAGGCAACAACATGACCTCCGTAGAGGATGGCTTTATTAACTGCGCCTGCCCTGCCATTAAGAAGCATCTTATGACCTCTGCTGATAGTGTATTTGTTATTGACGAGCTTGGTTATCTGGAAAGCTCCTGTATCCCTTTTCAGGAGAACATTAAAAATCTTCTTGATAACTCACGCGTATTAGCTGTCATCAGAAAACAATCCACGGAATTTCTTGATAGTATTAAAAGCAGATCTGATGTACTTTTAATCGATATTGATAACACCTTCAGCTCTATTTCGTGCATTATTATGGCATCCGGTATGTCAAAAAGATTCGGTACCAACAAGCTTTTAGCCTCCTTCAACAACAACACTCTCTTTGAAAATGCGATAAATATAAGCCGTTTCGTAGACTTTTGTGAAACTCTTGCTGTAACCCGGCATGATGAGCTTGTACAGATATGTGAACAGGAACATATACATTGCATAAAACACAATATGCCTTACAGAAATGATATGGTACGTCTTGGTGTTTCACGTATTCTAAAGGAAACTAACAGACACAAAAGCTGCTGCACCCAAGGGATATTATTTCTTCCATCAGACCAGCCGCTTATCACTAAGACAAGCCTTCAGCTGCTGTGCCTTTTATTTATTTACTACAACAGCAGTTATTTTGTTTGTAACAGCACAGATAAATCCAGCAATGCCAATAATAATTATTTCAATAATAATAGTAAGATATGCCGTCTTGCTTTTAATGGAACTCCTGGTTCTCCTGTAATATTCCCAGCCAGATATTATGATGAACTGATGAATCTTCCACAAGGCAAGGGTGGCGGTTTTATTGCAAAAAAATATCCTGCACAGGTTGTTTTAGTTCCTGCACAGGATGAATATGAATTATATGATATTGATACTCCTGATGGCCTTATTCGTCTTTCCCGGTATCTTCGCTAATTGCTGTACCTTATTTAGTTACAGCCTTTTCCTTTATTGTTGCTGCTTCTTCTGAAACAACTTCTTTAACCGTTTCCTCAGCTTTATCCTTAGGAAGAATTATGTTAAGTAATATTGCTACAAATGCTGCTGGAACAATACCAGACTCACCAAACATAAGCTGTACTGCCTGTGGTGTATGTGCAAGGATTGCAGGGCTTACACCCATACCATAGCCTACACCAAGTGCAACCGATACAATAGAAAGCCTTCTTGCATCAAGCGGCTCCTTAGTGATAAGCTGGATACCACTTACAATAATTGATGAGAACATCATAACTGCCGCACCACCAAGTACTGACTGTGGCATGATTGATATTAATGCTCCAAGCTTAGGAATAAGACCACATAATATAAGGAATACAGCACCAGATGCAAGTGCAATTCTGTTAACAACCTTAGTCATTGCAACAAGGCCAACATTCTGGCTGAATGATGTATTAGGAAGCACACCGAAAAGTGCTGCAAGCGATGAACCTAAACCATCACACATAACTCCGCCTGAAAGTTCTTTATCTGTCGCTTCTCTTCCTACTCCACCGACCATAACACCTGATATATCTCCAACAGTTTCTACTGCTGTTACAACAAACATAACAAGCACAGGAAGTATTGCTCTTAAGTCAAACACTGGCTTAACTGGCATGAACTTAGGAATCGCAATCCACTTAGCTTCTGCAACCTTATTCCAGTTAAGTACCCATGACTTAGTATATTCAACTCCCTCAGCATTAACTGCTGTATGTGGAAGCACACAGCCCATAATAGCTGCTACAATATAACCAACTATAATTCCAATCAGTATAGATGATGAACTAAGATATCCCTTTGTCCAGTGCTTAACGAATAATATAACAATAAGCACAACAAACGCCAGAAACAGATTCTCTAATGAGCCAAAGTCTTTAGCCCCGTTTCCACCACCGAATGAATTGATACCAACAGAAATAAGTGACAGTCCAATAGAAAGCACAACAGTTCCTGTTACAACTGATGGGAAAAATCTTCTTAAAGGCTTAATAAATGCACCAAGCACAGTTTCAAAAAGACCACCTATAATGGATGCTCCCATAATTGCACCATAGGCTAATACTCCGCCTCCCATAACCTTTGTTATACTGCTGAATACTCCGATAAATCCAGAGCTTGTACCCATAATAATAGGCACCTTGCCTCCAACAGGTCCAATTGAAAACAACTGTATAAGTGTTACAATACCAGCTATAATCATAGCATTCTGTAAAAGTGCAACCTGAATAGATGCATACTCACTTCCTGCTCCAATACCACAGGCTCCTGTAATAATAAGCAACGGTGTAAGATTTCCTACAAACATCGCCATAACGTGCTGAAGTCCAAGTGGTATCGCCTGTTTTAATGAAAGCTTTCCATTAAAATCATATGCCTCCGGCATAAGTTCTTTTATTTTTTTCATATATCCTCCGGTATATTAACCATAATCTATCTGTTATTAATCTCATATGAAGAAGGTCTAGGGAAAATCATTATTCAAGTACTGATTTTCCTTAGACCTTCCTTCTGTATGACCTACGCTTATTATCTCTGCACATCAAATGAAGCATTATTCATAAGTCGCTTAATCTGGTCAACGCTTGTGATGTTAGTATCGCCGCGGATAGCGTGCTTCATTACTGAAGAAGCTACTGCGAAATTGACGATATCTTCGTGCTTCCAGTCATTCTGCATAAGAGCATAGATAAGACCAGAAGAGAATGCATCTCCACCACCAACACGGTCAACAATCTCAAAATTGAGTGTCTTGCTTTCGTAAGTCTTTCCGTCAGCATAGTAGAAAGCCTTAAGAGAGTTATTACTTCCTGAATGAACATAACGTACTGTTCTTGCAATTGCTTTCATATGGTACTGCTCATCAATAGCCTTGAATACTCTGTCCATATCCTCAAATGATGGATCCATAGTAAGGCCGTCCTTAACATCTGTACCATCTGCATTGTATACATGGATAGGCTCAATACCTATAAGTACATCTACATATGGAAGATATCTGCTGAGTACATCCCTTGCTGTTTCAAAAGACCATAATGTACTTCTGAAATTAGGATCAAAGCTTACCGTAAGTCCAAGCTTCTTAGCTGCCTTGATAGCCTTATCTATAAGACGACGGCAGTTATATGAAAGAGCTGGTGTGATGCCACTTAAATGTAACCAGTCATAATCCTTTAAGATGTTCTCAAAATCTACATCCTTATAATCATATTCAGCAAATGCTGAGCTTCCTCTATCATATATTACCTGTGAAGGTCTTACTGAAACACCTTCTTCAAGGTAATAAAGTCCCATTCTTCCGTCAGACTTGATAATGTGCTTAGTGTGTACATCATTAGCCTTAAGGTAGTTGATACAAGACTTACCAAGGTCTGTGTTAGGTAATACTGTAAAAAATGTTGAATCTACACCAAGGTTAGCGAGTGAAACTGCTACGTTGGCTTCTGCTCCACCATAGTTAACTATGAAATTGTGGGTTGTAACTATCTTCTCATAGTTAGGTGGTGACAATCTTAACATCAATTCGCCAATTGCTATGAACTTCATACGTGCCTCCATCTATCATTAAACTTTAAACCTGATATTAAGTAATATTTTATGGCAATAATCTGTACTTTTATTGCTCTATATTGTCAAAATAATACTCCATTTAATGATACTACTTATCCTATAAAATTGCAAATTGTATTTAACGCATTAACTCATAAATACCGCAGTATTTTGTTGCATTAACACACCATTTCATTGTATAATTAAAAATATTTTGAAGCGAGGAAAGTAATACCTATGGACATTTACGAATCATTGAACTCTATTTTAGTAACTTTATTCAATGATATAATGAACATTGAAGAAAAGGCTTTAATTACAGATGAATTTTCTGACATCACAGTTACTGATATGCACATAATTGAAGCTATCGGAATTAAAGAGCCACGCACTATGGGAACAATATCCAAGGCCTTAGGCGTGACTATGGGAACTCTTACAGTCGGCATTAACGGACTTGTTAAAAAGGGATATGTAATAAGGACAAGAAGTGAAGAAGACCGCCGTGTCGTATATGCTTCCCTCACACCAAAGGGTAATGCGGCATACACTCACCATATGAGATTTCATCGGGATATGATTAAACATATAACTGACGATTTAAGCGAAGATGAAGCCGCCGTACTTATTAAGACATTTACAAGACTTGAAGATTATTTTAAAAGCATATCATAACATTCAAAATGATTATGGAATTATATTAACATATAACTATACTGTCGCAGCTGCGTAACCTTTAACGCACTGTCTGCATAGCAAAAACCCCACAGATATGAATTTCTGTGGGGTTTTTTGAAAGATTATTAATCTTTCCGCCGACCGGGCCGGCATAATTTATATATGAGAGTTTTGGAAAAGTAAGCTTATTTAGTTAATTCAGCTGTCTTATATATAAACGTTACTGAATTATCCTTACCATCTGACTTACCAAGGAATGTGTTGTAATTCTGACCAAGCTTGATTACTTCCTTGATTGTATCTACTGCTGTATCAGCATCATCACCAACAAGACTTGTAATAGCTTTAATACCTGTCTCATTGAATTCTGCCATACCATCTTTAAGTGTTATAGCACCATCATTAAGCTGTGTTACACCATCTGCTAAAGTTACAGAAGATGACTTAAGTGTTGATGTTCCATCAGCAAGCTGTGTAGAACCACTTCTTAAAGCTTCGTTGTTAGAATTAAGTGTGCTGAAACCGCCTGCAATCTGTTCAATACCACCGTTAAGTGTATCATTATTGTCGTTAAGCTGTGCAAGTCCTGCGCTTATCTGTGCTATACCACCATTAAGTGTATCATTGTTATCGCTAAGCTGTGCAAGTCCTGCACTTATCTGTGCTATACCACCATTAAGTGTATCATTGTTACCACTAAGCTGTGCAAGTCCTGCATTAAGCTGTGATGCACCTGCGTTAAGTGTATCGTTATTCTTAACAAGTTCACCAAGTCCGTCTGTTAATGACTGGCTTCCATCTGTAAGCTGCTTTAATGCTGCATTAATAGTTTCATTATTGCTAAGATTGCTAACAACTGCATCTAATGCACTTGAAGCACCTATATTACCAGCAGCCTTAATAAGAAGTCCTAACTGGTTAGCATATACATAATCCTTTGAACCAGCCTGTGATACCTGTGGAGTATATGGCTTACCGCTTGTCACAGCTTCTGTATATGTCTCTGTTATTATATTAGTTGTATAAGCTGTAAGATACTTTACAAAATAAGTCGATATATCTGTTGCTGCCTCACTACTGCTCTTCTTACCCAGATTACTAAGGTCTGTTGCTATAGTTACATCACTAAGGCCTAATGCTGTTCCTAATTTCTGTAAATCAGCTGCCTGCTCCATAACAGTCTTTCCTGTTGAGTCTGCTACAGAATTCATCTTATAAGCTGTTGAATTAGCTGCAAGTTCCTTAACAACATTTCCAATAAGTGCTGTCTTAATGCTCTTTATTCCTTCATTTAATTGTGAAGCTCCTGCCTCTGCACTAGCAACACCATCTGTATAAGCCTTTAAACCTGTCTGTAATGAAACTGCACCTGCTGCCGCACTGGCAACACCGCCTGTATATGTTGAAAGACCACTCTGTAATGTGCCTGAACCTGCATTAAGTGCTCCTACACCATCAGTATAAGTCTTTAAACCTGACTGTAACTGTCCTGCACCTGCACCAAGCTGGTTAGCTCCTGCTGTGTATGCACTGATACCATCCTTAAGCTGTCCTGCACCTGCTGCCAGAGCTGTAGCACCATCTGTATAAGCATAGATACCATCTTTAAGCTGGCTTGCACCATCATTTAACTGGTTCACGCCATCTGTAAGTGCTGGAATACTGTCAGAAAGTGTCTGTGTACCATTCTGGAGAGTAACTGTTCCATCTGTAAGCTGGTCAGCTGCTGACTGAAGCTCATTCATCTTATCTTCAAGCTTAGCAAGTGAGAAATCATCTGTATCTATATCATTAAGTGTGCTTGTTGTAGCAACTGACATAGACATATCAAGCTCGAAATCCTCTACATCTGCTGATATTTCAAAGTATTCTGGAATATCCATATCAAGGCTTTCACCATCAAACTTAAGGTTTAAAGTATCCTTTAAGCCTGGCATAGCCATACCAAGTGCAATGATATTATCGCCAACCTTGCTTACCTTGCCGTTAGTAACTTCTACATTACTGAACTTATCTGTTGGAAGAAGTGTTCCTGTAATCATAGTAAATGGAACATAAGCTGTCTGTGACTTTCCATTAACTGTTATATTCTTCTTCTCATTGTTAGTATAGTCATATCTGATAGTAACCTTACCACTCTTGCCAATCATATCTTCTGGCTTAGTTTCAACACCATTTAACTTGTAAGTAACCTTTATTGAAACAGGAGCAGTCTTATCAGATGTGCTCTGGTTAGTTGTTGTTTCGCCCTTAGAATCAGTAACCTTTTCTGTTACAAGAACGTGATCCTGAGTTCCGTCTGCCTTATCAAATACATATACCATCTCGTCTCTTGTATTTGTCTTTAATGTACTTGTATTTGATATTGAAAGCTCGTTCTTAATAGCATTTGTTATAATATTCTCTGTATTAGAAGCAGCCTCACTGCTTATTGCAACCTCACTGCCTGTCTGATTATATGCTGTGCTAGTGCCACAGCCTGTAAGTGTTGAAGCAATAAGAACAACACTTAATAATACTGAACTATATTTAAATAAAGTCTTCTTAACCATAACTATTCCTCCATTTTCTTACTTCCTGATATATTCTTATATCTGTTACGGCATATACACCTTTGACCCGTTCATACATCTTTCTGATTACATATCCTGATTCTTCTTAGGCTTAAATCCTATACTTGTATTGATAATGAGCTTATCACATAATACAAACAATGATGGAAGTATGAAGATAACTACGAACATACTTATAATTGCACCACGCGCCATAAGTGTACAAAGCGAACCAATCATATCAACTGAAGCTATACATCCAACACCAAATGTTGCGGCAAAGAAACCAAGCGCACTAACAATAATTGATGGTATTGATGTTGAAAGAGCTATCTGGATTGCTTCCTTCTTAGCGTATCCCTGGCTTCTTTCCTTCTTATATCTTGTTGTCATAAGAATAGCATAATCGACTGTTGCACCAAGCTGGATAGTACCGATAACTACTGATGCAATAAATGGTATCTGTGTATGCGTAAAATATGGAATACCCATATTAACAAAGATAGCAAATTCGATTGCTGAAACAAGTATAATTGGAAGCGATATTGATTTAAGTACGAACAGGATAATAACAAATATAGCTACTATTGATACCGCACTGACTGTCTTAAAGTCCTTATCTGTTATAGTGATAAGATCCTTGGTACAAGGAGCTTCACCAACTACCATTGCCTTAGAATCGTAAGACTTTACAATATCATTCACCTTACTAATCTGATTGTTAATTTCATCTGATGCTATTTTGTAATCTGTAGCAATCATCATTATCTGATAATCTTCACCCTTAAGCTCTGATACTGTCTTAGCCGGTAAGAATTCCTGTGGAATACCAGACTTAAGTGCTGTGTCAAGTCCGAGTGCGAACTGTACACCGTCTACATCACCTAACTTATCAAGCATTTCGTTAGCTGTATCTGTAGACATACTAGAGTCAGCAAGTATCATATAGATTGAATTCATATCAAAGTTTTCTTCCAGCTTCTTATTAGCCTGTGAGCAGGCAAGGTCATCTGGAAGTGTATCAGACAAATCATAATATACTGATGTATGATTCTGTCCATATATAGCAGGTCCTAATAATACAACAAAGACAATTACAAATATCCATGAGTGGTTTACTATAAATGTAGCAAGCTTATCGAAGTTTGGCATAATCTCACGATGCATTGTCTTCTCTAATGCCCTGTCAAATGTAAGTATCAATGATGGAAGGATTGTTACACAACCGATAACACCGAATACAACACCCTTTGCCATAACGATACCAAGGTCAAGACCAAGTGTGAAGCTCATAAAGCAAAGTGCAATGAAACCTGCAACTGTTGTTATAGAAGAACCAACTACGGATGTAAGTGTATTACTAATGGCAACTGCCATCGCTTCCTTGTGGTCATCCGGATATATTTCCTTCATTTCCTTGTAGCTGTGCCATAAGAAGATTGAATAATCCAGTGTAACACCTAACTGAAGTACAGCCGCAAGAGCTTTAGTTATATATGAAACCTCACCTAATAAAATGTTAGAACCCAGGTTGTATACAATTGCCATTCCTATACTTATCATAAAGAATACTGGTACAAGAAATGAATCCATAAATATAGCAAGCACGATACATACAAGAACTACTGCTATAAGTACATAAAGTGGTGTCTCTTTCTCCGAAAGATTCTTAGTATCCGTAACTACTGCTGACATACCACTTATAAAGGCCTGACCCTCTGTCTGCTCTCTTATCTGTATGATAGCATTCATAGTATCATCACTTGAAGTTGTATTATCGAAGAATATTGCAAATAAAGTTGTATCTGTGCTGTCATTCTCGAAATACTTTCTGAATTTTGATGGAACAATCTCAGATGGAACATCTTCACCAACTATTCCTGTGTAAGAAATAACCTGTGCAACGTGGTCTACATTCTCTACCTTCTTAATAAGTCTGTCAGTAGACTTCGTATCCATATTCTGGACAACGACCATCGCGTATGCACCCTTATTGAAGTCATCCATAAGAATGTCCTGACCCTGCATAGTCTCTATCTCATTCGGAAGATAATACAGAATATCGTAATTAACTCTTGTATTAAAGTATCCGATTGCAGATGGAATAAGAAGCAGGAAACTCAGAATAAGAATTGGAATTCTGAGTTTAACAATTACTTTTCCAAACTTTTCCATAACTCGCCTCATTTCTACGTCTGCGACGTAATTTTACTTTGATTGGACTGATAACCTCTCAATAATTAATAACTCTCTTAATTAATTACATTTATTATCAATTCAATACATATGACCGTGATCTCTCAAATATGACTTTTGGTCATTTTCTTTGCAAGTGTTATTCTAGCACAAAATGACCGATAGTCAATACTCAAAATGACTAAAAGTCATTTTTTTATAGATTTTTTATTTTCAACATGGTAGAATATTAATTGACAGAACAACTAATATTATGCCTGCATTAGATTGGAGATTTTATGGGAAAACTTGAGAACAACAAACAACAGAAAAGGACTTCCCTCTTAGATACAGCTTTTAAGCTCTTTACAACGCAGGGTGTTTCCAAGACATCAATTGCCGAGATTTCACAGAAAGCTGGAATTGCCAAGGGAACTTTTTATCTGTATTTCAAAGATAAATATGATATAAGAAATAAGCTCGTTTCTCACGAGGCAAGCAAGCTCTTTAAAAATGCAGTGAGTGCATTAGAGCTTCATATAAAAGAACAGCAGATTAATGACCATTCGTTTACAATTACATTTACTGAGGAGATTATATTTATTGCTGACCACATAATTAATGTGCTTAACACCAACCAGACACTTCTTACATTTATATCAAAGAACCTGTCGTGGGGAATATTTAAAGAGGCTCTTACAACCAATGTCGCTGATGACGACATTAATTTTAAAGATATCTACTATGAAATGCTTGAAGACTCTGGTCTTAACCTCAACGAGCCCGAGATTATGCTGTTTATGATTGTCGAGCTTATAAGCTCAACATGCTACAGCTCAATCCTTTACAAAGAACCAGCTGATATTGACAGGCTCAAGCCTTACCTTTATAAGGCCATTAAGGCAATTATCAATGAACATACAATAGAAGATTAGAAGATAAGAAATCCCCTTCCTTACCAGAAATATTATCTGACAAAGAAGGGGATTTGTACCACTCCACCTATAATTTTAAAATTTACTCTTAAATTTATTTTAGCTAAGACTCTCTTTTAATCACTCTTTTATATAAGTTTTTAACATTTGTGTAACATTTTTTCTTTTAAGAACTAATTTCCCAGAAGCTTATTATATATATCCCTCTTAGATACGCCCCTGTCCCTGGCTGCTGCCTTCATAGCCTCTTTTTTATCAAGTCCCTGTGCTATATACATATCAACGTGTTCCTGCTCAGACATAGTAAGCCACTGTGCCTGTGCTTCCTCTTTAAGCTCATTTCTGTCTTTTCCAGCAATTACAAGAACATACTCGCCCCTTGGCTGGTTATTCTCATAATAACTGCACGCCTCTGCAAGCGTTGTAACCATACTATTCTCATAGCGTTTGGTAAGTTCCTTGCATATAGTAACTGCCCTGCTTCCTCCTAACACCTCAGAAAGCTCTTTAAGTGTCTTTAAAAGCCTGTGTGGAGCTTCGTATATAATCATTGTTCTTGTTTCATCTTCAAGCTCTTTTAATATGTCTTTACGCTCATTCTTGTCCGCCGGAAGAAATGCTTCAAATGCAAAACGTCTTGTTGCCTGTCCCGACATTGTAAGTGCCGTTATACACGCTGCCGCACCAGGAACTGATGATACCTTAATTCCTGATGCAAGTGCCTGCCTTACAAGCTCCTCTCCCGGGTCAGATATTCCAGGTGTTCCAGCATCAGTTATTACAGCGACTGACATTCCTTTAAGCATCTTCTCAACAAGCACCTTTGCCTTATCATACTTGTTATATTCATGATAGCTTGTCATCGGCGTATTAATCTCAAAATGATTAAGCAGCTTTATGCTGTTTCTCGTATCCTCCGCCGCAATAATATCAACTTCCTTTAATATCCTTAACACCCTGAACGTAATATCCTCAAGATTACCAATCGGAGTTGCACACAAATATAACTGCCCAACTCCGCTATTATTATGAGAGCCATTAAATTCTTCAAGTGCCTGCACACTATCATAATCAATATCTGTAATATTATCTTCCATACTGCTCCTCTCTTAAATTCATACTAATTGTACATTTTTAAAAGTTCTTCCGTGTAACTTCCATCGCTATTGTATACAATAAGTGGTTCTTCCACTATAAGCTGTGAACGTCCGCCCTTTACCGCCTCTATAAGCACCATATTAGCTGGCTTATCTATATGCGGATACACAAGCCTTATACGCTTTGGCTCAAGGTGGTTATTCTTCATAGAAGTAAATATATCTACAAGTCTTGATGGTCTGTGAACCATATACATATGTCCCTTAACCTTAAGGCACTTTGAAGCTTCCCTTACAACGTCCTCAAGACTGCATAGAAGCTCGTGTCTTGCGATTGCCTTGGCACTCTCAGGATTAACAATTCCGTGATTTTCATTCATATATGGTGGATTGCTTGTAACCACATTAAAAGAAGCCCCACCTAAAATATGTGAAGCTTCTTTAATATCACCTTTTACAATATTAACCTTGTCTGACAGACTATTAAGTTCAACATTTCTGACAGCAAGGTCATAACTGATATCCTGAATTTCCAAGCCTGTATACATACTGCCTGGATTTTTCGCCTGCATAAGAATTGGTATTACACCATTTCCAGTACCCATATCAAGCACCTTCTGGTTCTTTCCGGCCTTCGCAAATGTAGACAACAACACAGCATCCATTCCAAAACAGAACACATCTGTATTCTGGATTAGTCTGAGATTATCCCTGCATAAGTCATCAATTCTCTCATTGGCATTAATACCTGCATTAATCTTAGCATCAGTCATCATTAATATGGGCTTTTCCTTCCTTTTTCTCAAGCTCTTCGAGTTCTTTTAACTCTTTATCATCTATATTCATTCTGTCGTTTCTTCTCTTAGGCTTAAATCTAAGCTCAGCAACAGGATACTCTCTTATCTCTTTCTCATCTCCATCAAGTGTGACAATTACCTTAACAAGCTGTCTTAACACATTAACGCTTGATACCTCACCCTTTAACTTCTCAGGTGTAGTAACATAATCTCCCACATTAGGAAGGTTGCTGTTAAGCTCCTCGTAAGTTTCCTGCTCATTCTTAAGACAGCACATAAGTCTTCCACACACACCCGATATCTTTGATGGATTAAGCGATAAATTCTGTTCCTTTGCCATCTTAATTGACACTGGTATGAACTCTGGCATATATGTTGCACAGCACAATGGTCTTCCACAAGAACCAATTCCGCCTAATATCTTAGTTTCATCTCTTACACCAATCTGACGAAGTTCAATTCTTGTCTTAAATACTGCTGCCAGATCCTTTACAAGCTCTCTGAAATCAATTCTTCCATCCGCTGTAAAGTAGAACAATACTTTATTATTGTCAAATGTATACTCAACCTTTATAAGCTTCATTTCAAGATTATGCTTCTTAATCTTCTCAAGACATATCTTATACGCTTCTTTTTCCTTTTCCCTGTTCTTAGCTTCCCTTTCATCATCATCAGGTGTCGATATTCTGATAATAGCCTTAAGCGGCTGTACAACTGCTGAATCCTCAACCTCTCTTTCACCAAGAACAACGTGGCCATACTCAATTCCTCTTGCTGTTTCAACAATAACGTGCTGACCAACCTCAACATTATACTGTCCCGGTGCAAAGAAATATATTTTGCCCACCTGCCTGAATCTAACACCAACAACTTTAGTCATCTATTTTTAATCTCCAATCCTGCCAAATATTAATTCCTAACATCAGCCAATTATTCACTAACTGCCTACATATCCTCTTTCATAGCCATAATAAGAAGTTCTATGCATAAGTCAAAATTAACATTGGCCTTAAGTCTTACCTTTACTTTATCTATAGAATTAAGTATATCCTGAATTCCTTCGTATGACATAACCTCAGCCTGCGATTTGATAAGCGAAATCTCATCACTAAATATTAGATAATTCGTATCATTAGTACTCTTAAACATAAGCACGTCCCTGAACCACATAGCCATAAGATCAAGATAATCGTCTATTGTAAGCTTGTAATTAGTCACATCTTTAACAACTGCCATTATGTCTGCCGCCGTCATATCCTTCACATTCTTGATAACGTGCATAACATCATTCTTTAAATGTGCGAATTCCGTACTTTCTATAATAGTCTTAGCACGTCCAATCTTACCCTGTGCAAAATCAGCCGCAAACTTACGTTCATATTCTGACACGTCATAGTTATCCTTAAGATAATCCATAACTACGCTTTCCTTTAATGGCTTTAAATCAAGAAGCACACATCTTGATATAATAGTCTGTAAGAAAATGTCTGCGTTAGTCGTAAGAAATATAACAATACCATACGCTGGTGGCTCTTCTATAGTCTTAAGAAGTGCATTCTGTGCCTGCACTGTAAGCTTCTCAGCCTCATCTATAATGTATATCTTATAACGGCTTGAGTATGGTTTAATAAGCATATCTGATATTATCTGATCTCTTACATCATCTACACCTATACTTGCAGGCTTCTCGTGTCGTACCCATATTATATCAGGCTGATTGCCTGACTCTGTCTGTATACAGGAATGACATTTATTACAAGGCTTATTATCGCCTTCTGCCTCACACTGTAATGCTTTTGCAAATATCTTGGCAATCATCTTCTTTCCAGCACCAAGCCCTCCATTGATAATGTAAGCGTGTGATACCTTATCTAATTTAATTGCGTTCTGTAAATGCTCTTTAATTGTATCGTATCCATAAATATCTGAAAATGTGCTCATTATATACTCCAATCTTATGCTGATATATCAAGCAATAAACCCCTGATATCATCAATTCTTCCTACAATCTCAAGATGATTTTTCTCTTCTTTAACAAGTTCTCCTGCCAGCTCATCAAGATTCTTATCCACAAGTTTAACAATACCATATACTCTGTGTCTGCCTCGTCTATCAAGAAAGTTCTCTCTTGAGAACTTATGGGAACGGTTAACAACCTCATTAAGAAACCCCTTAACAAGCTCCCTGTACTTTCGCATATCCTTAATATCCATATGCTTTGCAATCTTCTCACCCTGCTCAGTAATCTGTTCCATCATACTGCCAAGCTTTTCCTGAAGATCCTTTTCTTCTATATTACTAATAAGAGTAAACTTAAAACTACTGTCCGTACTCTCTGTATTCTTCACCTGCTGAACTGAAGATGATGTCTGTATATCATTAATCTTTATATCCATAACTTTACTCTCTTTCGTGTCCACCATTATGTAATTGTATCATATAAATATCATTAATACAATTCAAGCCAACTCACTCTTACTGCATTTATAAAAGCTGCTGTTTAATTGCCTCTTTGATGTCCCTTATACAATCCTCTATTGTTCCATCGTTGCTAAATCTCTGATTAATTCCGGCTTCCTTAATCTTTTCCTCCGAGAAATCTTTACTGTCTGCAAGAAAACGCCTGCACATTTCCTCATACTGTGGTACTTCCTGCTTCTGTTCCCTGTTGATAGCTCTCATAAGCCTTATTCCATCATCGACTTCTATATATATCGGTAATATTGCATCTTTTCCAAAGTATGCACAAAATTTATTGTAAGCCTCAATAGTACCTATAACAATGTACTTGTCACCGCTTCCAAGCCTGATCTGCCCATCATCAACTGTAAAATACTTCCACTCTCCATACACTGTGTTATATATCCGCATCTCTATTACTTTATCCGCCGCTTCAAGCTCCAATGCCTTCTCATTATCTACATAATAATACTCTACACCTTCTTTTTCTCCAGCTCTCATAGGTCTTGTTGTATACATAATAACAGTCTTAAGATTTAGCTCCTTATCACCAACTAAAGCCTTAAATATATTATCTTTACCACTTGAACTTTTTCCCATTAAAAATGCTATCTCAGGCATAACAAAGCTCCTTCTTTTACACCTACAACCTCCAGACCTGCCTCACCAGCCGCCTGAAGTATTGCAATAATCTTTCGTGTAATAACCTCTCCCGGACATAATATCGGTATTCCCGGTGGATATACATACACTGACTCTCCACTTATCTTACCATATATCTTCTCATTATTCATCTGAATTTCATCACAACCTGATAAATCCCGCCTGTTAAATGCTTCCGCAATTGTTAAAGTCTGCTCATCCCTGAAATCGTCAATATTTATCTTATTACCATTATCCTCATCATTAATTAAAATCTCATCTTTACTTCTATTATTATATTTACTCCTACTCTCATCTATTTCTTCGTCTATCTCCTTTAATGCCGCAAGAACTCTATTATCTAATTCTTCGTCTATCTCTTTTAATGCCGCAAGAACTCTATTATCTAATTCTTCGTCTATCTCTTTTAATGCCGCAAGAAATCTATCATAATACTCCTGCGAGTCAAATATTGATGTCATCGCTATCACATACTTTATAGATGACATTTCAAGCTGGATTTTATATTTATAAAATAAAGTGTCATATAACCATTTTGCATCTTTATATCCTAATACAAGCTTTGATATGTCGTCTGTATTTATTAACCTGATGTGCTTTAATTCTGACAATCCATTTCTTAAAATAGTGAGCTTATCAACATATTCAGCAAATAATTTATCACCGTCATTCTTAACAATGCTTAAGCTTCTTGCTATGGAAGACATTAATATATACGATGGGCTTGTCGACTGGTATATATTCCAATACCTTCTTATGCGTTCTACATCAACTATTCCATAATTAATATGCATAATCGCTGTCTGTGTAAGCGATGGAAGTGTCTTATGCACACTGTTAATTACTATATCAGCTCCACACTTAACTGCTGACTGTGGAAAGCTTTCCGAGAAATTAAAATGTGCACCATGAGCCTCATCAACAATCAATGGAATATTATATTGATGAAGATACTCTGCTATTGATTTAATATCAGATACATTTCCCTCATAAGTTGGTGATGTAAGTATCACGGCTTTAATATCATTTCTGTCATGGTCTGAGCTGTATTTATCCACAATGTCCTTAATTTCTTTTAATGTTATCCCCTTATAATACCCATATTCCTCATCATATTCTGGATAAATATACACAGGATTCAGTTCATTGAGGATAACTGCATTATAAACTGATATATGACAGTTTCTTGCCATTATAACAACATCATTTTTATGGGTAACTCCGCATATTGCCGACATATTACCTGCAGTGCTTCCATTTACCAGATACCAGCTCTCATCAGCTCCATAAAGCTCCGCCGCCTCATCAAACGCATCTTTAATAATAGTTTCGGCATTGTGCATATTATCAAAACCATTAATCTCCGTTATATCTTTCTCATATGGATTTCCCATATCACCCATATATAACTCAATTAATTCTTTATTTCTCTTAGCCCCCGGCATATGCATAGGTACTATATTTTCATCTTTATATTTATCTAACTTAGACAATATATCATTATATTTAACATTCGGTTTAATGCCTGAATTTTTATTTGTAGTTCCTGCATTGCCATTCAATAATATATCATCATATTTAATATCCTTATTTGTAGTTCCTGTTTTATCCGATTTTCCCGTTTTATCTAAATTCATCTTTATACTCTTATCTCCATTCCAATTTATTGTTACACTCTCATCTTTTATTTACTGTTATTTATTATTGGGATACAAAAAAACCATAGATACTACATAACGTAATACCTATGGTATAAATAAGTGCCTAGAACCGGAATCGAACCAGTGACACGAGGATTTTCAGTCCTCTGCTCTACCGACTGAGCTATCTAGGCAAAGTAGCGGGGACAGGATTTGAACCTGTGACCTTCGGGTTATGAGCCCGACGAGCTTCCGAGCTGCTCTACCCCGCGTCATCTATAACTATTGTATTCATATATGATGAAGATTATTCATCAAATGGGCGGAGAAGGATTCGAACCTTCGAAGGCAGTGCCAGCAGATTTACAGTCTGTCCCCTTTGGCCACTCGGGAATCCACCCATATAAAATTAAATTAACAATAACCCTAGCCTTCCAACCAAGATATTATTGTTAATAAAAAGCCGACAGTCGGAGTCGAACCAACAACCTGCTGATTACAAATCAGCTGCTCTGCCATTGAGCCATGTCGGCATATAAATGGGACCTACAGGGCTCGAACCTGTGACCCTCTGCTTGTAAGGCAGATGCTCTCCCAGCTGAGCTAAGATCCCATATCAAATACCTACAATATATAATTGTAAACGACCCGGATGGGGTTCGAACCCACGACCTCCGCCGTGACAGGGCGGCGCTCTAACCAGCTGAGCCACCAGGCCAT
>FONU01000033.1 GCA_900112995.1 [Lactobacillus] rogosae | reverse complement strand
ACTTTTAGATAAAGTTATTACGATGCTGCAGAATGATATTCCTCTCGAAGAGAAATATCGTGACCATGAACTAAAAGGGAAATACCAGGGGTTCAAGGAATGTCACATTCAGCCAGATTGGTTATTAATTTATCTGAAGGAAAATGATGTTCTAACATTGACTTTAGTTGATACTGGAACACATGCGGATTTGTTCAATTTGTAGCAAAATATGCAAATGTATTTTATAGTGGTTTGAGTGATGGAAAATCTATAAGACCTCATAAAAATTTGAGTAATGGATAATGTAAAAAATTGATACATTTGCTGAAATGCCGATGGATACTGGGATAGAACCTGTTTTTACTGGTACTAAAATTGTAGTACCAGAGAAAAAAGAAATTGAAAAGTGGCAGTTTCAGATGTATAATATGGCTGAAGATTGGATAATTAATAACATTTAATCTTCGTGATACTAAATCAAATGTAAGCCACTTGACCCCCAAAGAATGATAAAATGGCTGCTGGTACTAATTTGGTACTAAAAAGTTTCAAAACAGGGTGTGAATAAAAAGAAATAATGAGTTTTCTAACTTAAAAGGTTAGAAAAAATAACGGGAAATAGAGTTTAATTCGCCAGAACTTGCCGAGTTTGAATAACGGACAGAAATGCCGAAAGCCTGTATTTATGCGGGTTTCCGGCATTTGTTTTATCGAATGGCTCTAGTTTGGCTCTATTTGTGGGGAGAGTAATGAAGTTATCAGTTTTGAAAAGGTAAATAAAAAAGGAAGAAGGTACAAGCTATGTTGCCAACAAGAGAAGAAGCACTGAAGTTAATTCGTGATGGGTTATTATTTAATCCGGGACCTTGGGGAAAACATTGTTTAACAGCAGCACACTGTGCAGAAAAAATAGCAAGTGCATGTGGTGATATGGATGTTGAGAAAGCATATATATTAGGTTTACTACATGATATAGGAAGAAAATTTGGTGTAAGACATCTTGGACATGTTTATGATGGATACGTATATATGAAATCATTGGGATATGATGAAGTAGCAAAGATATGTTTAACCCATTCTTTTAATAATCATACGATAGATGAATACATCGGAAAATTTGATGTTACAGATGAAGAATTGACAATTATAAAAACTGAATTAGCAAAGACCATATATGATGAATATGACCGGTTAATTCAATTGTGCGATTGTTTGGCAGGAGCGGAAGGAGTTCTTGATATAGAAAATAGGATGAATGACGTAAAGAAAAGGTATGGCTTTTATCCGCAGGACAAGTGGAATTCCAATATGAATTTGAAGCAATATTTTGAAGGGAAAATGAATAAAGACATTTACCTTATATGTGAGAAAGATACATTTGCACCAGGAGATTTATGATCTTATAAATATATTTTTACTACAAGTTTTATGAACAGGTTGGAGGTGGTTAAGTGGATATTTTATTTAAAAATGATGATTTTGTATTTTCATACAGAGTTGGCGGTATATTGAAACATAATGGTAAAATCTTGTTACAGCGTCCGAAGAATGATGATTATGCCATTATTGGCGGACATGTTGCGGCTATGGAGACAAGTATGGAAACTCTTAAACGGGAATTTGAAGAAGAGCTTCATGCTAAGATAGAGGTAGATAATCTGTTAGCAATCGGAGAAATTTATTTTCCATGGGGAAAAAGACCCTGTCATCAGATATGCTTATATTATAATGTACATCTGATAGATGATAATATTCCATTAGATGGTGTGTTTCATGGATATGATGAGCTGGATAATGAAAGAATTGATTTGGATTTCTGTTGGGTTTCACTAGAAGATTTAAAGAAGGGTACTAAGGTATATCCTTTAGAGTTGATACCATATATCCTTGAGTCAGGGAAAGAAATTGTACATTTTGTTTCAAAGCAGATTTGAGGAGATAGTCAATGATAGAAAATATGAAGGTAGAATTTGGCAGAACATCAGATATTGATTCATGGATGCGATTAGTGAGAAAAGTAAGTTGGAATTTTCCAGGATTAGAGACAGAGCAGAGTATAGATGAACACAAAATAATAGTACTGAAATTCATGAATGACAAACGTGCTTTGTGCGTGAAGAACGAACAAGAGATTGTTGGCGTACTTTTATATTCAAGGAAGTATAATATGATATGTTGTTTGGCTGTTGATCCAGCTTATCGAAAAAGGGGAATTGCTTCACTTCTTTTAAGAGAAGCAATTGATAAGCTTGACAGAGATAAAGATATAACTGTGTCTACATTTAGAGAAAATGATGTTAAAGGAATTGCACCTAGAAAATTATATAAGAAATTTGGATTTGAAGAGGGCGAGCTGATTGAAGAATTTGGATATCCTAATCAAAGGTTTGTGCTACATGCCAATATTTGTGCTAACAATGTGCCAATTGTGGTGGTAAGAGAATCAAAAGAAGAAGATTTGACTGAAATACTGCATTTATATCTATATTTGCATGAAAAGAGCGTACCAGAAGAATCTGAGCAGTTAAGGAGTATGTGGGAAAATATAATGAATGACAACAATCATCATTTGATTGTTTGTGAGGTAGATGGAAAGATAGTTGCATCATGTGTATGTGTGGTTATTCCGAACCTTACAAGAAATGTTCGTCCATATGCTTTTGTGGAGAATGTAGTAACACACGGAGATTACCGAAAGAAGGGATATGCTACGGATTGCTTAAATTATGCAAAACATATTGCCAAGGAAAATAATTGCTATAAAATGATGTTACTTACTGGTTCAAAGGAAGAGAGTACATTGAATTTCTATAGAAATGCTGGCTACAATAGTACGGATAAAACAGCGTTTATACAGTGGATAGATATGTAAGTACAAAAAACTGAAGGTGTGAAAGGTATTACATTGCAGTTAGGAGGCAACATGGATATTTCAATAAAGTGTGATAGCTTAAAGGCTATATATAGTGTAAAAAATGGCATGTGATGTGGTTGATACCGTGGAGGCTTATGTACACTGACTGCCGCAGGCAGAAAAGCTCCCGGCAGGGTGCAAAACCTGATTAAGGGGCTGTCGCTTTATCGATTGAAAATTGTTTTCTTCGACGAATAAGGTTATCATAGTCAAGTAAGACATAGGTTTTCCTATGTTGGTGTAAGAAGCAGGAAACCAAACTTTGGTCGGGGAGGTTTCTGCTTTTTGTTTATATGTAACTCAGATATAATAACAGAAGGTACAGGATAAAACAATCTGGTGTAAAATACATTAGATTAATTTATGCTGTATCTTTTTTTAATTTGCATGAAAATAGAGAAAAAAGATGTATGGAAAGTTACGATTTACAAGAAAGGAATATTTGCAAGAGCATCGGAAAGGATAATATCTGGAGTTGATATTTGCTGGAAAGTTAAATGAGCATTTGTATCTGATTGATGAGGAGTGTAATCAGATGATGGACAGACTGGTGGAGCAGATGAAAGAAAGGCAAGGCGTGACAGAAGAATTGAAGATGCAGGATCAGATGGCAAGGGTTAGGAGAATGAATAATATCCGGGTTTGTGCGGAGGAGATGATATTGAAAGAAATTGTGTGTGAATAAAGAATTTGGGTGGTAATATTTACCACTCTTTTTCTTGGATATTTGTAAAAATCAATGGAGTAATTAAGCTAAATGTGGTAAAATTTAGATAAAATTATATCATTGAAAAGCCTATTTAATAGGGGTGTATAATTACGAAAATTCATTGAGTGAGTGTTGGAATGTAAATAAGATAATTAATTTGGAGGGACAAAAGATGTATAGATATTTTTTGGGAGCATTTGGTAATAAGAGTTTTATCCGTCCTCAATACGAGATTATGGAAGATGGCAAATTAAGAGGAATTGAAGATAGGTGGGGAGAATTTCCAAATGGTGGAACAGTTTCACTTACTGGTATATCTGATAGTGATACAGAAAGTATAAAAAATAGATTATTACAATTCAAGATTGATTTTAATAGAGATTTACATCCGGGGTATGCACCTTATACTGATAATAGTAATAAATATCAGATTCCTTTCAATGCAATAGATGATTTTGATAAGGATGAAGTTGTTGAAATTATAGATATTGATTATGCAATTGAGGATTTTATAAACGACAAAACAAAAAGAACTATCAGGATTAAGCATCGACCTAATAAACAGATTCTTTTGAGGTATGCACAGGATTGTTATGGACCATTTGAATTTATGATTTCTGATATCGAAGATTCATATGGCGATGAATCATATTATACTATTAAAGTATTTGTAAATAGTGGAACTATAAATAGATATAGAAATTCAGATATAGAAAAAATTATTATGGATGGATACTTTTCAATCAGACGAAATGATCGCATAGAATTTATCTATAATATTAGTGATTTAAAAGCTATTGAGCCTGAAGAAAAAATAGAGTATATTGACAATGAAGAACTTGCTGACTTTTTTAAAACTCTTTTAAATAAATCATCAGAAATCGATAATTTGGCTGGAATACGAGAACAGTTTTTGAAATTGGCAGATTCTTTTTCTGAAGAAGGTCAATTAACGGATAACAGAATTAAAAGAATATGTGAGTTATTACAGACATCAGTAGATTTAAGTGATTATAAGGTACGTTTAACGGAAGAATATTTTAAAAACAACCCTAATGCAAAATCAGATAAAGAAGAGTATTTAAGAACACATGAAGAATTATTAACCAATGTTGTTCGTGAAGATGTTCATTACGAAGAAAAGAAAAAAGAAATTTTAAGCGAGTTAAATATTTTAGAAAAGAAAAGAGAAGAGCTCGTAACAGAAATAGAGGAAGGAAATCAAAAATTAAGTGATAAACAAGCTGAATTGGAAAAACTTGGAGAACAAGCGATTGAGCAGAAAAAACAAGAAATAGAAAGTTTAGTATCAGAAAATAGAAAAGAATTAGAAGATGTACAAATTGCAATTGAAAAGGCAAAAAAAGAAGCAAAACAGTTTGAAGTAGATAGAGATACATGGAAAAGGGCTTGTGATTCTATAAAAGATGAATATAGAACGGTATCAAATGATTTAAATACTAAAATTATTGAATGGGCTGCAAATAATCGAACTTCAGAAATAACTAAATTATTAGTTTCACAATTGGAAATGCCAGAAGAAACAGTAGAAGAAAATGTTTTAAGTAGAATGGTTAATTTAAAAAAGGATGTGGATGCCGATGAAATAGTAGCCATTCTTTGTAAAAAATTTGAAGAAGCGGGGCGTGTAATTAGTAAAGATGATGCTTACAATTATTTGATAAGCATAGTACAAAATTATATAACTGTTTTTGCAGGTGAACCGGGAACTGGAAAAACTTCATTGTGTAAATTGTTAGCTAAAGCACTTGGATTATATGATTCTAGATTTGCAGAAATACTTGTTGAAAGAGGCTGGACTTCTTCAAAAGATTTAGTGGGGTATTATAATCCATTAACTAAAGAGATAGAAAGTACTCAACCGAGATTTTCAGAGTGTATGAAAAAATTGAATGAGGAAAATGTGAATAACATAGTTGAAGCACCTTATCTTGTGTTGCTTGATGAAGCTAATTTAAGCCCAATAGAATTTTATTGGTCTAATTTTAATTATTATTGTGATGATCCTACACATCAAGTTGTTTCATATTCAAATGGGGAAAAATATGAATTTGGTTCAGAGTTAAAATTTCTTGCAACTATTAATTATGATCAAACAACTGCGGATCTTTCACCAAGATTTCTTGATCGAGCATGGGTTATATCTATGAATCCAGTTTCTGTAGATGTTATTGTCTCAGGGTTGATGGATGATTCGGTTGTTGAGAATAATAGTGAAGTAATTTCGTTAGAAACATTAAACAATATCTTTGATTGGCATAACGTCAAGGATAAAAAAATGAATCAGATTACAAAGACTAGATTAGATAGAATAATTGATAAGATGAAAGAAGGTGGACATACAATAAGTGCAAGAAGTATTCACTTAATAAGCCATTATTATCTTGTTGCTGAAATGTTTATGTCATCAAAAGAAGTTGCGCTTGATTATGCTATATCACAGAAAATACTTCCTTGTATTAACGGAAATGGAAAACAGTATAAAGAGTTTTTGAATGGGTTAATGACTATTTGCAAAGAAAATCAATTAAATAAAAGTGCAAGTATTGTTTCTAAAATCCTCGAAAAATCAGAGCATGAATTTTATAGTTTCTTTAGTTTATAAAATAAAGGGGATGTCAACATGAAGTTATGCATAGTTAAGCCAGATGGTACTGTTGCAGAAATCTTGTTGCGTGATCGTCAACCATCTTTCGAAGCATTTAATAATGAACAATTATTTTTTGAAAATTATCAATACAAATTTATTTTGCGTGAAATAGAAGAGTATGAGAATGTAGAGATATTTGTGGGAGACTATTCAGTACCTATACATTATAAGGCATCTACGGATTGGTATGAAACGGATCAAGATTTAGTTTTTGGTGGTTGTTTTGATTTGGCATATATAAGTGTGTGGGTAAGCGAAAAAGAGGAAAAAGAAGAACATTTTTACACGGATTTTCTTCGAATTGCTACTACTAAACAAACAACAAGACAAGTTGAACAGATGCTAGATGAAATAGAAAAAAATATTCCTAATTTTTTGGAGGTATGTTTTAGTCGTAACAAAAAAAATTCAGGACTTAAGAATGACAGTACAAGATCTATTTGGAATACACTTAAATTGGTAGATGAAATTATAAAGACTTACGAAGAGAATTATGATTCTTTTTTTAATCATAAGAAGTCCTTTGTAGAACCTGTAGCCAGTGTAGAAGATGTAAGATCAATGAGAGTAGTAAATCAAGAAAGTTTAAGGTGGATTGCGTGCAATCCAGATAATCTTGTGAAAACTGATAAAAAAACAGGAATAAATTTTAATGGTCACAATTATATGCCATCGAAAATAAAAACATATATTTCTAAGTATTCTTATAATGTGTATGAAAATAGAGTTATATTAGGATTTTTAAAAAATGTCATTGATTATTTAGAAAATCAAATTATAGGATTTGCTAAAGAAATTGTAGAGGTAGAAAACATACCTGAATCAATAGTTGCACAATTGCCAAATACGCATGCGCTTACAGGAAAATGCGTTTATGTTTATTATAAAGGCGTGGTGGATAGATTTTCTGAAAAAAAAGATATTTTGGAAGAAATATATTATAGGTATGAAAAAAATTTAAAGTGTATACCAGAGGATATATATGGATTGCCTAAGCTTACGAATACATTTAAACAAATATATCATTATCGAATCTGTTATGAATGTATGGCAAAATGGTTTGAAGCAGGGGATTATACTTTTGATCATTTAAATTATTTATTCAAACTAAAAACACTAAGCCGAATTTTTGAATACTATTGTTTGATAAAAATTCAAAACGCAATTGCTTTGTGCGGATTTATTTTGCAAGATTCAGACCGAATTATATATGATGTAGAAGATGATTCTGAAAATATCAATAACCAATATATATTTGAAGGTAATGGATATGAAATAACATTATTATATGAACCATCTATTTGGATAGATAGAAGTAATGCATGTACTAATTTGTATTCAACAGGTTACAATTTTATAAAAAGTAAGTGGAATGATAGATGGACCCCGGATTTTGTATTGAAAATATCCGGGAATTATAAAGATTACTATTATATACTTGATGCTAAATATTCAAATTTCTATAATGTGAAAAGGCGATATATTCCAGCGTTAGTTTTGAAATACGGAACACAAATAGCATCTAAGGACAAGTTTTTTTCAGATGTAATAGGAATTGGAGCGATATATCCTAGTAAGGAAGACAAAATATATTATTTTAAGAAAAATGCAATTAATTCACTGAAGCATTCACTTCCGCAATACTTTTCTTTGACAATTGTCGATGGAGATGTGGGAACGCAAATTCTTAAAGAGCAAATAGAAAAATTATTCAAAGTTGTTGATATACTTGAGGAGGAATGTGAGAATATAGATTCTTCTAAAAAAGAAATGAGTTTGAATAATTTTGAAATTGAGCACGAGAAGATAGAGAATGAGCCAAAGACAGAGGTAGAGAAAAAAGAGGAAAATGATAGCTTAAATATTAATGTTAGTGGAAAAAATTGTTTCTATTATGCCAAAAATATCTGTCTCTGTCAAAAAAAACCATGTACAGTTATTAACGCTACATGTGAACATTATATTCCTAAAAAATTTAGAGAACTGTTAAAGGAAGATAGTTGCAGAAATTTAATTCAATATGTGAAGCGGAACAAGCCAAATGGTAGGGTAGAATGTTCGATTTCAGGTTTGCCGGGATGTATTGGTGCGGAGCAATGCAAATTTTATTTAAAAAAGAATGTACATAAATAAGTTGATTGACACCATATGCGACATCACGTATAATATGAATAGGAGGTATAATAAATGTCAAAGTGGGATAAACTGATAACACGTATATGCAATTTATCGAAAGACCTCCGGTTTGATGAGTTACGGAAGGTATTGGAAAGCTATGGTTACGAAATGAATGCACCAAGAAATGGAAGTAGTCTTTATACTTTCAGAAAACAAGGGTGTATGCCAATTACAATACCAAAGCACGAACCAATCAAGAAAGTATATGTAGAAATGGTAAGGCAGATTGTATAAAGCGAGGCGAAGAATGATGAAGACGCTGAATGATTATATGGCAATGTCCTATCGTATGGAAATTGTGGAAGATAAGGATGAAGGCGGATTTGTGGTTTCTTATCCAGATTTGCCAGGGTGCATTACTTGTGGTGAAACAGTGGAGAGAGCAGTAGCAAATGCACGAGATGCTAAAAAAGCATGGTTTCAAGTAGCATTAGAAGAAGGCGTAGAGATTCATGAACCAGATAGTTTGGAAGATTATTCTGGACAGTTTAAATTGAGAATTCCGAGAAGCTTGCACCGATTACTGGCAGAACATTCTCAGAGAGAAGGAATTAGCATGAATCAATATTGTGTGTATCTTCTTTCAAGAAATGATGCAGTGTATTCAAAATAAAGAATGTGTAGGGTTGGTAAAGAGAAATTTACAGTCTATAAAACAATTTAATAGTGGAGGGGTACAATGGATAAGGTATGTTTTATAATAACACCTATTGGAAAAGAAGGTACAGAAATACGAAAAAATGCAGATGAAGTTTTGGAATATATTATCAATCCAGTCTGTGACTCGTTTGGTTATTCTGTTGTGCGAGCTGATAAAATGACAAACAGTGGATTAATTACGAAGGCGATTATAGAACAAATTATTTCTGCTGATTTAGTAATTGCTGATTTGACTGGAAGTAATCCAAATGTATTTTATGAATTAGCTATTAGACATTCATATCGTAAACCGGCGATTCAGATTATAAAGGGAGACGTGAATATACCTTTTGATATAGCTAATATGAGAACTATATCATATGAAACAACATTGAGTGGTGCTGATTTAGCTAAGAAGGATATTGAGGCTATGATGCAAGCTATTGAAAATGGTGAAACGGTTCATAACCCAGTTAGTGAAGTAAGTGCATTGTTAAATATATCAGAGAATAGTGCAGTAGAAAATGCGGAGATATTATCAACATTGTTACTAGAAGTGCAACAAATTCCAGATAGTATGAAAGAACTTGAAAGCAATATTGAAACTAGATTTTCACAAATGCTTTCTGCATTTATAGAAACAATAAAACATGAACAAGTTGGTAGTGCTGTTAAGCCAGAGGACAAATTACTTGAAATTTTTATGAATAAGTTGATGGAGAATCCACAAAAGGGAATGCAGAGTTTTGATGCATTAATGAAATTACAAGAAAAGATGGATAAAGCCCAAAATAATCAAAAATAAAAGTTCTGGCAACAAATTGGCAACAGAAAATCAGTGAGCCAAAATAATATATACAACTGAAATAAAATAACGGCAAAAAAGATACAAAGCTTAAACAAATATGTTTAATAATATCTTTGGATTTGCCGAGTTTGAGCAGTAAACAGAGCTTCATAAATGGCGTAAACAAGCCATTTATGGGGCTTTTTCTTTTATTGTGATACCTATATGATACTTGTTTTAATAGTATCACAGAAATTGATAAGTATCAAACAGAAGTGTCCGGAGATATAATTATGTATTATTAAGCTGAAATATGTGTAGACATGTCAATAGTTTGAGCATTTATTTAAAGAATATGTTATGATAACAATATAATGTTTGACTTTACTTATAATATCATTAAAATTTTATATAGTTATTACGGCATAAGGTCATAGTGTTCGATGTAGTATGAAAGGAAATGTATATGATTTATAAAAGTGTTATATTTAAAGCAGAACCATTTTCATACAATCTGGAATTTGATGATAGAATTACTCTTGTTGGTGGAGATAGTGGTACAGGTAAAACATTTCTTTATGGAATGTTGGAAGATATAAGACTTACAGAGGAATACAATGCTATCAAATTATTTAATTATAAATCAGATGACTTTTTAGAAGCAATAAAACAGTGCCGCAATAATTTTGTTGTGATAGATAATGCAGATTGTTTGATTAATGATGATGTCAGGAGATTCATTAATTTTGAGTTATCAAATCAGTATATGCTTTTCTTACAAAATTGTGATGGACTTAATGTATCTGATAAGAGTTTTAAAGTGCTTAAGTTTGATAACTACAAAATAACACTGGCAGGGGAGTTGTGATTTTATGTATTGCAATGGAGATCATGGAATATGAACAGATTTTCAGAAAAAGATTGTGGTGTACAATGTGAAATGAGCAGATCCAATCAGTTTTACATTATGCTGGAACTACTGAATGAGGGAGCAATAACTATAGATGACTTGGAAGATTTTAGCGATGATTTGAAACAAACAATGAAGCATTTTTTCAATAGATAAAGTCGGGAGTGTAAAACCGGGAGGTATGCCAATATGCGTGATTCAATAGAAAACATATCACAACTTCAGAAAAAGTTGAATGACCTACAACTGGAAAACCAGATATTAAAAAATATATTGGACAAAGCAGGATTGTCATACCATAAAGAATTATCGATGTTTAGGCAAAGTGGTAGTAAAGAAGCTTTTGATCCGGAACAAGGCAAAAGAATCCTTCATCCACAGGCAATAACAGAAAATATGGCAAACCAGTTTTTTGGAATGTTTTGGGGCAGACAGGACGTTTATGCTAAACGTAGTGTTAACAAAGAAACTGGCAAGGCAGCATACTATTTTCAGTGTAATAATTTCTGGACAAATGTATGTCATAAGAAGATAAAAGATGGCATTAACATTAATTGTAAGGATTGTAAGAGTCGTTCTTATAAACCAATAACAAAATACGATATATTAAATCATTTGCAGGGGAATTCTTATAATGCATCTGATGTAATAGGAGTATATCCACTTTTAAGTAATGGAACATGTAGATTTATGGTATTTGACTTTGATAATCATGATAAAGGAGCAGAAGAAAAGGATTTTGCAAATGTTGATGATACATGGATTGTAGAAGTTGAGGCAATGAGAGAAATCTGTGTATTAAATGGAATAGATCCATTAGTAGAACGTTCGAGGTCCGGCAAAGGAGCACACGTATGGATATTCTTTGATAAACCGATAGCTGCTTCATTGGTAAGAAAGTTTGGATATTCTTTGCTTGATAAAGGTGCGGAACAGGTTAATTTAAAATCTTTTAAATATTATGACAGAATGTTACCAGCGCAGGATTCATTACGGGATAATAGTGCACTTGGCAATCTGATTGCATTGCCATTGCAGAGGAAGGCTTTGCAGGATGGAAATAGTGCATTCGTTGATTTCAACTGGAATGCATATGCTGACCAATGGAGAATATTATTTAGCAAGCCAAGATTATCACAGGAATTTCTAGAAGAAAAAATAAAAGAATGGACAAATCCTATTGAGGATATAGCCGCAGATGCTGATGAAAGTGATAGGGAAAAACCATGGAACAGAATGCAGCATTTTAATAAAAATGATGTAGATGGGAAGATACATATTACATTATCAAATGGAATATATGTGGACAATACGAATTTGAAAGCAACTATGCAGAACAGAATCCGCAGAATGGCAGCAATCAGTAATCCGATTTTCTATAAAAATCAGGCAATAGGAATATCAAATTATGATACTCCAAGATGGATTTATCTTGGAAAAGACCATCTCAGTGGATATATACAGATACCAAGGGGACTGCAGGATGAACTTTTGGAAAAGGCAAAACAGGCAGATATTGATTGTGAAATCGAAGATGAGCATCAGCAGGGAAGAAATATTAATGTGGATTTTATAGGTGAACTGCGTCCTGAACAGGATATGGCATTAAAAGAGCTGATTAAGTACGATAATGGAATACTTCATGCTGCAACTGCATTTGGTAAAACTGTGGTTAGCAGTGCGATAATTGCACAAAAGAAAGTGAATACATTGATTATATTGGAATCATCAGCATTGATAGAGCAGTGGAAAGAGGCATTGGGAAGATTCTTAAATATTGATGATGAACTTCCGACCTATGAAACTAAGACAGGGAGAGTACGGAAAAGAAAAAGTCTGATTGGAACTCTGCAGGGAGCCCATTATTCAATGACTGGAATCATAGATATTGCAATGGCAGGTTCACTGTGCAAAAAGGGAGAGTATCATAATCTGTTGAATGAATACGGACTCGTGCTGGTTGATGAGTGCCATCATTCTGCTTCTGAAACAATAGCCAATGTTTTAAAAGAAGTGAAAGCAAAGTATGTATATGGTGTGACAGCAACTCCCCAAAGAGGAGATGGACTGGAAAAAATCAATTATATGCTAATCGGACCTATAAGATATAGTTATACTGCAAAGGAAAAGGCAAAAGATCAGGGGATACAGCATCTTGTCTATCCACGATTTACCAGGACTGTATCGCCAAGAGGTGTGATTACCGGAAAGATGCATCCTAATGAAGCATATGAGATTATTCACAATAATGATATGAGGGATGAGCAGATTATTGAGGATGTAAAGAATTGCGTATCAATAGGTCGTACTCCAGTTGTTTTGTCACGTTACAAGGATCACGCTGAAAAATTGTTTGAGCGTTTAAAAAGCTATGCGGATTACGTATTTATTATGACAGGAAACAATTCTAAGAAAGAACATAGGAAAATTCTTGACCAGATGCGTCAGGTTAATAATGATGAGTCTATGATATTAGTAGCAACAGGTTCTCTGGTAGGAGAAGGGTTCGATTTTCCAAGGCTGGATACACTTTTTATGGCAACACCTGTATCATTCCGTGGGGTAGTTGAACAGTATGCAGGATGATTGAATCGTGATTATGCAGGTAAAGAAAATGTAATAATATATGATTATGTGGATAATCATATTCCAATGTTTGATAATATGTATATGAAGCGGCTGAAAGCATATAAACAGATTGGCTACGTGATTTCTGATGGCTTTCAGACTGATAAACAGACGGTTAATGCAATATATGAGGGAGATAATTATAGAGAAACTTTTCATAAGGATCTACTTGATGCCAATAAAAATATAATAATTTCCAGTCCAGCCATCAGTGGACAAAAAGTTTATGAATTAATCAGCATGCTAAAGGAAAAACAGGAGGCAGGAGTTCAGATTACAATAGTTACATGGACTTACGATTCATATGGATTTGGTGATGCAGCATACTGGATGCAGCTACATGAAGATATGCGTAAAGCTGGCTTTTATATAAAAACAGTAGAAGAATATTGCGACCGTTTTGCAGTTATTGACCAGAAAGTAGTATGGTATGGAAATATTAATTTGCTGGCGAAGGATAAGATAGATGATAGTATTATGAGAGTCATGAGTAAAGAGATAGCAGGTGAATTGATGGAGATTACATTTGGGGATAATGATAGGGAAGGTATAATGTAAATGACGGAACAAGAATTTAAAGAAATATTAGAAACTGAGGAAACTGATACTGTTGAATTTAAGTCTTGGATAAATACAAGAAGTATGAAAGAAATTATTTCCCTTGCTGTTGATGAATTAATAGCATTTGCAAATACTAAGGGCGGAACAGTTTATTTTGGAGTAGAAGATAAGCCTATTGAAGTTACTGGCTGTGATAGGAATTATGATGGTCAGCGTATTATTGAGGGGATTTATGATAGAACTGTGCCACCATTATTTACAGAAATATCAGACTTCGAGTATCAAGGAAAACTCGTTATTGCAATATCAGTTAAAGCAGATGGAAAGACATATACCACTACAGATGGCAGATGTCTGAAGAGATTAGGTAGAAATTCAAAACCTGCATATCCGGATGAGTTGAGCAATGTTTATTCTTCTGTACAGAATCCGGATTTTTCAGGCAGAATTATAGGTGAGAGTACTCTGGATGACGTAAATAAGTTAGAAGTGTACAGTCTGAAGGAAAAGCTAAGAGTCAGGGATTCTAAATCTACATTACCAGATTTGGATGATATAGATTTTTTGAGAGACTTACAGCTTATAAAATATGATGGAGATGTAGAACGACTGACTATTGCGGGTCTGCTTTTTGTGGGAAAGGAAACCTCGATTCAAAGATTATTACCGCAGGCGGAAGTTATATATTTACATTATTCAGCTGATAATTTAGAAGAATACGATGCAAGACTTGATTTGAAGCTGCCATTAATAAGCGTTATTGACAAGTTGACCGAGAGAGTACAAGCATACAGTAAGATAGAGAACATTCAGGTAGGATTATTCAGACTTGAGGTGGAAGATTTTCCGGAGAGTATTTCAGGAAGCACTTCTCAATGCGTTGTCTCATAGAGACTATCAGAGCAATGCAGCAGTTTATGTAAAACAATATCCGGATAAAATAGTTATTGAAAATCCAGGCGGATTCCTTGATGGAATTACAGAGGACAATATCATAACGCATCCATCTATACCAAGGAATAAACTGATAGCAGAGACACTGCAAAATTTGAAATATGTTCAGAGAACCGGTCAGGGAGTAGATATCATCTTTAAGGACATGGTTTCAATGGGCAAGCCTTATCCAAGATACAGATCGTTTAATGATGCAGTTTCTTTGACAATATTCAGTGCAATAGATAACACAGAATTTGTTAAGTTTATTACCGAAGTACAGGATAAGAATAGTAAAATTATGCCTTTGGCTGAAATGATGATATTAAGAGACTTAATGGACAACAGGAAAGAGCAGTTGTCAGAACTATCAAGAAAAGTTCAAAAATCGTTGGATGAAACAAAAAAGTCATGCAATGAGCTGGTTAACAGTGGGTTGATAGAGATTGTTGGCAAGGAATATATGCTTACAGCTAAGGTTTATGAGGCATTAAAATCAGATGTGGAATATACAAGGGATAAAACAGTCCAGTATATCAAGGCTAAAAATATGATTTTAGAATATTTACAGATAAATGAACAGATAACATCTGCTAAGATACAGGAGATGTGCGGATTTACTAAGCAACAGGCAAGAAGTGTCGTTGATAAAATGAGGAGTGAAGAACTGATAGAATTAATGGGAAAAGGACCGGCAGCTAAGTATGTTATGTATAAATAATTGAGTAAAAATTGAGTTTTGTTTTATGAAAAACTCAATTACCACTCGATTGCAACTCATTATAAAACTTCTTCATTAAGAAAAAATATTCAAGTTGTAAAGTGCTTATGGAGCGTTCAAAGAGGATTTATAATGGATAGGTGGTGTTTAATTGACAAATTCAGAAAAGTTATTGAGTTCATTTTCGGAGAATTATTTTTATAAAGAACTTGTGTATTCACAATTGAAATTTGTTCCAGATGGTGGGACAGAGATAGAATTAGCAGACTTAATAATAAATTTAGGGGATGTAATTCTAGCTATTCAATTAAAGGAGCGGAATGAAAAGGATAGGACACAAGGTAAAAATACAGAAGAAAAGTGGTTGGAAAAGAAATGTAAAAAAGCTAAGGAACAGATAAAGGACACTATTTCATATATTAAGACAGAAAAAATTTCTTTTGTAAATGCCAGAGGTAAAAGAACAATGATTAACTCAGATGCGGAGATTGTTCCTCTTGTAGTTTTTGAAAATAAAAGTATATGTAAATATGAACATTTGCTTAGAAGTCATAGCAATGATGGTTTAACCGTTAATTGTATGTCGTTAGATGACTTTAAGTATATGTGCAGGCAACTATTGTCTCCGCTGGAAATTATTGAATATATTAAGTGGCGGAAAAAGTTCTATAATAAAAGTGAATCAATGGATTTGTTAGTTACTGAAACACATAAAGGATTTTTATTAAGTAAACCACAGAAAAATGAGATGCTGGTGCAACAATATCTATACGAGCAATATGGAGAGGCTGTGTTGTCTGAAGATAAATTATATTACGAAATTTTTAGGCAATATGTATCAGTCTTATATGAATATACGAAGGTTGAATCGGAATGAAATGGCTGCTATGAGGTAGTAAAATTATTGGCACATTTATTCAGGGATGAGATTAAGTGCTTTGTTGAAAGAGTAGAAAAAGCACTTTTAATAGCAAAGAGCAAGAGGTTTGAAATAGTGGGGACACTACGTAATGTCAGGAAAGAGTATGCTATAGTGTTCACCGCAACAGAGCAAGGAGAACAGATTCCATCTGAAAAATTGTTGAGTGTAGTTTTTGATAAGCAAAAGGTTAATACATTATTACAGGTTATAACATATTGGATAAATGATGACGAGTATAGAATAGATTTTGTTTTGTGGTTAGATGGACATTAATACATAAAATGAGAGAGGTGTTTGAATGAAATTACAAAATTATTTTAAGCGGCATCGTAATAAAACGGGAGAAGAAATACTTAGGGATACGGAAGGAGAACCGTTTGTTTTTTTTCGCGGAGGTGAAATTAATAATATAAAGAATGGGGTTTATTTTTGTAACAGTATCGTAGATGCAATAGGTTATGCTGGAGGTGTTGATGGTAATAAGGTATTATATCGAGCTAATATTTGCACAATTCATCCGTTAATTATCGATGCTACTTGTAATGGTGGTTTTTATTATTATGATACTATAAAGGTGGAAAGAGATAGATTTTTTCCAAAAGAATTATATGATGAATTTATTCAAAGTACAACTGAAAAGTACAAATCGAAATATGTATCCACAGATGAGATTCTTGAATGGGCAATTGAGAAAGGGTGTTTTGATAGCGTTATTATTAAAAATGTAAGAGAAGGTATGGATAATAATAAACCAATATATGATATTATGGTTTGGGATGGAGATAATTTAGTAAATCTTACAAAGTTATCTGAACGAAAAATTGATATCAAGGACTATATGCAGTATATGGTTAAGAGAATTGATTTATATAAGTTTTGTGGAATCAATGAACAACGAGGTTTATTAGCACAAAGTCACAAAAAAGACCATAGCTTGGAGTGCTGGATAGAGTTACATGATGTTGGATATGAATTGGATAATCGTTTAGTTTTCAAAATGAAGTCAAATAAAAGTGCAGTTTTTTGTAATGAGTTAAAGGATTATATATATTTAGAAAAAATATCTGACGGTGAATATTTGTACAGACCTAAGAGATTCGGAGAGCAAATAATAGAAGAGGATGTGGGAACAGAGATTATTATTCATGGAATTAATTCTGTATTTAAGAATTTTGTTATTATGAATAATATAGCGGTGTAACTCAGGTGATTATAAAGCGGGAGTCATAACTCGCCACCGCATTCAATTACATCCGGAATCCCAAAACTGAGTAAAACTTATCTATGAAAAGGCTTTTTAATAAAAAATTTTCAAAATTATCTCCTCACACCCTTGACACGAGCAGGAACAGGTAAAACTTATGCTTCTACATTTGCAATGAGAGAGCTTGGATTTAAAAAAGTTTTATTTTTAGTTCATAGAGGACAGCTTGCAAGACAGACTAAGAAATCTTATGAGAAGGTGTTTACAAAATCCGTTTCTATGGGTTTGGTTGGTGCAGGTTATCATGAATATGAAGCGGATTATGTATTTGCTACTGTTCAGACGTTAAATAGGGATGAACATTTGCTTCAATATGATAAAAATGCATTTGACTGTATTATTTTTGATGAAGCACATCATGTAACTGCTGATACATATCAGAAGATTATGAAACATTTTACGCCTAAGTTGTGGCTTGGAATGACAGCAACTCCTGATAAGCGGGATGATAATATTGCAGGTAGAAATGTTTATGAGTTGTTCAATTATAAGATTGCATACGAGATACGTTTACAACAGGCAATGGAAGAAAACTTGTTGTGTCCATTTCATTATTTCGGAATTACTGATTTGTCTATAGTTGGAGATGTTAAAGAAAATCAGGATTTTAGTATGCTTACAAGCGATGAACGTGTAAAGCATATAATCCAGCAGGCAAATTATTATGGATATAGTGGAATTAAATAGATACAATTGAATATGATTATCCCAATTTTCACCTTTTAATGGATTGTTTTTGGTGTGAGATAGTAAGCGGAGAATTGAAGTTAAAGGAACATGAAAATGCAAAATGGCTGACTAAGGAGCATCTTGATGAGGTTGAATGGCTGCCGGCAGATGTTATTTTGATTGATAAGATAAGAATGGATATGTAGGAGAATTTATACGGAAAATTTGATAAGAATGATATTAAAATAAAATTTGGATTTAATATCAAGTAAAAAGGAGGAGAATGTGATACCGGTAATTAATAAAAGAGAAACAGGATGGAATATCCGAATACTTATGGATAAATACAATCTAACAGTAAAGGATGTACAGGAATATCTTGGATTAGGAAGTCAGCAGAGTATATATCATTGGCTTAACGGAATAAGCATGCCGACTATAGATAATCTTTATGCGTTAAGTAGTCTGTTTGGCGTTTCAATGGATGATATTGTGCGTGGAAATAAATCTGATATAAAAGATTACAGTTATAGAAGACTTTTTAGATATTATAATATTTTAAAGAAATGTGTTGCATAATATTTTTATACTACAAGTTCAATGACAAATGTATCAGTATATCTTAATATATTATATATAAATTATATACTTAGGAGGCTGATATTTATGAATGAAGGGATTTTGATAGCATATGACGATACATACTATAGTATAGGAGATACGTTAGTAATACAGAAAAGATTGACTGATATTTTAAAACCGTATGGTATGAGATACTTTACTGGACGTAGTTTGTATAAGCCTGAGGATCCAGATAGAAGGGATGATATCATGTATGATGCAATGAAACTACTATCTCAATGTGAATGGATTGATAATAAAAATGTAGGTATATTTGTGATTGATGATATAATAAGTATTTCATTTAGCGATATTGACTGTTCTGGAATGGTAGAACCTAAATCCGAAAAATATAAGTATTATGAGGATTATTTCAAGAAAACAGGCAGGATGGCTCATAATATATTAATAGATGAGAACAATCAGATTGTAGATGGATATGTATCATTGCTTATTGCAGATAAACACAAGGATAATATGAAAAAGTGGCAGAATCCAGAGATATATAAAGTAAATGCATTGGTTCCTCATGCAAAGGTTGTTATTGGACGCCATGTTGATATGTCAGGAACTGATATAATAATAAAAGGACCACAGTATTTTGCATGGATATATAATAAAAAAGAACCTGTTGTGCCTGGAGATGTATTGAAAGTTAATACGAGAAAAGGAGAGGCATATATGGTAGTAGAGAAGATTAAGTATATAGCGGGAAAGAAAAAGTGTGCAGAATATAAAAAAGTTATTGAGCATATGGGGATGAGAATAGAGATATAATTATTTTAATAATTCAAAATTCACCAAAATCAACTTGTGTTTTAACAACACCATATATATACTAAATTTATATTCTCCTCTTTGACACTTTTTAGGTTAAAAATCGCCGCAAATGCAGACAGTTACTGCGTTTGCGGCTTTTATACATTTTTCGTGAAAAGCGTAATGTTTTGCGTAATGCTTATAATCCTTTGGAACGTCTGATTATTCCAGCCATTGCCTTTGGTGTTGTAAGTTCATTATCGGTTCTGAATCCTGCATTATCATGCATTGCATCTGTAAGTTCTGTTCTTGTATAGTTAGGTATATAGCCATATTCACCAACTTCCCTGACATTCATTTTGCGCAGGGTGTTTATGATTTCTTCACATGTAAAGCTGCTATCAAGCTGTTTTTCAAGTATCCTGTAAATCATAAGCGATATGAAGCATGTGAGAAAATGTGCTTTTATGCGGTCATCGCGGTGAAGATACACAGGTCTTGCATAAAATTCAGATTTCATGATTCTGAAGGATTCTTCTATTTCCCATCTGTCATGGTTTATTCTGGCTATTTCGGCGGGGTCATCGTCAAGATTTGTACATACGGCATAAAAACCATCGTACTTTGCTTCTTCTTCAATGGCATTTATATTTAGCTCATAGGCAGCTTTTTCTGCGATTTCACCATCATTAGTGACAGGAGTTTTTTTAATAAATCTTTTTGCATCTGTAACAGAGTGTTTATCATACTGTGCCGGATGCTGCAGATATTTCTTTGCTCTTTCAATCTGGCGCTCACGTATAGTCTGCTGGTACAGCTTGTATTTGAGAGAGTATGTGACAATAAGTGTCTGGTCAAATGCGATATCCCTTTCTTCATCATATCCTTCAACAAGCATCTGTTTGTAAAAAATCCTGTTTCTGTTCTCAGGAGTGTCTTCGATTTTGGAAATATCATAAACTTTCTTACTTCCCTCTAATTGCCAGCCTTTGCAGTCAAGACACCATTCTTTCAAGCTTCTTTTCAGTTTTTTGATGGACTGTGTTGTTATAAAGCTTCTTTCGCCAAAGTTATTAAAACGGCGGTTGGCATATGATGATAATCCGGCATCAGTACATACAACAAACTTAGAAAGCTCAAAATCACGCATGATCTGCTGTTCAAGAGGCTTTAACGATAACTGTTCATTCTGGTTTCCCGGATTAATGCAGAAGGCAAGAGGAATCCCTGATTTATCCATAAATAATCCCATCTGTACAATGGGATTAGGTCTGTGTTCCTTGCTTGGACCATACTGCTTCAATCCATCTTTGTGCTTAAGCTCAAAAAAGTAATTCGTGTAGTCATAAAATAAAACACCAGTATTACGTTTAACAAGTTTTTTTGAACGCTTGTTAAGCTTAGCCTGTATAAAGTCAGAATTGTCAACAAGAACAGAAAGAGCACGATAAATGTGGTGCAGGTCAAACTCAGGCTGTTCTAAAAGCTCCTTAGACTGTTCGAAGCATGACAGTTTTGAAGAAGGAAAAAGAATCCTGCCATAAACAAGTCTTGAAAGGATAGCATTAAGGCCATAAGTGAAAGCATTATCCTTTTTGATTTTCTTGCATATGGAAGGTAATCCAAGCTGGTAGTAAATTTTCTGAAGGAAGAGATAACCAGTATTAAATGACAATTGTTTGCCAGCAGGAATCAGTTCATTCGTGGAAAAACGTACAAAGTGTTCAACATCTTTTGCAGCTTTTTCAGCAGCATTTAACTCATTGACGTGAGAGCGAGCCCAGGCCTCAGCATCATCGACGCCATAAGTTTCTTTGATAAAAGTTTCAGTACCCAGTTTTTCTACAATCTCAGAAGTATTTTTACCATTTTTCTGAACGGATTTAATAACATAAAAAGATTTAGCATTCTTTGATGGACTAATCAATAACCTCATAAAAACAGACCTCCTATCCTTTAATGCTATTACAACACAATAAGGTATAGAGATAAAAAGAAATTTACAAAAAAATAAGACCATTATTGGACTGAGCGGGTTTTGTGGTGTCAAACTTCCGATACGCAGACAAGGAACTATATGTTGTTATTGGTTATGATGATGTATGTGACAATGATAATTATGAGTCAATTCTTTATGGGGTGTACAGCACGGAACAACTTGCAAGAGAAGCAGCGGAGGAACTTCTTGAACTGGGGAATATACATCATTATGAAATAGAATGTCCTAAGTTAGATGGATTTGGATGGAGATAGGTAAATGTGGACAATAGTTTCATAAATTAGATTAAGGAATTAAACTGCAATGACACAAGAGTAGACTACAAGGATTGTAATGGGAAATTTTTAGGAGAACGGTTACTATTTGAAGAAAACCCCTGTAAATTATATTTTCAAAAACAATACAAATGATTGACAATGTAAATTAAAACGGTATAATATAATTATAAGAGGTGCATATAATATTATTATTGTATTTTGAGATGGAGGCGATTTTATGGCTACAGTACCTACACAAGTAAGAATAGATGAAA
>FONU01000010.1 GCA_900112995.1 [Lactobacillus] rogosae | reverse complement strand
TGCCACAGTATAAGCCGGAAGTATTAGAGGCAATGGAAGAAGCAAAGAGAATCAGCAAAGATCCTAATACAAAGAGATACGCTAGCTTTTCAGAGGCTTTGGAGGATATTGATTGATGCAATATGAATTAATACTAACCGGGAAATTTAAGAAAAGTCTCAAGCTGGCAAAGAAACGAGGCTTGGATTTGAAACTTTTAGATAAAGTTATTACGATGCTGCAGAATGATATTCCTCTCGAAGAGAAATATCGTGACCATGAACTAAAAGGGAAATACCAGGGGTTCAGGGAATGTCACATTCAGCCGGATTGGTTATTGATTTATATGAAGGAGAATGATGTTCTAACATTGACTTTAGTTGATACCGGAACACACGCGGATTTGTTCAATTTGTAGCGGAATATACAAAGGTATTTCATAGTAACGGATTAAAATGCCGAAAGCCTGTATTTATGCTGGTTTCCGGCATTTGTTTTATCGATTGGTCCTAGTTTGGCTCTATTTGTGGAGAAAGTAATAGCAGGGTTAAGGAAAAATTATACGGAACATTTGATAAGAATGATATTAAAATAAAATTCGGATTTAATATACAGTAAAAAGGAGTTCCCGATCTTCATAAACGGGAAGTTATTATAATAATTTACAACATCAATTTACATATTCAGCTATTGAAAAATTTTTTCGGGGGGGGGTACAATAATAGCGGATATTTACAGGAATTTCTAATGATGAATATCTGAACTACTAATTTACAGAAGGAATAAGTGAGAATCTTACATTTTAACTGGCTGAATATATAGTGTTAATCACGTGGTTTGTATAGTATTAATTAGGCAGTTGAATAAAAGGTATCCGCTTATAGGAGGAAATGCGTATGAAAAGACAATTTATAAAGAAGCTGGCAACAGTGACAGTTTCTGCTGCAATGCTTGCGGCCTTGTTTAGCGGTGGCAAAAACGCAGGTATCTGGACAGCACAGGCACAGGAAACAAATGTAGCTGCCGCATCAGAACAGTTTGATACAACAGCACCTGTAGTCGAAAGTATTTCGATTGATAAACAGGGACAGAATGTAGGAGATGATGACACATTTAAGATTACAATCAAGGCTTATGATTCTGAATCAGGTATTCAGGATGTAAGGATGATTTTAAAATCAGAAGGTGATGTCTATTTATTGGATGAATATTCATATGCCAATGGCAGATTACAGTTTAATGAAGCGGATAACAGTTATGAGTGTACAGTAAAGATTGCTGATACTACACTTGTTGATGGAAAGGTCTTCATCGGTAATATTACAGTAACAGATAAAGCAGGAAATACATGTTCGCCAGTGATTTCAAGCACACCAGATGTATTAAATGTAACAGCTTCATCAGCTTTATACTGGGTAAATATAACTCGTAGTGATAACGAGAAACCAGTGGTTACATCTGTTGAGTTAAAGGAAAATGGACAGACAGTAAAACCGGGAGATACACTTCATGTTACAATAGGTGCAACTGATAATTACGCTTTACAAGACACTTGTTATGTGCAATTTCAAGTTAATGTAGCTGAAAGGAATACCTCACATTCTATATATCTGCAATGGGATTCTGCTAATGGCTGTTATATAGGTTCATGGGAGCTCCCAGATGGTATTGTACCTGGTGAGTGGTATATTAATCATATAGAAGTGAAAGATGTAACTGGTAACCTTGCGGAGAAAAATTCAGCATTGGATTGTAAGGTAACAGTACAGAATGACAATTATGTAGTAAATGAAAAAAATGCACCAAAGTTTAACAGTATTTCTATGGATAAGGCAGGTCAGACACTCACCGCAGGAGATCAGGTGAAATTCACAGTGGATGTTACTGATGATACAGGTGTAGCCTCTGTGAAAATGGTATTAAAAAACGTAAATTCTGAATTGTCTTCTAAAGATGATGTAGACTGCTATATGCAGAATGTTGAAGGAACAAGCAAATACGAATATACATATACTATTACAGAAAACGATTATCCATGTGAATGGTATGTTTCAAGTATAGAGGCTCGTGATGTATATAATAATATGTTGTATGCATCTACTGAAAGACAAACAAGTGGAAGAGAACTTCCATTAATGTATGATTATTATTTCAATGTAACACAAAATGGTACATTTGTTCAGCCAAATGTAAATGTTATGTTCAGTTATATTAACGCAGATATGGAATGGGAAATCAAAACAATAGAAGTTCCACGAAGAACTAAGCTAAGTAAGGCATTAGAGAAGTTTGATACCGGTGTTAAATTTGATGATGCAAAAATCACAGGCTGGACAATGGTTGGCTATCCAGATTCAGATACTATAGTTAGTAATAATACAACGTTTTTGGCAAATTATAATACCAATATCGTAGAAAAATATGTGTATTCATATTCGCCAGATGTTGGTTCAAAGTGTTTATATAAAGAAACATCATTTGTTAAAAAAGGACAGAAGATTGAACTTCCAACAGTAATTCCTGGAGTTAAGAATGTAAAGTGGATTAAAACTGAAGAATTAGATGAACTTATAAAGAATGGATATATCATTAATACAGATACTGGAAGTTATTATTTCGAGGCAGATGCGGAAGTAGACGATTCTGTTCCACCTACTGATGACAACAATGGTAGTACCGGTGGTAACAATAATCAGACAACAACTGATGGAAACAAAGGCAACAATGAAGGAACTAAGTTATCATCTGATAAGATACAGGAAGCTGTAGCAGCAATTACTACTGCCAAGGCTGGAGATACTTATACAGTTGATATGTCAGATGCAACAGTTGCACCAAAGGATGTGTTAGAAGCAGCCAAGGGTAAGGATGTTGATATTGTTCTTGATATGAATGGTTATAAATGGACTATCAACGGAAATAATATTCAGGCTGATAATCTTAAGGATATTAACCTTGCGGTAGATACAGACTCTGATGCAATACCAGATGATGTTATATCGGAGCTTGCTGGCAATAACCCAGTTAAGCAGATTTCACTTGCATATAGTGGAGATTTTGGATTCAAGGCAAGTCTTACATACAATATAGGAAGTGAATATGCTGGCAAATATGGCAATCTCTATTATTATGACAGCACAGGCAGAATGATATTCCAGAATGCAGGTGCAATAGATGCAGATGGTAATATATCTCTTAACTTTAGTCACGCATCTGAATATGCAGTCGTAATAGCAGATTATGCTGTAACAACAGAGAATGCTGATAATACAGCAACAGGTGGCATAGCAACAGGAGACAGCACACCTATAGCATTGTATGCTGTTCTGTGTGTGATGGCAATTGCATTAGCAGGTATTGCTGCTGTAACAAGAAAGAAGAATGTATAAAGTAAAGAGATTATTTATCTTATTGTTATAATCAGACAAATGGCAGATAGTATCTAAAGTCATTGATGAGGATAATAAGATTAGCAATAAGTAGAAACTAAAGATAATTAATCATACCCGGCTTCATATTGTTGTGGAGCCGGGTATATCTGCATATTAAGGAAAAATATAAAAGAATAAAGCAGAGGAATGAAATAGGTGTGGAAACAAACATTTCCACACCCATAATTCCTGCTATATATAAAATTAATCAATAACAAAGTTATTAACATTCTTACGAAGTTCAGCAGCAGAGGCTTCTGCGGTTTTAGCTCCATTCATAACAGCTTCTGAGCCTTTTACGATTACGATTGTCTTCTGGGCTATGTTGGTTGTTCCAGTTGCACTGTCATTAGAAGCGGAAGTGATTCCATCTATCGCCTGAGTGATATTGCTTATAGATGCAACAAGCTCTTCTGATGTTGCACTGAAATCAGATACAAGATCGTTAATGTTGGAAGCATCCATATTATAGTCATCAGCCATCTTTTCAAATCCGTTAAGACATTCAACAATATCAGTATCAACGAAATCAAGCAGGCGGTTAGAATCGCTTGTCAGGTTGCCTACAGCTTTGTTTACATTTTCTGTAACAGCCTGAATGTTGGCTACAGCATCTTTAGACTGTTCAGCTAATACACGTATTTCCTCTGCAACAACCGCAAAGCCTTTACCAGCCTCACCAGCTCTTGCAGCTTCAATAGAAGCGTTAAGGGCAAGCAGATTGGTCTGTGCAGTAATATTCAGGATAGAGTCGGCAAGCACACCAATCTGGTCAACTACTTTGGCATCTTCAAGAGCCTGCTCAAGATTTACTCTGATGTCAGCCATCATCTGTTTAACTTTCTGACGGTTTTCTACAGTATCATCCTTAGTCTTTACAGCACGTTTATGGATGTCCTGGGATTCAGTTGCACCATCCTGTGCTCTTATGGCAATTTCCCTTGCAGCTTCTTCAATCTGCTGTGTCATTCCGTTAATCTGTTCAGCAGAGGCGGCAGTTTCCTCTGAACTTGCAGCAAGCTCTTCTGTTGTTGCAGATACGTCTTCAATTTCTGCATTAAGATTGTATACATTAGTGTCGATAGTTTCTACAACCTTATCAATATTGGCAGCCTCGTTTTTTACCTGAGCTAACAGGCTTCGTACAGATTCGCGCATAGTTTCAAGTGCATTGGCTAGCTGTCCGAAATCATCCTTACGCTTAAGCATAGGCTGTTGCATTTTTGTGGCAAAATTACCACCGGCAATTACTTCGAATTGTTCTTTTATTTTTCTTAATGATTTAGTAATATCAATTGCGATGAGAGCAACGAGTATAGCAACAACAATAAGCATACATACGCTGCATAAAATAAGCGAAATAGCTTTGCTTGAAGCATAGCTGGTGAATTCCTCATCCTGCTGTGCAATAGCAGTGTCTATGTAATCAGTATAGTTGCCAGTACCAACAACCCAGTCAAAAGGTTTGAAGTATTCGCTGTAAGAACGCTTTGGTGAAGGTTCTGTTTCTCCCTCCTTAGGAAATACATAATCTGTATAACCACCACCATCCTGGACTGCAACACGTATTATTTCCTTGACCATCTGGTAGCCATCAGCATCTTTAGTATTCATACGATTAGTACCCTCAGTTGAACTTCCAAGCAGAACAATATTCTTGCCATCGGACTGGTCAACCCAGAAATATCCAGCTTCGCCATAACGCATCTGACGGATTTCATCAGCGGCTATTTTCTTAGCTTCATCAAGAGTATATTTACCAGACTTATACTCATTATTGATTTCCGATAACAGGGAGATGACAACACCAACCTGCTCTTTAATTGAATCATCATAATTTTGTCTTGATGATGTGTCCATAGTTTCAAGTGCCTTGTCTTTTAACTGGTTCATATTCTTAATAGAAATAAAACTTTCAGAAGTTACAAGGACAATTACTAAAGCCAGAATTATAGTAAGCTTTGTTCGAACCTTAATATTTTTCATTGGAATCACGCTCCTTAAATTAGATTAATTTGTGAAAAATTATATATCTCCACGCATCTTTATCTAATAATTATAATGTTATAAAAGAATTGTGTCAATAAAACCAGCCGTAAATATTAAAAAAATCTTAAATTTTCATATACTTATATATGTATATAATTATAAAGTTTGTAATTTATTAATATATAAAATAAATATATACCATACCAAAATGATATATAATATACATCAGAGTGATTATAAAAAAATCAAATATTCCTTTTATTCACAACTATCACAAGAGCAAAGGTTTTGCTGCTGGCTGTTCAAGAGAGGTTATTTAAAATAGAGCAGATATGCCCGGCTTGAGTGTTGATGACCTTATACAGCAGACAATAGATGCTTTAAAGACATTCAGAACATAATAAATGTTACAGTAAAGATATAGTAGAAATGTAGTCAAATTAAAAATACATTAAAAATACAAAAAAATAATTAAATTTTTTATTGACAAATTAAAATGAAGAGATTATCTTATTACTTAATTCAATAGTCAAATGCGAAGAACAGGAAATGATTTATTTATATCACCGCCTACAGAGAGCCGTTGGTTGATGAGAAACGGCAGCAAGGAATAGATAAGCCCTCACCTGCAAGCAGTTCTGGTGAAAGATATTAATTTAGTAGTCAGAACCGGTACCCATCGTTAACAGGGCATGCCATATGTGTGGCAGTAGAGAGGTCGGATTTATCCGGCAAGCAAAGTGGTAACGCGGAAGTAATGTAATTTACCTTCGTCTTTGTACGATATCGTTAAGATATGTGCAGAGGCGAAGGTTTTTTGCATTATGGAATTAGTTATTTTTAATTTCCGTTTTTCTGCGTTCATTGTATTTGGCTAGTGAAATAGGCTGGGAATATTTATTTGCTCAGCTAATATTATATATAGGAGAGTGACATTATGAACACTTTAGTAATCGTTTTAATCGCGGCTGTTATATTATTTGGTGCCTATATGGTATATGGCCGTTGGTTAGCAAACAAGTGGGGTATAGACCCTAAGGCAGAAACACCTGCCGTAAAGTACAATGATGGAAAAGATTATGTTCCAACCAAAGGATGGACTGTATTTAGTCATCAGTTCTCATCAATCGCTGGTGCAGGTCCTGTAACAGGTGCTATTCAGGCAGCAGCATTTGGATGGTTACCAGTATTACTCTGGATTCTTATCGGTGGTGTATTCTTTGGTGCTGTAACAGACTTCGGTGCTTTATATGCCTCAGTTAAGAACGAAGGTAAGTCAATGGGTATGATCATTGAGAAATATATCGGTAAGTTTGGACGTAAGATTTTCTTACTTTTCTGCTGGTTATTTACACTTATCGTTATTGCAGCATTTGCTGATATGGTTGCAGGTACATTTAATGCATATACAGTAGTTGATGGAGCATCACAGTTAGCACCAGCAGCTTCAACTAATGGTTCTGCTGGTACAGTATCAATTATGTTTATGGTATTCGCAGTAGTATTTGGTCTTATCCAGAAGAAGTTTAATCTTTCAGGCTGGAAAGAAGCAGTAGTTGGTATTGCATTTATTGTTGCTTCATTTGTAATTGGTAACTTCTGTCCAATTATCTTAGGTAAGAATGCATGGAGCTATATCACATTCGTATATATCTTCTTTGCAGCAGTTATGCCAATGTGGCTTATGAAGCAGCCAAGAGATTATATGACAACATTTATGTTTATCGCTATGATAGTTGGAGCAGCACTTGGTCTTGTAGTTGCCCATCCATCTATGAACCTTCCTGTATACACAGGATTTAACAATGCAAAGCTTGGAACAATGTTCCCTATCCTTTTTGTAACAGTTGCCTGTGGTGCTGTTTCAGGTTTCCACAGCCTTGTTTCATCTGGTACATCTTCTAAGACAGTAGAGAATGAGAAGGATATGCTTAAGGTTGGTTATGGTGCTATGGTACTTGAAAGCTTACTTGCAGTTCTTGCTCTTTGTGTAGCAGGTGCAGCCGCAGCCGCTGATGGTACAGCAGCAACAGGTACTCCATTCCAGATATTCAGCCGTGGTGTAGCTGGTTTCTTTGAAATGTTTGGTGTTCCAGTACATTTCGCAACAGTATTTATGACAATGTGTGTATCAGCACTTGCCCTTACATCACTTGATGCAGTTGCACGTATCGGACGTATGAGCTTCCAGGAGCTTTTCAGCGTAGATGATATGGAACATGCAGAAGGCTGGAGAAAGTTACTTTGCAATACATATTTCTCAACAATCGTAACACTTCTTTGTGGTTTCGTACTTACAAAGATTGGATATGCTAACATCTGGCCATTATTTGGTTCAGCTAACCAGTTATTAAGTGCACTTGTTCTTATAACACTCTGCGTATTCTTAAAGGTTACAGGACGCAGCAACAAGATGCTCTTCCCACCTCTTATCATTATGCTTTGTGTAACATTTACAGCACTTGTACAGAGACTTATCGCTATGGTTAAGGCTATCCAGAACGCAGCATCAGTTACAATCCCAGCAGGTACTACTACATGGGGTAAGGTGTTCATAGCAAATGGACTTCAGCTTATAATAGCAATTCTTCTTATCGTACTTGGTCTTATCATTGTAGTTAACTCAGCTAAGAGCTATGCAAAGAGTGAGAAGAACTCAGAGAAGGCTGCTTAAGCAGGTTGATGTGTTATAATGTAGATGTATTGGAAAGTGATAGATTTTAACTTCTGATTAATACATTATAATATAGAAGAAATAATTTAATTTAAAGAAAATTACTATAATTATAGAAGTGTTATAAATGAATATTATAGTTGAAATTTAATTAAAAATAGCTGGTATCTTATATAAGATGTGACAGTTTACAAAGTCAGGTTACAGATTGGACGATGTGGATAGTTACATTTATAAGATATCAGCTATTTTAAATTTATTTAATGATACCAAGGTTAAAAGGTCTAATATGAGCATAGTTCATAGTTCTTACAGTCATTTTATAATTTGTAAAATTTGATATTTGGTGTTAATATAGAATTCGGGTGCTGCCATAACGGTAGGCGGTTTAGTCTTGAACCTCTTCAGAAGGGAGGTGATAGACATGGTTACATATTCAGATTTATTTAACTATACTTTAGTTATTTGTGCGATAGTTTCTATATGCATTTCTGTGTATAAATCAAAAAAATAACCGCCCCAGTCTGGTCAACTAAGCGGTTATTTTTTAATCATTATTGAAAAGACTAAGCCGTCTATCGGTAGCATCTTTTATAATATTATATTACTCTATTTCTATTTTTATGTCAAATTATTACGTTAAATTCCCAGAATTAGAATTTCTTTTTATCTGTGTCGGTGTGATACCATAATGCTTCTTAAGCAGTGCACTAAGGTAGCTTGCATTAGATATGCCGACTTTGTTTGCAACCTCACTTATAGATATTTCCCCGATTTCTAAAAGAATCTTTGCGTGTTGTAATCGGACCGTTGTTATATATTCAGTATATGATGAACCAGTTACAGCTTTGAAAAGTCTTGAAAAATGTGATGGAGAAAGACAGGCAAAGTCTGCCACATTCTGCAGGCTGGCACCATATTCAAGATTATTTTCAGCATATATCATAGCCTTCTGAATTCTGTCATCGAATCTTTTCAGATATAAAGTATTGTTATCTGAGTCACTAGAAATGTGATGCTCATATACATAGAAGAATAGTTTATAAAACATTCCCTGAAGAAGCAGTTGTGAGTGGTCAGAATTTCGTTCGTATTCGTATAACATTTCAGCACACATTTTTTGTATTTCATTCTGTGAAGCTTTGGTAAAATGTAGATAATTGCGACAAAGAATATCTAATTGAGTATGTCCGATTATTTCAATAATAGGTTCAAATACTTCTGTACGAACTTTTATTACATATCTGTCATAAGGAACATCCGATATAGGACAGTTCCTGTGATAAACCTCAGGTTTAGCAATCCCAAAATCGCCGGCGTGGCATACACGTATGTTATCAGTTGCAATCCATCTTCGATCACCTGATACCATATAACCGATGGTGTAGTGGTCATGTGCTGCCTGCATTGCTGGCATTGTGTAGCTTGCTTCTTTTATTTTGTGGTCTATATAAATATTTTCTCCGGGTTTAAGTGGAAGAGGCATAGTAATCTCCATTCTTGAGTGGTTTAACCAAGTTATAATTGACATAGCATAATTTTATAAATTATATGTCATAAAAGCAATAATATTTAATGAAAAAAATAAAATTTTGTGCAAGAATAAGTTATAGTTAAATCATAATAAGAGGTGGATAACATATGAATCAGAAGTTTAATCTTAAAGCGAATAATTTTATAAAAAATATGCTCAGGTATTCGTATCTGATAATTATGGCACTGCTTCTTAATGCTGTTGTGAATGAGATAATTGTGAGTGCCAATAAGATAATAAGTGTCAACATAGATTATATGCTGTCAGGCGAAGCTGTTGATATTGGCAGTATTATTGAGAAGTTTATATATCTGACATTATCAGGCTTTGTACTTTCCTTTGCAGGAAGCAGGCTTTCACTTAAATATGCGGTAAGGGTTATTAATTCATACAGAAAACAGATAAGCAGCAAGTTATACCGGATAGATTATTCATATTATGATAATGCAGGTACAGCAACAATAATTAATAAGGTGAATTCTGATATAGCAGAAGCGGAAAACTTTTTGACAGAGCATTTTGCAGCAATTATAACAAATATTACGGCAGCACTTATATATGCCAATTATGTGCGAAGGATAAATGTAGTGCTTTTTGTTGCAGTTGTTGTGAGTTATCCACTTGTAATATGGCTGTCAAATATTCTTGTGAAGAAAATGCGTGATGTGTCAAAGGTATATCGTTTAAAGGTTGATGCAATGCTTGGGATTGATCATGAAGCTATAATGGGGTATCAGATAATAAAAGCCTTTGGATTACAGAAGTATTTTGAAAACAGAATGCATAATGCATCAGAGGAGCTTGTGGAAACAGAGCAGATAAGAACAGGCATAAGCAATACGGCGATAGTTATAAGAAGACTCATACAATGGATTCCTTCTATATTATGTGCATTTTTAAGCATATGGCTTGTAAGAAATGGACAGCTTACAGTTGGAGAACTTGTTGGTTTTGTCGTTATTCTGGAAAAGTTTGTTGAGTCGATTATAGGAATTCCGTTTGCCATAGTTGATGCAACAGGCTGTATGGTGTGTATAGGAAGGCTTGAAGGAATACTTTCGGCTAAAGATGAGCATTTTGGGGACAAGACTTACAAGGCAACGAATATAGCTAATAGCGTATCTGATAAGAGCATCTTAGATGTAGATTACGTTATAGAATTTGACAATATAAAGTTTGCATATAAAGAGGGCGAAAATGTTCTTAATGATGTCAGCTTTAAGATTAAAAATGGCGAAAATATAGCAATAGTCGGAAGCTCAGGTGGTGGAAAGACTACTATTTTCAGACTGTTATGCGGCTTATATCATGCCAGTGCCGGAACATATAAGCTGTACGGAATGAATATTAATGAATGGAATATTGAAAGCGCAAGAGAAAATATGGCGCTTGTTTCACAGGATACATTTTTATTTCCAGGAACTATTGAGGAAAATATCAGGTATGGAAATACTAATGCAACTCACGATGAAGTTGTTAATGCATGTAAGGATGCAAGAATTCACGACTTCATAGAAGGACTTGCTGACGGATATGAAACTGTGATAAGTGAGGGTGGAAGCCAGCTTTCAGGTGGTCAGAGGCAGCGTATTGCTATAGCAAGGGCAATATTAAAAAATATGCCAATTCTGTTGTTAGATGAGCCTACATCTGCTATTGATGAGGGAACAGAGCAGCTTATACAGGATGCTCTTGACAGGTTATGCAAAGGGAAAACTAGCATAACGATAGCACACAGATTGTCTACAATAAAAGATGCCGACAGGATAATTGTACTTCAGCATGGAAGGATAGTTGAGGCTGGAACTCATAAACAGTTGCTTGATATGGGAGGGGTATATGCAGAAATGTACGCAGAAGGATAATAATAAGAAGAATTCCGGAATATGGCAGTTATTCTTACGGACTATGAGAACTATGGGAAAAAGACGTTTTATGTATTATGGTTCAATATTAGGGATGAGTATAACATTTGCAATGTTTTCAGTTATGGAAGCATTTCTTATGAAGATAGTTGTTGACATAGCACAGAAAGGCGAGTGGGACAGGCTTATAAGTTCTGTCGTAATAATAGTCATAACAGGTGTGATAGTGTTGTTAGGATATAGATTTGCCTGCATAAGATATAACGTGGAAGCAAAGCGAATATATGGAAAGCTGTACGAACAGGTGTTAAGTCACGAAATGAAGCTGCCTTGTGAATATTATGAAAATCACCATAGCGGGGAAATGTTATCAAAAGTATCATTTGACCTTGGAAGAATGGGTGATATATTTGGTTCAAGATTCAGAAGAGTTGTTATGCCATTTATAATGGTAGTTGTATTCTTAGTGCCTATGTTTGCACTCAGCTGGCAGCTTACACTTTGTCTTGTGGCTGTAAATACAGTGCTGATAGGAGTTACGATGGTTCTGACTGGACCGCTTAAAAGCTTAAGTAAGAAAATGTCTGAGTCAAACAGCATAATGACAAAGCATATAACAGATCTTATTCAGGGAATTATACAGGTAAGGATGTTTCCGGCAGGAAGAAAAACAGTTGACAGATATAATGAAGAGGCAGATGTGTATGCTGTAAAGTCTGATAAAAGAAATATGTTTTCATCTTTGCTTGAATGTGCTAATACAGGCTTTGACCTTATATGTAATCTTGTTTTTTTGGCACTTGGAATATTATTCGTGCAGAAGGGCTATACAACACTTGGTGCTATTGCGGCGATATATACAATGTATGGACGTTTTTCAAGACAATTCCTGCAAATGGGAAAGTATATTCCGGAGCTTATTGCGTATCTGACATATGCACAGAATATATTTGATTTTCTTGATGAGGAAACAGAGGATAAAAGTAAAAAATTGAATAAATCGGACATTCTAAATCATAAAGATATAAATGAGGATGTTGTAATTAATGAAATAAACAACTTTTGCGGTCATAATACAATTTTAAATAATGCTGATTATTCAGTTAAGATAAGTGATTTAACATTTTCATATATAAAAGATGAAAATAATGCACCGATTGTAGTTCTTGATAATTATAATGAAAGAATAAAGTCAGGCGAGTTCGTGGCAGTTACAGGTGCTTCAGGTTCTGGAAAGACAACACTTTCTAAGCTTCTTATGGGATTTTATAAGCCGGACAGTGGAATGATTGAAGTGTGCGGCAATAATCTTGATGATATAAGTCTGGCGGCTGGCAGAAGCTTTTTTGCACTTGTTCCACAGGATGCAATACTTTTTAATATGAGTATAATGGATAATATAAGAATGGGAAGGCTTGATGCCACGGAAGCTGAGATTATTAAAGCTGCAAAGATGGCTAATGCTCACCAGTTTATAATAGAATTTACAGATGGTTATGACACAGTTGTTGGTGAAAAGGGGATGTCTGTATCAGGTGGTCAAAGACAGCGTATAGCCATAGCAAGGGCAATCCTTAAAAATGCTCCGATAATGCTTATGGATGAGGCAACCTCCGCACTTGATAATGAGTCGGAGCGTGCAGTAAACGAAACATTACAGAACTTAAAGGGTAGAATGACAATTATAATGATTGCGCACAGGACATCAACAATACAGATGGCAGACAGGGTTATAAGTTTATAATTGACAATAACAACGAATAGTGTTATATTACTCCACCCTATCATCTTATTTCATCATCATTAAAATTATAAAAAGAAGATGATTATTGAGTACAAATCATATGAAATGTAACTCAATAAATATATGGGGATGAAAGGATCAGAGTGGTTTTATGACATTTTATCAGGAATTACAGTTAAGTTCTGCAGGCTCTAAACAGCTTATTAAGAACACAAAAGATGCTAAAGAGAAAAGAAAACATATATTAATATATAATTTCAAGGTTTACCTTGTTATGGTATTCTGTGTAGCAGTTGTTACAATATTCAGTAAGCTTCTAGGCAGTGCTAACAGTGTGGTAGGTGTTACAGTACTTCTTGCAGTGCTTGTGTTAAGACAGGCGGACTTTGGAATAAAGACATCACATGGACTTTTGTCAATTATGGGAATATATGCTATATTGATAGCAGGACCAAGGCTTAGTAATATGGTGCCACCATTTGCAGCATTTCTTATTAATATAGTATGTATAATGCTTCTTATGATAATGGGCTGTCATAATGTAATTATGTATAATCATTCGACATTTGTGCTTGGTTATCTGTTATTACAGGGGTATGACGTTACAGGACAGGACTATGTGTTAAGGGTTATCGGACTTCTTTGTGGTATGGTAATTTGTATGATTATCTTTTATAAGAACCAGAAGAACAGACCATATCGAAGAACATTCCAGGATTTATTCTATGAATTCAATATTAATTCGGCAAGAAACAGATGGTATATCAAGCTTACATTTATAGTATCAAGTGCAATGCTTGTGATGAATCTGCTTAATATGCCAAGAGCAATGTGGATAGGTATAGCGTGCATGTCAGTGTGCCTGCCATTTTCAAAGGATATAGAAGGACGGGCAGGCAAGAGAGGTGCATTTAACATTGTTGGATGTCTGATTTTTTCAATTATGTATATTGTGCTTCCAAAGTCGATGTATCCTTATATCGGTATGATAGGTGGAATAGGTGTCGGATATTCAGCTGGTTATTCGTGGCAGACAGTGTTTAATACATTTGGCGCACTTTCAATAGCGGCGGAATTGTTCGGACTTAAATATGCTGTTTTACTTAGAATAGGTGTAAATGTAGTAGGAGCGGCGTATACATTGTTATGTGACAGGTTGATAGATAAGATATATGCTGCCTGCACAGGCAGGAAAGTCGAAACAGCGTAACATACATAATTCAGATTGAGCTGTAACACATTGTTAATACTGGAGATGAGGTGTTATAATATAAGAATAACATCTCGTCGAAATACTACTTCATAAGATAAGGAGAGAGTACAATGTTATACATAATGAGGCACGGCAGGACTGATTGGAATGAGAGAAATAAACTGCAGGGGAGAACAGATATTCCACTCAATGCAGCTGGAAGAAAGATGGCGGAAGAGGCAGCAGCGGTTTATAAAAATGTGCCGCTTGATGTATGCTATTGTTCTCCATTGGCAAGAGCAAGACAGACGGCAGAGATATTTTTAAAAAACCGCAATATTCCGATTATAACAGATGACAGGCTTGTTGAGATGAGCTTTGGAATATATGAAGGAACAGAACAGTCAGCAAGGGCTTTAGATTGTCCGATTAATATATTATTTAAAGAACCAGAAAAGTATAAGGCAGTTGAAGGTGGGGAAAGCATTGAGAAGTTATTTGAAAGAACAGGTGACTTTCTTAGAAATGTAGTGGAACCACAGCTTGAGGATGGAAAGAATATTGTAATAATCGGACATGGTGCAATGAATTCAGGAATAATATGCCAGGTCAGGGGTTTAAGCACAGAACATTTTTGGGATGCAGGAATTAATCAGTGTGAATTACTGCAATTAAAGTAGTGTGTACACAAGGAGTGAATATACATTTGTACGAAGATGTTAAGAATATAATAAGTGAATTAAGAAGCAGACATACAGGTTATACGGATTTCCCAATGGAACTGAAAAGGCAGGTGTATTCAATTATATGTAAGCAGCTTGCGAGCAAAGATAACACTTATACTCAGACACAGCTTCTTGAATATCTGGGGCTTCCTAAGGACGTCTTTAAGGAGAAGTATTGGAATATGTATTCACCTGATATGAAGCTTAGACAGCAGGTTTACCATAATCTGCATATACCACATAATTATGCTGAGGTTGAGTGTAATGAGATATACCGTGGAATGCTGCATTATATTATAAGTCAGGCAGACCAGAGGACGGATACATTTTTCGATATGTTCGGCAAAATGGGACTTGTTCCGCTGTTTTGTGCAAATGGATATTCTAACAGAATTGTTCTTTTAGCACGCAGGAATTATCACCAGCTTGTGCAGTTTCAGAATGCATTGAAAAAACCAGTTAAAGTATACAAGCACATCAAAGCATTTACTAAGACAATAGAAGTGATGGGTATCGAGAAGCAGAAGGAAGTGCTGATATCCAAGATTAACCAGTGGCTTGCACTGTTTAGTGTATATCAGGACTGGAGTGCAACAGGTTATGATGAATACACGCTTGCGGCAAGGTATTTTATGTGCAATTGTCTGCGGACTGAATACTGGCTTGATTCTAAGCTTGAGAAGACTTATTCATATAAAGACGGAAAGCTTGTTGTAGACGATATATCTTCATATCTTGATGATACGAAAATGTCCAGAAGCAGGATAAAGCAGTTATGTGGATTAAGCAAAGAGGATTTCTGCAAATTTGCTGATATGTATGTAAAGAAAATACATTTGCATCTTATAGAAGCTGATTATCTTAATATAGAAAGCATCTCCACAAGCATAGTTAAGCAGGGGCTTGATTTTCAATTTGACAGGCAGTTTCTTTATATAGATATGCCAAAATATATAAGGGAATATAAAAGATTTGAGTTTAGCGGTGCTCATATGATGGATATACTTAAGGTTCTTAAGACCTACCGTGGCAACTGGATTATGACTTGGAAGACTTATGTTGAGAACCAGAATGAGAATAGCCCTTATTACAGGCTTTCAAGCAAAGAAGCTGACTATGAGAATGATGTAACACTTGAAGTTATATATAGGGAAATGCTCAATATGCACAATGTTAAACCATTATATGTCTATGTATATCGTGATAAAGACAGAAACAGACCACAGAGCATAGCGTTTATAACGGATATAGATTGCAGTGAGGCAGACGACAGGGCATTTATGGACAAATACGATGTTGGGTTTCGTGATGGCGGACATATAAGGAAAATGACAATGCCTGAATTTATAGACAAATTTATAAGAAATTCCCATTGGAAAATGTTCTGATAGTGAATTTATGCGATGAAGAATTTTTTTGAAATTGCAGATACAGTAAAATAGCATATTTTAAAGATTAAAAAAAGCGGCTTGGAAAATCAGGCTGCTTTTTATTATGCTTCAATTGTCGATAGGAAAGAGAGTTCCTAAAGATAAGATAAAGGCTGTATAGCTGATAATCAATTTAAGTACCTGTTATAACAGGTAAGAATGGAGGATAGTGTGAAAAATAAGATTTTTCACACGCAGGATTTGTGCTTTGCACAAACTTGAGATGCGCTTAGAAGCAGCGCAAGAATGGAGGACATTATGGTAGTTAAATTAAACAATGGAGCAGTTAGAGAGATTAAAAAGGCAGAACCAATAGTTGAAAAAAGATTTACATTTAATGGAGATACACTGCGTATGGTAGCAAAGGCAAATAGCAGCAAAGAAGATATAACAGGTATTCTGTTTAAGTTAAAAGATGGCAGAGATGATGATATATCGGTATTTGCAGTAAATGAAGATGCTGTATTGGTCGGAAATCTTCAGTATAGTGAGGTGCAGAGAATTCTGGATATGCTTCTTACTAAAGGCTATGTAGATATTTCAGTGTATGACTATCAGCCAAAGACTTCTATTATTGCAGATACAGTATTTGATGAGGGAAAGTCCAAGCCTTATTGCCTTGACGGTTTTCATGCAACAACCAATATGGTTATACCTGGCATAGGTAATAATTTCTGTCTGACAACGGCTGACGTATTCAACACTATGGGTCGTGTCTGTGGACCAGCTGCAGATAATAATACTGAGGAGTTGATAGGCGGAAAGCCATCACATTCAGGAGAATATGACGAGGATATGCAAGATGATTTATCAGATGATGAATGGAAGGATTTCTAAGAGAACACTCACTAAGATGATAAAGGCATATTATATGTGTGCACAGAATGGCGTTGTATACAAAGGTTACACAGAATGGACAGGCGATAAATTATCATATGTAAGAAAATATATCTTATGTAAATGTGCTGATAGAAGAATTGACAGTAAAAATATTGATGAAGGCTGCGGTACAGATGAACTTGATATTGTGTGGCTGAATGACAGTCTGTTACTAATAGCTGAAAAAGATGCAGTAGTGCAGGGCAGAACGCTTAACAGGGCATTTTACAGACTTCCAGTTAATAATGAAACAGATAAAAAATCAGCAGATGTTAAAAATACAGTTCACAATAAAATAAGTAATAACGATTTGGAAAGTTTAAAGCCTGAGAGAATATTTGCAGGAAATCTTGTAGTACTAAAGATAGAAAGCACATCAGATGGTAGTAATGAACTTGTAGATATTATAGATGAGGATATAGAATTTATAGAAACTGTGTTAAGACCAATAGAGCGTATATATGCCGGTGTTGTGTATCTAAAGAAGGAGAAAGATTTAGGACAGAAGAGCGTAGATTAAGGTACGAAGACAGAGTGCAGACAAAGCTTGGAAACAGAGCACGCTCCATTATTAAGGCAGAGTGTTACTGTACAAAAAAGTGAGAACAATCCACATATATAATCATATAGTAGAATTGTTCTCACTCTGTTTTAAAAAATTCATTGAAATCGCACTCAAATATTTTGGTAAGGGCGACAAGCATATCAACTGTAGGGTTGTTGTAGCCATTTTCTACTTTACTGAAAATGCCGGTTGTTACATTGACATTTTCAAGCTGGAGCTTGGCAATAACCTCAGTTGCTTTCAGTCCACGTTCCTTGCGGAGTCTTCTTATATTATTTCCAACAAGTGGATTTAAGTGCTGGTTAATTCGTTCTGACATATAGCTCCAATCCTCAGGTACTAAATATAGGTAAATAATGGTGGATTTATAAAATCCATATATTAATATGGCTGGAAATTTATTAACACACATTAAAAATTGTATCCAATAAGGAAGAAAAAAGTATCCAAAATAGAAGAAAATAGTATCCAAAATGGAAGTTATGTGCTATACTTAGCAAAAAGTACGTATTTTACAGGAGAAAATAAATGGCAATACAGGAAGTTATTAAATATGAAGGTGATAATGACATTCTTATATATAAGCATCCTGCGGAGGATTTTAATACATTATCACAGCTTATTGTACACGAGTCACAGGAAGCAGTTTTTTTCAGTGATGGACAGGCATTAGATAGTTTCAAGGCTGGACGTTACACATTGGAAACTAAGAATATTCCATTAATTTCAAAGCTTAGAAATCTTGTTACAGGTGGAGTATCTCCATTTCACACAGAAGTATACTTCATTAATCTTGCAACAATGATGGATATACCTTGGGGAACACCAAGCCAGGTTACAGTAAAAGACCCTAATTATGGCTATAGTTATAGTGCAGGAGCAAGCGGTTCATTTGGGCTTAAGATAATTGATGGACGAAAGCTTCTGATTAATCTTGTTGGAACAGAACAGGAAATGTCTACAGCAAATATCCAGAAATATTTTAAGGATTTGATAGTTACAAGGGTTAAGAATTGTATAGCAGTGGAACTTAGCAGGTACAGCTACAATGAATTTAACCAGCATTTGAATGATATTTCTGAAAATGTTGCTGGGCTTATAAGAGATGATATAGCAGAATATGGAATTCAAATTCTTAATTTTTTCTTATCAGCAGTTAATATTAATGAAGATGATTTAATTGAGTTAAAGAATCTGGATAATAGTATGGCACAGAAGCGTTTTGAAGCTATGGGTAACAGGGATGCGGCTGTTATTGAGGCACAGGGACTTGCTAAATCACGAGAGATACAAGGCTACAACTGGCAGCAGGAACAGCAGTTTAATGTCAGCAAGGCATTTGCAGAAAATGAGGGTTTTGCAGGCAATCCAGCTAATATGATGGCACAGATTCCACTTGCATTTTCAATGGGCGATATGCTTAAAGGAAATATGGAAGCGGCAGTAAATGCCAATAACACAATGCAGAATTCAGCAATGAATATGCAGGGTGGCACAATGGGCGTACAGGGTGATTCAATGAATACGCAGGGGGCTTCGCTGGTGTGCAGTAAATGTAACAGCCCACTGCCACAGGGGGCTAAGTTCTGTATGAATTGTGGTGAGAAGGTCACTCCTAAAGAAGTGTATTGTCAGGAATGTGGAGCAGTTATGCCGGCTAATGCACAGTTTTGTATGAACTGCGGAACAAGGAGAAATGTATGATGAAATATATATTTTGTATTATCGCATTACTGATACAACCGGTATTTAGCTGGTATGTGTATCACAAGCAGGATAAGAAAAAAGCAGCACTAAAGATGCCAATGCTTTATTACAGTGTGGCATATATGGTAGTCCAGTTATATGTATTTTTTAAATTCTGTTCAAAGTTTCCAGAAAGATACAGCATTTATTCTTATCTTATACAGGCGGCTATACTGTTAGGATTTGTAATATTTGAGATGATTTTGTGGGGAAGCAATAAGTATATAGAAGATGTAGATAATAAAGAGAAGCAATCTATACAGGATTTTAAAGAATTAATTAAAGATTTGGAAATATGCAGGGTTAATGTACAGGATACAGCCAATAAAGCGAATATAGACAAGCTTTACGAGAGAATGAGATATGAAAATCCGGTGAGTTCTCCAAAGGCTATAGAGGAGAATTTAAGAATTAAAGGGTTGATAGCTGAGTTAGCTGATATTACAGATAATACTTTATTTGAAGCAAAATGTAATGAGATTGTTAAACAGCTTGATATAAGAAAAATAAAGAATACAAAGGAGCAGTAAAGATATGAAGGCGATAAAATGCCCAAATTGCGGAAGTGAACAGGTTAAAGAGTTAACAGAAGAAAAGTATGCTTGTATGGCGTGTGATAATGTGTTTTTAATACATAATCATTCAAAGGAATTCAGAAAGACAGATGAGCATATAAGCAGTATGCATCAAGATTTAAAAGATGATATCAGTAAGCTTATGAATAGCAATAATATAGATCCTGATGCAATAATTGAAAAAGCCGAACAGCATTTAAAGAAAAAAGACTGGGATATAGCCAGTGACCTTTATGATAAAGCAACACAAGAAAATCCTGATAAGTCAAAGGCCTGGTATGGCTTATATAGAGCTCTTACAGGAGATTTTGAAGCTGTTGACAGGTATGCTTTATTCGTATGTGATGGCAATTATTTTGATGATGATGATAAAGAAATGGGAAGTCAGTCATTTTTCTATGGAAATGGTTTTATAAGCAGAGCTTTAGATTGTCCTGATTCCGATAAAACAGGAATAATTGATAATGTAACTGCATTTATTAAGAAATGTGCAGAGTATGGTAAAAAAGATATTGAGGACAGCATAAAGGAATTACTTGAAGGCTTTGAGTCAATGAGAAAAGATTTAGATTCACAGAGAGATATTGTAAAGAAAGAAAAGAAGAAGGACAAGACGAAGGCATTTATTCCAGCTATTATTGTGCTTGCACTTTTAGCAGTATGCGTATGGTATTTCTTTGCATCAGGAGACTGGCTTGGCAAGGTATTAGGCGTTGCTGGTGTTGTACTTGTTTTAAAATTCGGTGGTAAATTCATAGGAAGAAGTTTTAGTAACGCTAAAGCTGAGGGCGTTGAATGGGATAATGCTGCCGAACAGCAATTTGCTCCGATAATCGAGGATATGGAATCACAGGTTCAGGCAGTTATGCGTTATTGCATAGATTTAGATAATTACAATATTGTATTAGATAATCTTAAGAATAAGAATAAGTTTATGGAAGGTTATCTTGAAGGTGAGTTTGATGGTATGAAAGATTATGATCAGGTATCAGACAACTCAGAGAAATTTATATTTGATTTATTAGATGGTAAAATGGAAAGATATAATTACTTACTTGATGCAGTCAAATAAAAATTGATATGTCAGAGTAAAGATTAATCCGTTAGGGCAAAGATTAAAGTGGCAGAGTGAAAATCAATCTGTTAAATTAACACATTAAATTTTTAGATTAACACATAAAAAGTCCAGTATATTTAAGCAGTATAGTCAGAAAGCTGACATTACATCTTAAAATATGCTGGGCTTTTTATGTGCCAGTGATGCACACTTGTATGAAGCTGTAGTTTGTCGCAGTTAATTGTACCCGGAGAGGAAATGTGCATTGCACATTCTTTTTTAAATCAATATTGTAAAAAAACAGCCAAAATTATATAATAAATATAACAAACCAAGCACTAATACTATATTAATAATAATGAATGAAAAGTGCGAAGAAACGAGGACAGAATGAAACGAAATAAATATAAGGATTATTTGTGGTATACAGCTATAGCAGTGTTTGTTATATGTGTACTTGAGGGTATATTCTATTACCATAGTGTGGAAAGTCCATTTCTTAAGGTAATGCTTAATATCCAGAATGCGATTAAGGCATACAAGATTGACCCTGATATTGACCAGGCAGATGCACTTGAATATGTTAAGACTGCGGGTGGTGGAGTGTTCACCATTATCCTTACATATGTGTATTGCATAGCAGTTATTATAGCACCTTTATGTACTGTAGGTGCTTTGGCAATACTTGTCCGCAAGCCGGCAAGCTATGTAAGAAGCCTTTTAAGCCAGCGTGGTAAGAAAAGAATTCTTCTTATAGGTGAGGGAGCATATAAAAAGCAGTTTATTAGCGGACTTGCAAAGGAATGCCGTATAACTACGATAGAGACAGGTGCAATGACCGAAGAAGCTAAGCTTAAATATATGAATAAAGGCGTAAATTACAGACAGAAGTATGATGATATGTCTATTGAAGATATATTGAAGACAATCGATATAACTAAATATGCAGATATTATTCTTTGTGATGACAATGCGATGGAGAATATTGAATATCTTAAGGTTATAGGAAGTATATGCAACAGCTTGCAGAAGCCCTCAGGAGATAATGCTTCATATAAGCAGATATATTTAAGCTGTAGTGATAACTCAATGAGCCAGCTTATTAAGCAGTATTATGACAGACTTGAGGAGAAGAATTTTGACCTTAATATAATAGATGTCAACAGAATGGCAGTTAATAAAATGTTCAAGGAACATCCTGTATATCAGGTTAATACAGGTGATGATTATGATGTTCATCTTGGTATTATAGGCTTTGGTGAGTTCGGACAGAGTACGCTTATACAGGGGATTAATATGGCAGTGTTAACAGCGGAGTCTGATATATGTATAGATGTATTTGATAAGGATATGAAGTCGATAATCGGTTCATTTATGAAGAATTTCAGTGTAGATGCACTTGATGGTTTAAAGCTTGTAGCTGAAGATGTATTTATAGGTGAGAAAGCAGAATATTATGAGTTAAATTTCCCATTTGAGGAGAATAATGACAGATTTGGAATAGACGGACATATCAAAATAAGATTTTGGGAAACAGATGCTACAACATTACAGTTTAATAAAATATTCAAGAAGTGTAATGCTGATAAGCCTTTTACATATCTTGTAGTTGCTATGGGCGACACACATTCTATGGCTAACACGATTATTGAATTAAAGCAGCTTCTTTATAAGAAGGGCGATAAATGCATTAACATTCCTGTAGTTATAAGAATGAAGGACAGCAACAACATTTCCAAGATATATGATGAGAAGAACTTGTTCACAATTGAACAGAATAGGGATATATTCTCATATGAGTCACTCACAGACCATTATATTGTCGATGAAGCTAAGATGTTTAACCATAGATATAATGTGCTTTATGATGTTATAAATGAATATAAGAAGCAGGGTAAGGTTCTTAACGATGAGTTTATGTTAAAGATAGAAGATGTGTTATCAGAGGAAGCACTTTCGGTTGAGAGCAGTCAGGCAAAGCTTAATGCTGCCTGGCATAAGATGAGCATATTTGACCGTGAATCAAGCATAGCACAGTCGCTTCATCAGGACATTAAGAAATGGCTTGTGTGTGACAAGAAGGCATATACATTTTCTGATAAAGAGGAACTTGAGCGTATAGAGCATAGAAGATGGAATATCTTTATGATTACACACGGCTTTAAATATGAGAAGGCTGACAGGAAAGACTTGTATGCCAGGACACACCCTTGCATATCAAAATGGGAAGTGTTAAAGGTTGAAAAGCCTGATACTTTGGAGTATGATTTTACACCATATTATATATTAAGACATACACAGAATAAGTAATTATTGCTAAAATAGCACAATGACTATTGAGATTGAGTAATATATATAATAGAATGAAATATATAAGCATATTGTTATTTACTTATGTGAATATGTCAGGATTGGAGGAAATATTATGTATAAGTTTACTAAAGACTGTATGACAGGAATTGAGTCAATTGATAAAGAACACGAACAGCTTTTTAAAATAATTAATGAAGCACAGGCATTATTAGAGGAACAGGCTGTTGATGTTAAGACAGTAAAGAGCATTGTGGCACATCTTGTTGATTATGCCGCAGAGCATTTTGCACACGAGGAAGCATATATGGAGTCAATTAATGACCCTGAACTTATGCGACAGAAGAAGGAGCATACAGACTTTGCTAATAAAGTTAAATCAGTGGACTTTGATAATATGACAGATGAGGAGAGCAGGAAGGAATTAGCTGAGCTTGTAAAGTTCCTTGCTAAGTGGCTTTACCACCATATCCTTGGAAGTGATATTATGATTGGAAAGTTAGAGCCTGTTGTTCATAAGACACAGGATTCTAAGAAAGCTGAAAATGTCAGCACAGCCAAGAAGGGTATGTTTGAATTTACAGATGAATACAAGACAGATATTGATTTTGTAGATGCAGAGCATAAGAAGTTATTTGAGATTATAGAGCGTACATATGAAGTTATTAATGACTATTATTTACACGATAAGTATGACCATATAGTTTCAATAATTAATGAGTTAAAAGATTATACTAAGCTTCATTTTAAAGATGAGGAGGAGTATATGGAAAAGATAGGATACGAGGGACTAGCAGCTCAGAAGCTTGCACACGAGTCATTTGTTGACAGACTTACAGGGATTAATATGGAAGAAGTTGACGATGGACAGCAGGAGTATCTGTTCGAGCTTATTGATTACCTTCTTGAATGGTTAAAGAACCACATATTAAAGATGGATAAGCAGATTCCAGCAAAGTAGATTGAAAGGGCTGTTGCACCAGACATAATTAATACAGTATGAGTTATTTATAAGCTGTTGCTTATTCGCATATTGTGTGAATTGTGGTTTGTGCAGCAGCCCGTTTAGTTTTAATTAATATTATGAGAATTGCGAGAGGTGAATATATGCCAAAGACGATTAATTCAGAAGCTCAGCTTACAACTTTTGAAGCGATAAGTATGATTATGGGTAACAGCATTGGTACAGGAATTATAGCTGTTCCATATCTGGCAACAAGAAACAGTATGTTAGATGTTGTATGGATGGTGGGACTTGCTTATGTAGTAAATGTTATTCTTCATCTTATCATAGCAGAACTTTCTTTTAACAATGGAGGTGTACAGCTTGTTAAAAGCTTTGAAGGAGAGCTTTTTAAGGGAAGAATGAAGAAAGTATTCAGCTGGATAATGTTTGTTGTATATGGACTTGCCATAATGATAGGTGTCAGTGGCAATATTAATGGTGGTGCACAGATATTTGTTAATTGGTTTCATATGCCGCTGTGGGTGGCACAGCTTATATATTATCTGATTGCAGGAAGTGTAGTGTTTATTGGAATGAAAGCGGTAGGTATCGCACAGAAATATGCAGTAAGTTTTCTTATGGTTATAGTTGTTATTATGACAGCTGGAACATTTACAAGACCACTAAATGTTTTGTATACAGCACCATTTCATATTAATAACCTGCTTGCTTTATATAGTATGGTTGTATTTGCAACATCAGCTAATCAGGCGGTAATACAGGTTGTTAAGGGACTTGATGGCAACCCACATAAGATAAGAAAGTCAATATTTATAGGTTTTGCGTTATCATCAATACTTGTGCTTATCGTTACGCTTACGGTGCTTCTTGGAACTAAGGGAACACTTGATAAGGAATTAGCATATATGCAGTTAGGTGAGAGCATAGGTTCGTGGGCTATGATACTTGCTGGTATATTCTCACTTTTTGCACTGCTTACAACCTTCTGGTCTAATACACTTGCATTAAGAGATGTAGTTCACGAACAGATAGGAATTGGCAACAGAATAAGCTGGGTTATAGCAACTATTCCATGTATATTATTTGCAATATTCGGTGTGAGCAGCTTTATAGTGCTTACAAGAATTATGAGCGGTGTTGTTGTGCTTGTGAGCATAATGCTTGTACTTACCTATGGAAAGTCTAGAAAGAAGGCTGGCAGCAGTCCGATATGTGGTGTTATAGGCACACTCCCATTCCAGATAATTATGGTAATATCGACTATAATATCAGCTGTCGGGGCACTTATACCATTAAGTTAATGAGCAAGACGGTGGTTAAATGTATAACTGTAATAATTAAGAAAATGAAAGGAACATATATATGTATAATTCTCATAATTTTACTAAGATAGATAATGAAACTTTCAATCTTCACATAGATACAGATAAAGATTATAAAATTCTACAACTTACAGACCTTCATCTTGGATTTGGAATATTATCAGGAAAGAAGGATAAGCTTGCACTTAGTGCGGTTACCAAGATTATTAAAAAGAGCAGGCCGGATTTAATTGTTCTTACGGGTGATTCTATATTTCCTTTTTTTCCTAAGTCTGGAACTATGAATAATGGAAGACAGGCAAGAATTCTTACAGCATTTATGGACAGATTTAAAATTCCATATACATTGTGCTTTGGTAACCACGACTGTGAGCTTGGTGCATTTTGTAATAAGGACGAGCTTGCTGATATATTTGCTGAGGGAAAATATTGTATATTCACTAAAGGTAACAGATATATTTACGGAGTGGGGAATTTCTTTATTAATCTTGTTGATGATAATAATAAAGCTGTGCTTCCGCTTGTTATGCTTGACTCTAATATGTATGGTGATGGAGGCTGGTTCTACAGCGGATTTGATTGTATACACAAGGATCAGACTGAATGGTGTATGAATAAGCTAACCAGCCTTAAAAATGAAGATGAGAATATCAAGGCAATGGCTTTTTTCCATATGCCTGTCAGGGAATTTAAGGAAGCTTATGAGCGTATGAAGCTTGGTGATAATGATGTAATATATAAGCACGGAAGTGTTGGCGAGAAGAATGACCATTTTGGAATATCCAGGTTTAAGGGGATATTTTTTAACAGTGCAGTTGATAATGGCGTAATAAAATGGATGTTTTGTGGACACGACCACTTAAATACATTATCACTTGTGTATAAAGGTATACAGCTTACTTATGGAATGTCGATAGATTACCTTGGATACAAGGGTATTGAGAAGCAGTATACACAAAGAGGCGGAACATTAATTACAAGAAAGAAAGACGGAAGTGTGAGTGTTAAAATGGTTCCTTTAACATCAGTAGTATCAACTAAAGTAAGCGGAGTAAAATAATATAAAGTTGATATGTATTTGTGCTGAAATGTATGTTAATATTAATATATTAATAAATAAACGAAGGAATAATTAAAATAATTAATGAGGAGTTTTATGAGAACAGGATTTGACAATGACAAATATTTAAAAATTCAGTCAGAACACATTAAAGAAAGAATTGGTAAGTTTGGTGACAAGCTTTATCTTGAATTTGGAGGCAAATTATTTGATGATTACCACGCTTCAAGAGTGCTTCCGGGATTTCAGCCAGACAGCAAGCTTCAGATGCTTATGCAGCTATCAGATGTTGCTGAGATAGTAATCGTAATAAGTGCAGCTGATATTGAGAAGAATAAAGTCCGTGGAGATTTGGGTATTACTTATGATGTAGACGTGCTTAGATTAATTGGCGAATTTGAGAAGAAGGGTTTATATGTAGGAAGTGTTGTTATCACTAAATTTACAGGACAGAATGCGGCAGTACAGTTCAAGGAAAAGCTTGAAAAGAAGAATATAAAGGTATACCAGCATTATGTTATAGATGGATATCCATCTAATATTCCTATGATTGTAAGTGAAGAAGGTTTTGGAAAGAACGATTACATAGAAACAACAAGACCATTGGTAGTAATTACAGCACCGGGTCCGGGAAGTGGTAAGATGGCTACCTGCCTTTCACAGTTATATCACGAGAATAAGAGAGGAATTAAGGCAGGATATGCTAAATTTGAGACATTTCCAATATGGAATATTCCACTTAAGCACCCTGTCAATCTTGCATATGAGGCGGCTACAGCAGACCTTAATGATGTTAATATGATTGACCCATTCCACCTTGAGGCATATGGAAGTACAGCAGTTAATTATAATCGTGATATAGAGATATATCCTGTTCTTAATGCTATATTAGAGGAAATCTACGGTGAGAATACATATTATAAATCACCTACAGATATGGGTGTTAATATGGCGGGCAATTGTATTATTGATGATGAAGCCTGCTGTGAAGCTTCCAAAATGGAGATTATAAGAAGATATTATGATGCAGTCAACAGAGTGGCAAAGGAAGAAGCTTCTGAGAGCGAAGTATATAAGATTGAGCTTTTAATGAAGCAGGCTAAGATTACAACAGATGACAGAAAGGTTACTGTTGCAGCTAAGAAGAGAGCAGAGGAGCTTGGTGTTGCGTGTGCCGCTATCGAACTTAATGATGGTACAGTTATTACATCTAAGACTACGGATTTTCTTGGAGCGTCCTCAGCACTTATACTTAATGCACTTAAGTATCTTGCAGGAATCAAGCACGATGAGAAGCTTATAAAGCCAGAATATATTGAGCCAATCCAGAAGCTTAAAGTTAAATATCTTGGCGGCAGAAACCCAAGACTTCATAGTGACGAGATTCTTATTGCACTTGCGATGACATCTGTAGCTAATGAGAATGCCAAGAAAGCATTAGAACAGATACCTGATCTTAAGGGCTGTCAGGTACATACATCTGTAATGTTATCAGAGGCAGATACCAAGACTTTTAACAGATTAGGAGTTAATCTTACAAGTGAACCAGTAAGAAGCAGTTCTAAATTATATTAATAAGGCAGGGCATTGATTATGCAGAAAGCATTTATTAACGGAAAGATTATAGACGGAACTAAAGATATGTCTGTTATGAGCGGCAAATGTATTATAACAGCCAATAGCCAATGATATACCAGTTGTGCCTGGCAATGATGTAGGCTGTCGGCTGTATTACAGGAAAATCCGCATATAATTCTAAGTTATATATTAAATATTCTGGCGGCGGCAAGAAGCAGGCTTCCATTACCGGGGAGGTACAAAGGTAAATCTTTGCGAGAGTTCTGCCTGTTGTTGCCGCTTTCTACATAATCATTTTTAGGGGAGTTAATAAGTAACTGTTCTAAGGCAATGTCATCAAGTCCAAGCTTATGAGCCGCCATTGCTATAACAGCAAAATCCCAGCCCCATAATGTAGAATAGTCCCACACATCAATTACCTTCATAAGGGTGTTGCGGTAGATATCTTTATCGACAATATCCTCTGCACCATAGCCGTCAAGCATACCATAGATTTGAAGCATAAGAGGGTGGTCTATAGCTTTATTAGTAAATGTATCAGGGCAGTTACTATGTGCAATGTATACATCGTCATTAATTGGAAGTGGTGCTATATGCATTGCAATATTGTGCCATTGGCTGGCTTCATCAGTAAAACCTAATTCATAAGCCCATTTTGCGGCAATCAAAAGACCATATCTGAAATATGCAAGTTCAAATATAGGATTTCTTGTATCCTCTGGCAGATGACGTTCCTGAACTGGAATTACAGGTGCTTCTATATTGTAAATATCGGACATCGGGTCATATACAAGATAATCAGCTATAAACACGGCGGTTTCTTTTACAAGTATCCAGTATTTGCTCATATATGCCTTAACGTCAAAATCATCAGAGGTATTATTATCAATTACTATTTGTAACATATTGATTATATGTGGCTGCTGCCAGACAAGAAGTGGTGCAATCTTTGACGGGCAGTCCGAACCGGTGTAAGACACCATCTTAGTCCAGCGTGCACCTTTATAGCCGTTGCGTGAAGCATTTTTCTTAGCTTCATCTAATATATCAATATACCAGTCAAAGCTTCGTGTAAGCAGTTCAGGGTGTCCCCATAAAGGAGCCCACGCCATATGCCAGTAGTGCATTTCAAGGTGCGCCTTGCCATACCAGCTATTGCAGGTAAGACCAGTTTCGGCAGGTGGAATATAGCCGCTGTCATTAATCACAAGAAGATACTGCGATAATATTACACGGCGCATAAGCTCTTTATTATCAGAGTTAAGAAACTTTCCAGTTGTCCAGTAGTTGTGCCAGAAATGTCTGCTGTTACCGGCAATTGTGTCGTATGTGGCAGGTGTGTATATTGATTTATTGAAATTAACGGACATATTAAGTTCATCATCAGTAGTTGTAATATTATAGCTGTGTATACCGTTAGATTTAATAGTGGCAGCAGCAGAGTTATTACATTTATTAATAGTAACATTAGAATCAGATGTAATTGTACTATTATTAGCAGTATGCTGTGAGGTGCCAGTTCCATTTATATTAAAATTGACATAGTAAGCGGTATCATCTATCTGCCGGTGTATATGGGAAGCGTTAAGAAAGTTGCTGTGTCCGTCAGTGTTATTCCAGTCTGAACCTGTTATATCACAGGATGCGTATGGAAAGGCGATATTAACGCTAAGTCCGCACTGCAAAAGACCAGAGCTTATATAAAATGCAACGGTGTCAGAATTATCATCGCATACTGTGTATACAGTTATGAGATTATCAATAATAGCATTGGTATTTATATTATCAGCGGCAATATTATTAAGTGTACGAACATTGTTATTACTGTTAACATTAAGCCTGAAACTGCTTTTTAGAATACCAGTTGTTATATCTAATGTCTGATTTATACAATAAATGCTGCCAGCTTTAATAGGTTCGTTATGAAAATAAAGTCCGATTTTTGCAAGATTGAACTTATGAGGGTTCTGTCTTACCCAGTCGTAGGCGGCTTCATTGCCCTCGTATTTTACACGTGGATAAGTGACAGTTCGTTTGCAGTAATTGTATGGTGTCATTCTGACATCGTCTAAAGTATAGAAGCCTTTTTCGTTATCAGCTTTCTTAGTATGCCAGCCCCATTCAGCCATTGTGCAGAGTGGAGTTTCGGCTGAGTATTCCTCATATAAAGTCTGCATACCAGTAATGTCGGCAGTATAGCAGAACCGCCCATTGCCAACTGATAGTGGAGATTGGGGATTAATATCTGTTAAATGTGGATTAAAACTGGCAATTATATCAAGTCTGTTAATAAGTTTATTGTCTGTATTAGTAGTTACAGTGCCCTGTCTGGCATCTGGGCGCTGTGCATTGCAGTATGTATGTGTATTATTCATAGCCACCTCGTATCTGTAAGTTGTATACTCACGAATTAATTAATACAAGTATAGCACATATAATAATTAAATTATGGCAAAATGATATTTGTTAACTTATGAATAACAGATTTATTTATCATTATATGGAATTATGATAGTAATGTTTATTGGAAGTCTGGAGATATAATTGACTGGTGCTTATTGATAATTAATTATTAAGATAGAATAATAGGCGATTATATGTTAATATTAAAGTTATAGTCAGAATGTGTTACGGGCTTTTGCACAGGATTGAATAATAGAGTAATTATTCAGACAGCAGATAATATTGCAATAGATATTAAGAAAGGGATATGTGATGGATTCAAAAGAGGTATTAAAGGAATATTTTGGATATGATTCCTTTAGGGCTGGGCAGGAAGATATTATTAATGCAATCTTAGAAAAGAAAGATGTGCTTGCGATAATGCCGACAGGAGCAGGAAAGTCGCTTTGTTATCAAGTGCCAGCTATGATGCTTTCAGGAATTACAGTAGTAATATCCCCATTGATTTCACTTATGCAGGATCAGGTGAAATCACTTAACGATGTCGGAATTAATGCGGCATATGTCAATTCCACGCTTTCAGAAAGTGAGATAGACGGCACATTAAATATGGTACTTAATGGCATATACAAGATTATATATATTGCACCAGAAAGGCTTGAAAGTGCGAAGTTCTGTGAGTTCTCCAAGCAGGCAGATATATCAATGGTGACGGTTGACGAGGCACATTGTATATCACAGTGGGGACAGGATTTCAGACCAAGCTATGTAAAGATAGTTGATTATATAAACAGCCTTCCAGCAAGACCGGTTGTCAGTGCATTTACAGCGACAGCAACCAACGAAGTAAAGACGGATATAGAGTGTATATTAAGGCTTGATAATCCTAAGGTTGTAATTACTGGCTTTGACAGGAAAAATCTTTACTACAGCGTAGAGCATATAAGCGGCAAGAATAGGGACAGGTATATAAGCAATTATGTTAAAGAGCATATTGATGAGAGTGGAATTATCTACTGCGCAACAAGGAAAAATGTGGACACTTTATATGAAACCTTAAGCAGTATGGGGATAAGTGTCACAAGATACCACGCGGGACTTAGCAATGAAGAAAGAAAAAGAAATCAGGACGATTTCATATATGACAGGTCATTGGTGGTCGTTGCTACTAATGCATTTGGAATGGGAATAGATAAGTCAAATGTAAGATATGTAATTCATTATAATATGCCACAGAGTATGGAGAATTATTATCAGGAGGCAGGAAGAGCTGGCAGAGATGGAGAGGACTCACAGTGTATAATGCTGTTTTCTGCACAGGATGTGATAATAGATAAGTTCCTTCTTGATAAGAAAGAATTTGAAGGCGTTGAATATGAGGATATAGACGTTATTAAACAGCGTGACCTGCATAGATTGTATGTAATGGAGGGGTATTGCAAGACAACGGGCTGTTTAAGAAATTACATACTTAATTATTTTGGAGAAAATGTAACCGGAGTATGTGGTAATTGCGGCAACTGCAATAGTGAATATGAAGAAATTGATATGACAGCGCAGGCAAAATGGGTCATTAACTGTATAGCAGAAACCAAGGGAAGATTTGGACAGGGCATAGTTATAGGAACTCTGCTTGGAGCTGACAGGGCAAGGCTTAAAGAGGTTGGAGCTGTTAATTATAAATCATATGGAAAGCTTGCAGGAATGAAAGAAGCTGAGTTAAGACCGCTTATAGCCCAGCTTATATCAGACGGTTATATAATACAGACACAGGACGAATACAGTGTCCTTAAAATGGGAGATATAACACCTTTAAAGCAGGAAAATGCACATATATATCTAAAGCGTATGAAAGAGTCCGAGGAAGTGAAAAATGCAAAGCTTGTAGGTAAGACAAGAAGCACAGGCAGTTCTTATGAGGCTGGTGATGAAACTTTTCTATCAGGTTCAGGAAAGAAAGGCAGAAAGCAGACAGGCAAAGCAGGTAAAAGAAGCAGTTCATCAACAGGAAAGAAGAGTACAGATTCACTTACAAGTGCAGGTTATGAGTTATTTGAACGCTTAAAGGCATTGCGAATGATAATAGCAAGGGAAGAAGGTATGCCTCCATATATTGTATTTAGTGATAAGACACTTATAGATATGTGTGAGAAGCTTCCTTTAAATGCAGAAGCAATGCTTGAGGTATCAGGTGTAGGACAGAATAAACTGATGAAATATGGACAGAGATTTGTAAATGAGATAGATACATTTGTTAAAGAACATAAAGGAATGGCAGCAACAATTAATTAGAAAAAGTGTGCATAGGCACAGTCAGGTTATATAGAATAGTGCACAGAAAAGAGGATTATTATGACAAAGATAGTAGCAGTAGCAGGTAAGGGCGGCGTTGGAAAGACTTCGCTTGCAGGAGCATTTGTTAAAGTGCTTGTAGAGAAATATCCAGATAAGAAGATACTGGCGATTGATGCTGACCCTGCGGTTGGACTTTCTACAGTGCTTAACATAGAAGTGGACAAGACAATAGATGATATAAGAAAAGAAGTCATTAAAAATGTAGAGGACGGCGATACCAAGTCAGCCGTTGAGCTGTTAGGTGAGGCGAAGTATGAGATATATGATGCAATTAAAGAACAGGACGGCTATGCATTTATAGCGATAGGAAGACCGGAAACAGCCGGCTGTTACTGCCGGATTAATTCATATCTTAAAGAGGTGATAACACTTCTTTCTGAACAGTTTGATTATGTAGTTATAGACGGCGAGGCTGGAATTGAGCAGATTAACAGGCGTGTTATGGAAAAGGTTACACATCTTGTGCTTGTAACAGATGCAAGCAAGAAAGGCTGTCAGGTAGTTAAGACTATTAAAAATGTTGCAGATGAGCTTGTTATGTATGAGAAAGCTGGAGTTATAGTTAACCGCATACCGGATAAGAAAGTGATAGAACTTATGGATATAAGTGGGCTTCCATTATTATCTGTAATTGAAAATGATATGAAACTGGCAGAGGCAGATATTAAGGGCGAGAATATACTTACACTTTCAGATGATGACAGAATTGTTGCAGGGGCGGCAGAGGCACTTTGCAATATTGGTTTGATATAGTATTGGAGGAATATTTTTGAAGGATTTACAGCATTTATATTATTTTGAGAAACTATTAGAGGAGGTCAATAATGACCTTGTAAGAGAAGCACAGAATAAAGGCAGTATTGCAATTGGAGCAGTCTGTTTTCAAATTCCAGAGCCACTAATTAATCTTCCTGGCTGTTTCTCGGTAAGACTTAGAGCACCAAGAACAGGTTCTATAGAGATGGGTACATATTATATGAGCAGTATGCTTTGTGAGGGCTGTCGTGCCATACTTGAAAGAGCAATCGAGGGAGGGTTTGAATTTCTTGACTGCATAATAGCACCTGATGCGTGTGCACAGATGAACAGGTGCGTTGAGAATATAGAAAGACAGAATTTATGTTCCAAGGAAAAGTTCTTTGTGGAATATTCTGATGTTCCTATGAAGGACGATGAAACAGCCTTAAGACATTATGTAAGGCAGATGAGGGCACATGTATTAGAGCCGCTTAACAAGGTGTATGGAATTGATATATCAGATGAAGCATTAAGAAAGGCAGTTGATTTGCAGAATAAGATAAGCAGGCTCATAACACAGATTGGTGACTACAGAAAAGAAGACAATCCAAGAATAACAGGCTATGAATTCGCAGTGTTATGCCTTGCGACATATTGCTGTCCTAAAGAGGCACTTATTGAAAAGCTGGAGGATACGCTTAAGGAGTTGGGCACAAGACAGCCAGATGATAAGAAGAATTACAGGGCAAAGGTTGTTATGGTAGGTTCGGAGATTGATAATCCAGAACTTATAAAGCTTTGTGAGGAGGCTGGTGCGTTAGTTGTTGCTGACAGGTTCTGTTTTGGTTCACTTCCGGGAAGAAGCGAGATTATTCTTAATGACACGGAAGATGTACTTATGCAGATATGCAGGCAGTATATGCACTGGGGCAAATGTCCACGTTATATGAATACAGCTAAGATTAAGGAACGTCAGGAATATGTAGACAGCATTGCCAAAGAATACAAGGCAGACGGGCTTATATACCAGCAGATAAAGTTCTGCGATTACTGGGGATATGAGAGAGCTTCGGCATTTCATATTATGCGTGAAGAATACGGATATCCGGTGTTATCAATTGACAGACCTTATGTAGCAGGTAATTCGGGACAGATAAGGACACGAATACAGGCATTTGTTGAGAGCCTTGAGCTTAAGAAGCTTAAAAAATAATAAATGAATAATAAGATGTAAATATTAAGATGTAAATGTATGACTGAAAGAATACATTTAAGAAATTAACAATAAAAATACAGATATATGGTTAAGAAAGGATTGGCTATGTCAGGTAAACTTGGAAGTGAGCCGCTTGGTAAGTTCTATACTGGTAAGAAACCTAAGAAAAGACGTGAATGGAGAGGTTTCAAAGATACATGGTATGACTATGTAAGGTGGCTTGGATATTGGAAAACTTTGATTACATTTATAATAAAACCTAATAATATAAAAGGCTTTTTCAGATACCGCTGGATGCTTAATTATCTTGCACTGCCTGATTTTATGGACAGGCATACGGAAGGAATGAGAGGCTTACAGCTTCGTATGGCACATCAGGCACTGGGACTTATTGTTACAGATATATGTGGTATGCTTGGACAGATATTTAGGGCAGACCCTGCAATCGGCAATGATAAGGAACTTAATAAGAAGATTGTTCTTTTTGATGAGAATATGATGAGTACACTTATGGGTGGATTTCCTAATCTTGTGTGGCTTTCAGTTGAAGTTCCAGCCGTGTATACAAGCTCAATGATGTCGCAGAATGGAGTTAGCTATTATGTTGATGTAACACACGAATATGGAGTTCCGACAGATGTATGTCCTATGCCGGCGGCAGAGCTTGGAGTTGCACTTGCAGACGATTTCCCGCTTATTGGCTGTTGTGCTGTACAGTGTAATACAACCTGTGATGGAAGTCTTATGGGAAATGGAATTGAGGCACGCTCATTTAAGATTCCAACATTCCAGCTTGCTGTCCCTATAAGGCACAGGCAGGAAAGCGTGCAGGAATATGCGGCAGAAGAAGTTGTCAATGCAATACATTTTATTGAGGAGCAGACAGGAGAAAAGTTTAACTGGGATGCTTTCTTTAAGAGTATGAAAAGGTTCAATGCAGAGACAGAAGAATTCCTTGAATGGATGGAAATCTCAAAGACTGACTATCCGCAGGTTATGGGTGTTACACTTGCACTTTACAGATATGGTGTATATCAGGCGGCAGGCGGAAGAAACCAGGCATTTCTTGATATGGATAAGAAGCTCACAAGAATGGCTATGCAAGGCTATAAGAAGAAAGAGCTTGCGGCAAGGGAATACCGACACCGTGCTATGACGTGGGGTGTTCAGGCGGCATATTATACAGCACTTCCAATATGGCTGCTTAACTGCTGGGGTATAGTTACAATAACCGATATGTTAAGTATGGTATCAACAGAGATGGTCAATACAGAGGATAAACATCAGGCAATGCTTGACCTTGCATATCTGTATGAGAATATGATTATGCGTAATCGTTCTAATGGCGGCTATGAAACAGGTGTTGAAGCGTTATGGCGTTATTGTGAGATGTTTAATATAGACATAGTTATTATGTATGTACATATGGGCTGTAAATCAATGTCAGGATATCACGGCTTATTTGAGGAAGAAGCAAGAAAGCACGGCGTACATCTTATATGGGTAACACATAATCTTATGTGTCCTGAGGACGGCAGCAGAAGAGATATGAGGACAGAAATCAACAGATATATGAGAACTGTATTCCGTGAAGAGCCGCTTGACCCTACATTGGAAGATTTTGACGACTCACAGAACTGGTAAGAATTCATAAAGATAAGAAAGGAATAATAATATGGCTAAATATTATGGCGGTTGTGATGCAGGAAGTACTTACACCAAATGCGTTATATTAGATGAAACAGGAAAAATAGTAGCAAATATCACTAAAAGAAGCAGAATTAATCCAGTGCTTAGTGCTAAAGACAGCTTAGATGAGGCTGTAGCTTTAGTAGATGGGCTTAATAGTGCAGACGAACTTGATTATCTTATTGGAACAGGCTATGGACGTAATAAAGTACCATTTGCTGACGAGAATATATCAGAGATAAGCTGTCACGCTATGGGAGTTCACATTGCCGCACCAGATGTTAAGGCGATAATAGATATAGGCGGGCAGGACGTTAAGGGTATAGCTATAGATACAGATGGAACAGTGCTTAATTTCTCAATGAATGATAAATGTGCGGCTGGTACAGGAAGATTTTTTGAGTCAATGGCAAGGGCATTTGAGATGAGCCTTGATGAGTTCTCCAAGCTTTCTTTAACAGCTAAAAATGTTATCCCTATAACAGCACAATGTGCTGTATTTGCAGAGAGTGAGGTAATCTCACTTGTAGGAGAAGGAAAGCCAATGGAGGAGATAGCCGCAGGAATTGAGCTTTCGGTAGCAAAGAGATGTTTTGTAATGGCTAAGAAGGCAGGAGTTGTTGACTCAGTTACACTTACAGGCGGCTGTGCTAAGAATGAGGGCTTAAAGCAGGCTATAGAGAAGGTATTAAAGGTTAAGGCTGTAGAACTGCCTATAGATCCACAGCTTATGGGTGCTTTAGGAGCGGCTGAATATGCCAGACAGAAAGGAATGGCCAGATGATAATATTAAAGATAATTGGAATAATAGCGATTGTTATTGCGGTGCTGTTTATACTCAGCCTTTTTATATATTTCTTTAATCTTGATATGAAATTTGCCTCAAAGCTTATAAAGCCGCTTACGGCATATTATAACTGGTCAAAGAACAGACGTGAGGCAGATAAGAAGAATAAATGAGTATGAAGTTATATGATAAGGATATAGCCTGTGTAATGCAGAATATAAAGGCATATGGAGAGTGCAAGACACTTGATAATAATACGCACTGGAAGATGAATGATAAAGAGAAGCTTGTGTTAAGAAGTGATATGGCATACGAACTTGGCGGCGGAATGAATGAGGCTGTGAGTGCATTGGCATTTACTACGGATAAAGCTGTCGTTGATACAGACGGAGTGTATCTTATAGGTGATGATATGACAAGCATTGACAAAGATATACCATATGCAAGACTTACATTTATAAGGCTTAAGGAAAATGTGCTTGATGACACTAAAAAAGGTGCATTATATGCAGTTATGAGAGCTGTCGATTATGTAAGATACAATACATATCCGGATGGATTTATGATGAGAATATCATCAGTTAAAGAAAGAGAGCCGGTAAGAATATCAAAGGAAGCTGTAAATAGTAATATAAGCTTTTCTAATATAGGTTCAGAGCTTATAAGGGCTTATAAGACAAGAGAAGAAGTTGAGGCTGTAAAGATATACTTTATTACATCAGATAGTGCAGATTATAAAATGCTTAAGCAGTTTGCAGGCAGATGTGAGCAGATAACGGATTCACTTAACCATATATTCAATGGGCTGGTTATGGATTGTTCAACGTGTTCAAGCAGGGAGTTATGTGATGAAATAGAGGATTTAAGAAAGTTTCATAACAGTATTTGATATTTTGCATCGATGAATATTATCCTTTCATTGATTACTCTAATTGTAAATGTTAATATCAAATATAGAAGGAAATAACAACAAATAATAGTAAACAATTGTATATAATAGTATGCAATCAGTGTTTATGCAGTCAAAATGTTAAAGCCAGAAACAGGCAGAATGGAGAAAGAATGTATAGAGAAGATTATAAGGTAACTGTTCCCCAGTTTAAAAGACTTGAGGTATTATTAAGTGATTGTGGAGCAATAAGCGGAAAGCTTGATATTGAAACAGGAAGACATAATGCCAGAGTAATTAATGATAAGGTAAAAGAACTTTCAGAAAATGGTGGTGGTACAATTGTAATTCCTAAAGGAATATGGGCAAGTGCACCAATACGTCTTTTATCAGATGTAAGCATAAGAATTGAAAGTCAGGGACTTCTTAAGTTCATAAAATCCAAAGAAGATTATCCTTTAATTATAACTAATTATGAGGGACAGCCATGCATAAGAACTGTATCACCTATTACAGCAGAGAATGCGGTAAATGTTGCAATTACAGGTATGGGTATGGTTGACGGAAGTGGTGATGAATGGCGTCCGGTTAAGAAGTTCAAGGTAACAGATAAACAGTGGGAACAGCTTCTAAAAAAGAGTGATAACGTATTTGAAACTAAAGAAACACAGATATGGATGCCTACTAAATCAAGCCTTCTTGGTAATGAGAAGAATATCCAGTCAGATAAAGATGAAGCTTTAGAAGAAGCAAGAGATTATTATGATTTCTACAGACCAGTAATGGTGAGCCTGCGTCATTGTACTAACGTACTTTTAAGTGGTGTAACATTTATGAATTCACCAGCCTGGAATATACATCCATTTTTCTGTGAGAATGTCACAATTGACAATATTAAGGTACGCAATCCTTATTATGCACAGAATGGTGATGGTATTGATGTAGAGTCTTGTACTAATGTCCATATTCACCATAGTGTATTTGAGACAGGTGATGATGCAATATGTATCAAAGCAGGCAAGAATGCAATCGCAAGAACAATAGATGGACCTTGCAGTAATATATATATACACGATTGTGTTGTTAATGAAGGACATGGTGGTTTCGTAATCGGAAGTGAAATGTCAAGAGGTGTTAAGGATATACTTGTTGAGAACTGCACATTTATAGGTACGGATGTAGGTGTAAGAATAAAGAGTGCACTAGGCAGAGGCGGTGTTGTTGAGAATATCACAATACGCAATATCGATATGGTTAATATAAAGGGTGAGGCAGTTATACTTACTATGGGTTATGTACTCAACCTGCTTAACCGTAATGAAACAATAGCTATGGATAATGAAGAAGATGTTCCATACTTCAGAAATATTGATATGGATGGCATTGTGTGTACAGACTGTAAGGAATTCGCTAAGATTGAACCTTTAAACGGTCGTCCAGACACGATTAAGGATGTAGTCATTAATAAACAGAAGTTCTGCTAATAAAATGTAGTAATGTCTTTCTGATTATTAACAGATGTTATGTGCCGATGATGCACACTCGCTCGAAGCTGTAGTATGTCGTAAGCGGCTGTGCTCGGTGTTAGAATGTGCGTTGCACATTCTTGTTTATATATAGAAAGAGGATAAAGTTGTGAAAAATAATAAATATGAAATAGATATGTGTAATGGTACATTAATGGATAAGCTAATTTCCTTTGCACTTCCGTTAATGCTTTCAGGTATGTTACAGCTTATGTTTAATGCTGTAGATATAATTGTTGTTGGAAGATTCACAGGCAGTACTGCACTTGCCGCGGTAGGCTCCACAACGGCACTGATTAGTACGTTTACCAATCTTTTTATAGGTGTTTCACTAGGAGCAAATGTACTTGCGGCAAGATTTTATGCAACAGGCAAAGCTAAAGAAATGTCGGAGACAGTCCATACAGCCATAGCACTTGCGGCAATAAGTGGTGTTGTTATGTGCATTATTGGCATTGCTGCCGCAAGAGAGGCACTTGTCCTTATTGACACACCAGATGATGTAATTGGACAGGCAGCACTGTATTTAAGACTGTATTTTTGTGGTATGCCATTTTTTATGCTTTATAACTATGGAGCGGCAATATTAAGGGCAGTAGGTGACACGAAAAGACCACTTATGTATCTTATAATAGCAGGTTCTACCAATGCGGTTTTAGACCTTGTGCTTGTGATAATATTTAAAATGGGTGTTGCAGGTGTTGCTATAGGAACAGTTACTTCACAGCTTATATCGTGTATTCTTGTAATAAGATGCCTTATGACAACAGAGTCAGATTACAAGTTAAGAATAAGGGATTTAAGAATAAGAAAATATTACCTTTTACAGATACTAAGTGTAGGACTTCCAGCAGGAATACAGAGTACTGTTATTAACTTTTCAAATGTATTGCTTCAATCATCAGTTAATTCATTTGGCGAGATAGCAATGGCAGGTTATACAGCCGCTAATAATATACTTGGCTTTCTTTATGTGTCTGTCAACTCAATAACACAGGCGTGTATGAGCTTTACGAGCCAGAATTATGGCGTTAGAAAATTCAAGCGAATGGATAAGGTGTTAATTGACTGTATGATACTTTCGGTTATAGTGTCAGTAGTTATCGGTGGTGGTTCATACATTTTAGGACGCCAGATACTTGGTATATACACGAACCAGAGTGAGGTTATAGAGTGTGGTATGGAGATACTTTCAATATCGACAATACCATATTTTCTGTGTGGCATTATGGATATGCTTCCAGGAGCTATGCGCGGAGTAGGTTATTCAGCAGTTCCTATGGTCCTTTCAATTGTAGGTACAGTTGGGACAAGACTTGTGTGGATATATGGTGTATTCCCAAGCCATAGAAGTCTGTATGAGTTATTCATATCGTATCCAGCTTCGTGGTTTATAACAATTGTAATGCAGGCAATATGTCTTGTATTTGTAAGAAAAAAGGTAAGAAACAAAGAATGATTATCCAATATATAATCAATGATGGATTAAATTACAAGAAGTGAGGGTTAGTATGTATACAAAGGAAGATTTAGAAGAATATTTAAAGGCTATGGGGCTTACAGGAAAAGAAACAATACTTGTTCATTCTTCAATGAAATCCATAGGGGAAGTAGAAGGCAGGGCAGATACAGTGCTTGATGCCCTAATAGAATATTTTAAGGACGGACTTTTACTGCTTCCAACCCATACATGGAAAAATATTAACGAGGACAATCCAGTATACGACCCAGCGGTTACGCCGTCCTGTGTTGGGATACTTACTAATCTGTTTCTTAAAAGAGATGGGGTAATACGTTCACTTCACCCAACACACAGTATGGCAGGAATAGGTGTAAGTGCCAAAGAATATCTTGCAGGTGAAGAATACAATAACACACCTTGTACACCGGGCGGCTGTTATGACCGCTTAAAAGACTGTGGTGGAAAGATACTTCTTATAGGAGTTGGCAATGAGCGTAATACATACATTCACAGCGTTGAAGAAGTGCTTAACATACCTAACAGACTGTCAGACAAACCAATGAAACTACAGATAATTATGCCAGATAAATCTATAAAGACAGTATATGTAAGAAAGCATTACAATGCTATCCAGCCACATATATCAGAAGACTTTGTAAAGCTTGACCAGGCATTATTAGAATGTAATGCAATGACCAGAGTAAAATTCGCAGATGCCGACAGCCTCCTGTGTGATGCCGGCCAAATCTTTAAGGTGGTAAGGCACATATTGTCCCCAGCCCCTGAATGTATAGTAACAAGCCCGATTGAAAAGTCCCAGTGGCAGGACTTTACAGATTAACCCAATAAAAATATCTTTTTATATGGTCAGTGTTTAAAAATGCCTTGCTATAGTTAAAAACTATAACAAGGCATAAAATATATCAATTTTACAATCCCCCAATAATAACATATAATAATCCTACAAACATACAATAAATATATGTAAATAGCAATTACAAGTTGATAACTTATTTGAATTTTGTAACAACGCCCAATTAGAAAAGCCATCGCAACCCTACCGTCAAGTGCTGGATTGATATAAGCATAAAAAGACAATGGGGAGCCGCCGGTCCTTAAGTGCTGTTCTTTAGCACTTTAGTACCGCTGCGAGCGACACTTAGTGCAAACGTGTCTTTGTTGCTTATAACAATCCAGCACGCCTCACTATATAACAATGCTTTTCTAATGTCCGTTGTCATAACATTGAATTAGAGCACCACTGTAATGCAATTTGAGAGTGTAATGCAATTCAAAAGCAATAAATTTATATAATATTGGAGGCATACCATATGAAGCAGATACTATGTTTTGGAGATTCCAACACCTGGGGACTTATCCCTAAGACTAACCAGCGTTACCCTTGGGGCGTAAGATGGACAAGTATTTTAGATAATGAACTTAACAGACATTTTAATAATGAATATCGTGTGATAGAGGAAGGATTGTGCGGAAGAACAACAGTATTTGACGACCCATTAAGAGATGGCCGCAATTCATTCAAACTCCTTCCAACAATATTAGAGTCGCACAATCCAGTAACAGATGTGATTATAATGTTAGGAACTAATGACTGCAAGACAGTATACAACGCTTCGGCAGAAGTTATCGGACAGGGTGTGGAGAGATTAATTAATCAGGTAAAGAGCTGCCTTCCACACAGCAGAATACTTCTTGTATCACCGATACATCTTGGAAAAGGTGTGTGGGAGCAGGACTACGACCCTGAGTTCTCAGAAGCTTCTGTTGAAGTATCTAAGAAGCTTGCAGGTGTATACAGCAAAATTGCAGAAAAAGAATCAATAGATTTCTTATCAGCCTCAGATGCAGCACAGCCAAGCGAAATAGACAGGGAACACCTAAGCGAACAGGGACATAAAGAACTTGCAAGAAACATATTAAAGTGGTTTGACATTTAAAAATACATAATGTTATAATACCATAGCCTTGAGTATGATAATAACAAAGGCTGTCAGCTACAATTAATTTATAAAATATATGTGGATTTTTCTAGTTGAATCTATTTTTCGCCACATAGCTGTTAATCACAGCTATGTGGCTATTTTTGTGTAGTAGGGAATTCTATCGTAATTCCTTATTGCACAAAAGGCACTATGTGCCAATAATGCACATTTGTGCGAAGATGTAATTGGTCGCAGGCGACCGCACTCGGCACAGGAATGTGTTTAGCACATTCATTTTTATGAAATAGGGGATTTACCCCAATAAGATAAGGAGATAAGTATGGATCAGACTTATATGAAGAAAGAAAACGTATTAAAACTTCTGATAACTATGGCACTTCCAATGGTTATATCAATGCTTGTAAATTCACTCTACAACATTGTAGACAGCTTCTTCGTAGCACAGATAAGCGAAGACGCGATGACTGCTATATCGCTTGTGTTTCCAATGCAGAACTTTATTAATTCGGTAATGATAGGTTTTGGAATAGGAATAAATTCAGTAATATCATTTTATATGGGTGCACAGGATAAGGTACAGGCAGACAAAGCCGCAAGTCAGGGGATATTACTTGCGACAATACACGGAATAGTAATGACAGCAGGATGTATTATGCTTATAAAGCCATTCCTTTGTATGTTCACTAATGACAGCAGTATTGTAGAATTAGGACTTCAATACTCATATATAGCATTTGCATTTTCAACAATACTTGCATGGCAGCTGGTGTTTGAAAAGACATTTCAGGCTGTTGGAAGAATGACAGCATCAATGATGGCAATGCTTGGTGGCTGTATAACTAATATCCTGCTTGACCCGATGCTTATATTCGGAATAGGAATATTCCCTGATCTTGGAATAAGAGGAGCGGCAATTGCCACAGGAATAGGACAGACAGTAAGCCTTCTTGTGTATGTTATCATATATATACTACGACCTATGCCAGTGCGTTTTACAAGAAAATGTATGAAGCCAGAGAAAACATTATGTCTGAAAATGTATTCGGTCGGCATACCAGCCAGTCTTAATATGGCACTTCCTTCACTGTTAATATCAGCACTTAATGTAATACTAGCAGCATTTTCACAGACATATGTATTCGTGCTTGGTGTATATTACAAGTTACAGACATTTCTTTATCTGCCTGCCAATGGAGTTGTTCAGGGAATGAGACCATTAATCGGATATAATTATGGTGCAGGAGAGCATAAGAGGGTTAAGAAAATATATTCGACAGCCACAATAATAGTATTAATAATTATGTGTGCTGGAACAGCTATATGCCTTGAAATACCAGATAAGCTTATAGGCTTATTCACAACTAATGCAAATACAATTAGTGCCGGTGCCAAGGCACTTAGAATAATCAGTGCAGGCTTTATCGTATCGTCAGTATCTGTAACAGCCTCTGGTGCACTGGAAGGATTGGGAAAAGGACTTCCATCACTTGTAATATCAGTATTCAGATATGCAGTTATTATAATTCCAGTTGCATTTATTCTTTCAAGGATATATGAGGTTAATGGAGTGTGGTGGTCATTTGGAGTTACTGAGTTGGTAACTGCATTTATATCGTATATAATCTATAAAAAGGCGACACATCATCATTAAATGTAATCATACATATAATGTATCTTATGAAACAGCATGTCATCATTACAGATTTGAGGTAAAGTCAATAATATGGTTTATGTAAATTTAATTATTGGATTTGTATAATTGCTTTATTTTGAAGAATAATGGTTGTATAATTAAAAATACAATTTACAATATTATATAAAAATATTAATTGTAATTATATGGAGAGTGAAGATAATATAATTGGTATACAATAAAATATATAAATTGCGAATAAAAGAGGAGGCTTAATATATGTGTACAGCAGTTACTTATAAGACTAAAGATTTCTATTTTGGAAGAACTCTTGATTATGAGTTCTCATATGGTGAAGAGATAACAGTTACACCAAGGAATTATATATTTGATTTCAGGCATATAGGACAGCTTAAAAGCCATTATGCAATAATTGGTATGGCATTTGTGTCAGAAGGATACCCACTTTATTATGATGCGGTTAACGAAAAAGGTCTTGGAATGGCTGGACTTAACTTTGTTGGCAATGCGGCATATAAAGCATCAGTATGTGGTGAGAAGGATATAGCACAGTTTGAGTTCATACCTTGGATATTAAGCCAGTGTGCGACAGTCAGCGAAGCAAGAGCTAAGCTTGATGGAATTAATCTTACAGGAACACCATTCAGCAGCCAGCTTCCAGCGGCACAGCTTCACTGGATAATTGCAGATAAAGATGAAGCAATCACAGTTGAGTCTATGAAAGACGGACTTCATATATATGACAATCCGGTCGGAGTGCTTACTAACAATCCGCCATTTGATATGCAGATGTTTGCACTTAATAATTATGCAGGGCTTTCAAGCAGACAGCCAGATAATACATTTGCAGACAAGCTTAAGTTAAATGCTTACAGCCGTGGAATGGGAGCTATGGGACTTCCGGGAGATTTATCAAGCCAGTCACGTTTTATAAGAGCAGCATTTACAAGACTTAACGCAATTTCAAGCGATACAGAGGAAGAAAGTGTAAGCCAGTTCTTTCATATACTAGGTTCGGTAGAACAGCAGAGAGGTTGTTGTGAGGTAACTGACGGAAAGTATGAGATTACTATTTATACATCCTGCTGCAATGCGGCAAAGGGAATATATTATTACACAACATATGATAATCATCAGATAACAGCAGTAGATATGCACAAGGAAAATCTGGACGGAACAGAGCTTATAAGATATCCAATTATTACTAAGGGTGAAGTAAGATGGCAGAATAGATAGAATATGTCAGAATAATAGTGATGGAGAGATAAGGCGATGGAATGTACTGATAAGTATGATTTTGATACACCAATAGACAGAACTAATACGCAGTCCTTGAAATGGGATGTTGCAGAAAATGAACTTCCTATGTGGGTTGCTGATATGGATTTTAAGACAGCACCAGAGATAATTGAGGCTGTTAATAAGAGAGCGGCGCACGGAGTATTTGGATATTCAATAATACCGGAAAGCTGGAATGAGGCTGTAGCAGGTTGGTGGTCAAGAAGACATAACTGGGATATTGATAAAGACTGGCTTGTATTTTGCACAGGAGTTATACCATCAGTGTCAAGCATAGTAAGAAAGCTTACAACACCTAATGAAAATGTTGTTATACAGACACCAGTTTATAATATATTTTTTAATTCAATAATCAATAATGGAAGAAGGGTGCTTGAAAATCCATTAAGATATGAGAATGGCGAATACAGCATTGACTGGGAAGACCTAAAGAATAAGTTAGCCAATCCACAGACAAGTCTTATGATATTATGCAATCCACAAAATCCATCAGGAAAGATATGGAGCAAGGAAGATTTATCAAGGATAGGTGAGCTGTGTGCAAGGTATTATGTAACAGTGGTATCTGATGAAATTCATTGTGATCTTACAGACCCTGGAAAGGAATATATCCCATTTGCTTCTGTATCAGATGTATGCAGGGATATAAGCATAACCTGTGTTGCACCTACTAAGACATTTAATATTGCAGGACTACAGACAGCAGCTGTCATTGTGCCACATAAGAATTTAAGGCATAAGGTGTGGAGAGCACTTAATACTGATGAGGTTGCAGAGCCTAACGCGTTTGCGGTATGGGCAGCAGAAGCAGCTTATAATTATGGTGATAAATGGCTTGATGAATTGAGAGGTTACATTTATAATAATAAAAGAATAGTTAACGAGTATGTCAATGACAATATTACATCAATAAAAGTTGTGCAATCAGAGGCAACATATCTTTTATGGCTGGATTGTTCAGCAATTACTGATAATAGCAGTGAATTAGCGGCATACATAAGAAACAGGACAGGGTTATATCTGTCAGCAGGCAATGTGTATGGCGGTAATGGCAATCAATTCTTAAGATTAAATATTGCGTGTCCTAAGGCAGTGCTTATGGACGGACTTAAAAGACTTGAAGAAGGTATCAGGCTGGCTATGAATTAACAAGTTGTTAAGCTGGCAGTTGATTAACTTTGTAAGGATATACTAGCTGATAATTAATGGGGTAATATATGGAAAATGGAAGTTTGCAATACGAAAATCAAATATTAAAATCAGAACTTGAGGCAGAACATTTTATTCTTACACAGATGGCAGAACTTGGAAAGGTAAGAAATGTACGGGAATGTCAGGTAGCAATAAATAATCTTCTTGAAAAAATCGGACATTTTACGAAAGCTGACAGAGCATATATAGTTGATGAAAAAGACGGTTGTTATTATAACACATATGAGTGGTGTAATGAAGGTATTGAACCACAGATTAATCAACTTCAGAATTTGAGAGCAGAGGATATGCCGTATTGGATACCAAAGCTTTCAAGTGGTGAGAGTATATTTATTGAAGATTTGGAAAATGTAAAAGAGACTATGCCTGTTGAATATGAAATATTAAAGCCTCAGAATATACATACACTTATAGTGTTTCCAATAATATTAAGCAATACATTAAAAGGGTTTATAGGTGTTGATAATCCTAATATAAAGGATGCAAAGGACGTAATCAGACTACTTGCGGCACTGGGGAGTTATCTTGGTACTACAAGAGAGAATGCCGCTGTATATGCCAAGCTTGAATACAGGCTTAATTACGATTCACTTACCAAGGCGTATAACAGGTATGGGTTTTACAAGAATGCACAGAAGCTCATAAAGGAGCATACTGATACAGAGTATTGCCTTATATTATCAGATATTAAGAGTTTTAAGCTTATTAATGAAATATATGGTGAGAATATTGCAGATAAGATATTAATAGATGAAGTTAATATTATCAGGCAGAAGATGAAAGGTAATTCAGTTCTTGGAAGACTTAATGGTGACATAATTGCTATGGTTATTCCTAAGGAGTATCTGTCTGAGAAAGAATTTTCTGATATGATAAAGCTGCTTAGTGACAGGTATTCCAACAAGAATTTCAGGCTTCATATATATCTTGGAGTATATTACATAAAAGATGTCAATGAAACGATAAGACAGATGGTAGACAAGGTATCTCTTGTGATTATGAAGAGTAAAGGTAATATGAGCAATTATATTCTTTATTATGATGAGAATTCATATAGGAATGACATATTTAAACAGCAGCTTATAGGTGAGTTCGAGACAGCACTTAATGAGAACCAGTTCTGTATGTATTTACAGCCACAGACGGATAAGGATGGCAATATGCTTGGAGCAGAGGCACTTATAAGATGGAATCATCCTAATATGGGACTTATTATGCCAGGTGCATTTATAGAGTGCTTTGAAGATGCAGGACTTATATACAGGCTGGATAACTACATATGGGAGGAAGCTGCTAAGCAGCTTAAGATATGGAAAGACTCTGGTTATAATTATTATATATCGGTTAATATATCAGCAAAGGATTTCTATCATATTGATGTATACCAGACTTTCAAAAATCTTGTAAGTAAGTATGGTATAGATACAGATAAGCTTCACATTGAGATAACAGAAACAGCGTTATCAGAGGATAAGCAGGCGGCACATAAGACTATAGAAAGACTTCACGATGAGGGATTTATAATAGAGATAGATGATTTTGGAAGCGGATATTCTTCTTTTAATTTCCTTAAAGATGTGTGTGCTGATGTTATCAAGATAGACAGGGTATTCCTTAAGAAGTCAAGCCACGAGGAGCGTGGAGAGCAGATATTAAGGTCGATTATAAGTCTTTCACACGATATAGGAATGGACGTAATAACGGAGGGTGTTGAGAATGTTGACCAGCTTTCTATGCTTGCCAAGATGAATTGTGACTGGTTTCAGGGTTATTACTTCTCAAAGCCGATTGCTGTCGGGGATTTTGAGGAGAAGTATGGCATTAAGGCGTAAAATGTATAATAATGCTTAGGACATTGATAATATTATATGATTTAATAGTATTAAAATTCAATAATATTAGTAAGATTAATAGGACTTTTTAATTATTAACGCAGCCGTGTGACTGGTTCATATGGCTGGTAATAATTAAAAAGTCTTTTTTAATTATGTTATGTTTATAGCTTTATGTATACAGCAGTAATCGAAACTTATACGAAATTACAGGGTGTTAAGCTGGCAGCTTGACTTTATTCCGAAATCGGAGTAAGATGCAATAGTCCGATTTCGGAATAAACTATTAGGAACGGATAAAATTGAAAAGTTAAAAATAAAAAATAAGCAGAATTGGATAGCAGGTATAATTTAAGAAGGAGTTAGAATGAAGAACATATCAAAAAATCTTCAGATGTTTAATCAGGTATGTAAAGAAACCAATGTTATATACCACGATTATGCGGCGAAGAATGGCATATCAGATACAGCTTTCTGGATAATGTATTCTGTATATTATTATGGTGAGGGGATAACACAGAAGAATATATGTGAGGAGTGGTTCTACAGTGCACAGACAGTTAATTCCTCACTTAAGACTATGGAAAAAAATGGACTTATAATATTAGAGCCGTCTAAGGATAATAAGAAAGAGAAACAGATACATTTTACCAAAGAAGGACAACTGCTAGCGGAAAAGATTATTAAACCTGTAATAGAGGCAGAAAAGCAGTCTTTTGAGCAATTGGACAGCAGGGAGATTGAGGTTATGTTTGAAACAACATATAAGCATATGAAAAAGCTTGAGAGCCTTATTGAGAGTATAAAGAATTAGAGAACATCAGGGAGAATTAAAGTGAAGATAAAATTATCAGACCATTTTTCATATGGTAAGCTAATTAAATTTACATTACCGACAATTATTATGATGATATTTACATCAATATATGGTGTTGTCGATGGAGTATTTGTATCCAACTTCGTAGGAAGTGATGCATTTGCAGCAGTTAATCTTATAATGCCGGTTGTAATGATACTTGGTTCGGTTGGATTTATGATTGGTACGGGGGGAAGTGCCATCGTATCAAAGACACTTGGAGAGGGCAAGAAAGAAAAGGCAAGAGAATATTTTTCTATGCTTATATACCTTTGCATAGTATCAGGTGTTGCACTGTCAGTAATTGGAATTATATTTATACGTCCTATAGCTGTGGTACTTGGTGCAAGTGGCAGTATCGCAGACGATTGTGTAATATATGGAAGAACACTGCTTGTTATGCTTACAGCATTATTCCTGCAAAATGCTTTCCAGAGCTTTCTTGTTGTAGCTGAAAAGCCAAAGCTTGGACTTGTAGTTTCACTGCTTGCAGGATTTACTAATATGTTTTTGGATTTCCTGTTCATATATGTATTAAAGCTTGGCGTATTTGGTGCGGCACTTGCAACAGGAATAAGCCAGATAGTTGGTTCGATAATACCGATAATATATTTCCTTAGTGATAAAAGTGACGTGCTTAAATTGCAGAAGGCGCGTTTTAACAAAGATATAATAATAAAGACCTGCATTAACGGCTCATCAGAGATGGTTACCAATATGTCGATGTCACTTGTAAATATGCTTTATAATATGCAGCTTATGAAGTATATAGGTACAAATGGTGTTGTTGCATACGGAATAATTATGTATGTTGGATTTATATTCTCAGGAACATATCTTGGTTATGCGGTAGGTTCAGCACCAGTAATAAGCTATCATTATGGTTCAGACAATAAAAAAGAACTTAAAAATCTGTTCAGGAAAAGCATAACGCTTATTATTGTGGCGTCCTTAGTTATGACCGGACTTGCTGAGGTGCTTGCAAAATATCTTGCAGGAATATTTGTAAGCTACGATAAGGAACTGCTTGAGCTTACAACGCTTGCTATAAGAATATATTCAGTAGCATATCTTTTCAATGGACTTAATATATTTACTTCGTCATTCTTTACTGCACTTAATAATGGTGCGGTATCGGCGGCAGTATCATTTCTTAGAATGTTCGTATTCCAGATAGCGATGATTATGATACTTCCGCTTATACTTGGAATTAATGGAATATGGATGGCTGTTATAGCGGCAGAACTTCTGGCATTGTTCGTAAGCCTTATATTCATAATAATAAACCGCAAGAAATACGGTTATGTGTAAGAATATAGATATAGATAATAATACACATATGTGTATAAATACGGTTATATGTAAAATAGTAATGATATTTAATTGGAATTTAACATAAATATTAGGAATTATTGATATAAAAAGTTAAAAACTTAACAATTAAAAGGTTGCTTTTTGCAGGCTGATTATGTATACTAACAGAAGAATTTGGTTAAATCCATTTTCTGTAATCTGCCAAAGGGCATACAAGCCCTATTGGTGCTACAATTTAAGAAAAGAGGTTTAATGTAAAATGGCAAACGTTGATTTAAGCAAGTATGGTATTACAGGCGCTACAGAGATTATTCACAATCCTTCTTATGAATTATTATTCGAAGAAGAAACAAAGGCTTCTAACGAAGGTTACGAAGTAGGAAAGGAAAGCGAACTTGGTGCTGTTGATGTTATGACAGGTATCTATACAGGTCGTTCTCCTAAGGATAAGTACATTGTAGTAGATGAGAATTCTAAGGACACAGTATGGTGGACTTCAGATGAGTACAAGAATGATAACCACCCAATGTCAGAAGATGTATGGGCTAAGGTTAAGGATATTGCTAAGAAAGAACTCTGCAACAAGAGACTTTTCGTAGTAGATGCGTTCTGTGGTGCTAACAAGGATACAAGAATGGCTGTTCGTTTTATCGTAGAAGTAGCATGGCAGGCACATTTCGTAACTAACATGTTCATTAAGCCAACAGCAGAAGAACTTGAAAACTTCGAGCCAGATTTCGTAGTATATAACGCTTCTAAGGCTAAGGTTGAGAATTACGCAGAATTAGGTCTTAACTCAGAGACATGTGTAGCATTCAACATCACAAGCCACGAGCAGGTAATCATCAACACATGGTATGGTGGAGAGATGAAGAAGGGTATGTTCTCTATGATGAACTACTACCTTCCACTTAAGGGAATGGCTTCAATGCACTGCTCAGCTAACACAGATATGAATGGTGAGAACACAGCTATCTTCTTTGGTCTTTCAGGAACTGGTAAGACAACTCTTTCTACAGATCCTAAGAGACTTCTTATCGGTGATGATGAACACGGCTGGGATGACAATGGTGTATTCAACTTTGAAGGTGGATGCTACGCTAAGGTTATCAACCTTGATAAGGATTCAGAGCCAGATATCTACAATGCTATTAAGAGAAATGCTCTTCTTGAGAACGTTACTCTTGATGAGAATGGTAAGATTGACTTTGCTGATAAGAGCGTAACAGAGAATACTCGTGTATCTTATCCAATTGACCATATTAAGAATATTGTAAGACCTATATCTTCAGCTCCAGCTGCTAAGAATGTTATCTTCCTTTCAGCTGATGCATTTGGTGTACTTCCTCCAGTATCTATTCTTACTCCAGAGCAGACACAGTACTACTTCCTTTCAGGATTTACTGCTAAGCTTGCTGGTACAGAAAGAGGTATCACAGAGCCTACACCTACATTCTCAGCTTGCTTCGGACAGGCATTCCTTGAGCTTCATCCTACAAAGTATGCTGCTGAGCTTGTTAAGAAGATGGAAAAGAGCGGAGCTAAGGCTTACTTAGTTAACACAGGCTGGAACGGAACAGGTAAGAGAATTTCTATTAAGGATACTCGTGGTATCATCGATGCTATCCTTTCAGGTGCTATTAAGACAGCTCCTACAAAGACAATTCCTATGTTCAACTTTGAAGTACCTACAGAACTTCCAGGTGTTGATTCAGGTATCCTTGATCCTAGAGATACATATGCTGATGTTTCTGAATGGGAGACAAAGGCTAAGGATCTTGCTGAAAGATTTAACAAGAACTTCGTTAAGTATACAGGCAACGAAGCTGGTAAGGCTTTAGTAGCTGCTGGTCCTCAGTTATAATTAATAATTCTGGATATAACAGACGATTGTCAATTTAATTAAATATTTTATTGGTATATAAAAAGACCGCTTGTAATTAATGGTAAGCATTAGTTACAAGCGGTTTTGTTTGACTATATTCTCTATAAATTAAAGTTCTGTCCTGACAATATTAAGAGGCATCATAAGATGGTCGATAAGGATTCTGTATGCCTCATTGCCATTGCCGGTTTTCAGGTTCTCAAAGTATTCAGAATGTTCATCTATTGTTCCATTAATACGGCCTTCAACCTCAAGTGCCGACTGTGTTGTAAGTCGGATAAGATACATAAGCTTTTGGAACATATGATTAATCTCCTCATTCTCAATGTAATTAACTAAGAGCAGGTGAAACTCATGGTCGTAATTGATAAAGCTTTCGTAGTTATCATCAAGAGCAAGTGCTTCTTTCTGATGTTTGAGAATTTCACCAAGCTTCTGTATTGTATTCTGACCTTTAGCAGTCTGATATTCTTTAGCCAGGCATTGTGTACAAAATCCTTCAATGGCACATCTTATCTGGATAGTTTCCCTCATATCTTTCTGGCTTAACTGTCTTATGCGAAAGCCTTTGCTTGGAATAACTGTGATATAACCATCCTGGCTTAAGCATTGCAGAGCCTCTCTCATAGGTGTTCTTGATATGCCGAGGTCTTTGGATAATTTAGTTTCTGAGTAAAGTGTGTTGACATCGAGCTGGTGAGTAAGAATTAAATTCTTAATGTAATTATAAGCCTCAAGCTGCAATGATGACATAAGCTGCATAGATTCCTCCGTTGTATAAATGCCTGAATAAAAAGTTACGATAATAAATTTATAAATGGACTTTTAAAATAAATTAAAAAAAACATAAAAAATACAATTTACTGATATATAATAGACGATTATTATATTAAAATCAATAAAATAAATATAAAATCGGTATACCGGCACGCAATGTTCGTAATAAAATAATTTAAAATCTGAATATGTAAAGTGATTGTGTTAAAATACTATAATGAAAATATGTAATGATTGCACAAAAAAAACTTGAAAATTTGGTTAATCTGTTTAATTGCAAAGGACTATAATACAAATCGTAATAAAGAATAGATAAACTTAACAGAACCTCTTTGTTGAAGGCTTGCTAAGCAAATCAGATTTTTGGAGGAAAAGATAAATGAATACTTTAAAAGCTGAAAAAAGAAGCATGGATGACAAGGCAAAGAAATTAAGAAGGGAAGGTTATGTAACTGGCAATGTATTTGGAAGAAGCCTTGCAGAATCAATACCGGTAAAGATTGAGAAGAAAGAAGCAGAGCGTTTCTTATCAGTCTGCAACAAAGGTAGTGAGGCAAAGCTTACAATCGATACAACAGATTATGATGTTCTTGTAAAGGAAGTTGATTACGACCCAATCAAGAGACAGACATTAGAGATTGATTTCCAGGTGCTTACAGAAGGAGAAAAGGTTCACTCAGTTGCAGAGATAGTATTAGTTAATCATGACAAGGTACAGGGTGTTGTTGAACAGCATATGGAGGAAATTCCTTATAAGGCAGCTAAATCAGCGCTTGTTGAAAAGGTAAGCGTTGATATAGGAGAACTTAAGCCAGGCGACAGTATTAAGGTAGGAGACCTTGATATTGCTAAGGACAAAGATGTATCAATATCACCTGATGTATTAGAGAAGGTTATTGTAAGCGTAACAGAGCAGACATATGCCGAGACAGATACTGATACTGATGAGGATGGCGAAGCATCAGAAGCTTAATATTATGGTAATATAGTATGATACCAGGGTCAAAAGGTATAAACCCATATGAGCTTGCTCATAGGTGGGTGAAAGACCTTGGGACCCGCCCCGATATGAGCATAAAAGTGGGATGATAATCCCACGATATGCGAATATTGGGGAGAATTGTGGGAGTGCGTAGCACGGAACAATTCGTAGGTATCAAAGTCGGGGGCTTTAGCCCCCGACATCATAGTATTATAGTAATATTTCAGGTACAGAAACATACGAAAGTATGTAAGTAAGATAATAGACGCATATGTAATAGTGAGAATATTAATATGTAAACTTACGATAGAATAAAGATAAAAGTCAGCTATAGGGAAAGTTATGTTACCCTATAGCTGATTTTTTTAAAAATATGGTGCAGAATTCGACAGTAAAATACGTTTTTCTTGAATAATTATGCGTAAAGATATATACTGTACATAGTGTTACGTAACGAAAGAACGGAGGATATAATATGGGATATGATGCTGAGAAATTCAAAGCCAGAGCTAATACTAAAGCAGGAAATATATGGCTTATATTAAATATCCTGCTTACAATGCAGTATTTGTCAAATATGACTAAAGGTACATATGATCAGAAGTTTATAATTCCATTTCTTATTATAGGCTGGGTTCCATATATAATTGGTGTTATATATACTAAGATAAAAGGAAAATCAGCTGATGGATACAAGCATATATTAGGTGTTGGATATGGTTTGTTTTATGGATATATAGTATGTACAAGCACATCACTGCTCACATTTGCATATATATTTCCAGTAGCAAGTATGACTATTCTGTTCAAGGACAGAAAGTTCATAGTGAGCTGTGGAATTGGTAATATTGCCATAGTTATATTAAGTACAATTATTAAATTTATGTCAGGTATGAATGCGTTGGCAGATATTGATAATTATTCATTACAGATATCGTGTATAATCCTTTGCTATGTATGTTATGTATTATCAATTAATCATCTTAATCTTTCAGACGGAGCACTTACAGATTCAATTAAGGCTGACCTTGACAGAGTTGTCAAGACAGTTGAGCAGGTTAAAGATTCAAGTAATATGATAGTTGACGGAATTACAGTTGTAAGAGAGCTGGAAGAAGAGAACAAGCAGGGAGCTAATTTCGTTGTATCAAGTATGAAAGAGCTTTCGCATAATAATGATATACTTCATGATAAGACATATTCTTCAACACAGATGACTACGCAGATTAATAATCAGGTAGAAAATGTAGCTTCACTTATCAATGAAGTTGTGCAGCTTGTCAGTGAGTCAGTGGAACATACAGATACAAGTTCAAAAGAGCTTGCAGATGTAGTTGAAAGTACTAAGACTATGGCTGAATTATCAGGTGAGGTAGATAATATACTTAGAGAATTCCAGCAGGAATTCAGTAAAGTTAAGACAGAGACAGGTACAATTGGAGAGATTAACTCACAGACTAACCTGTTAGCACTTAATGCTTCAATTGAGGCGGCAAGAGCTGGCGAAGCAGGAAAAGGCTTTGCGGTAGTAGCAGATGAGATAAGAAATTTAAGTACAGAAACAGAAGAATCATCAGATAGAATTATGACAGCGTTAGGACATCTGGAAAATACATCTAACAGAATGTTAAAGTCAATAACGACAATACTCGAACTTATACAGACAACACAGACCAAGGTTGTACAGGTTAATGACAGCGTGTCAGGAATAGCTAAGGACTCTACACAGATAGGTGAACACATTGGTGTCGTAGATTCAGCAATGCAGGAAGTTGAAAGCTCTAACCGTAATATGGTTGACAATATGCACGAGATTGAAAATGTTATGAAAGACATTACTGACTGCATAGGCAACGCAGACGAAAGCACTAAGATAATGCTCAGCAAATATGAAGAGTCAGCCCGCAATGTTGATAAGATAGAAAATGTTGTTGGTGCAATGATGGAAAAGCTTGGAGTTGGCGGCTTTATGGGTGTTCAGGATATCAAGCAGGGTATGTATTGTACCATAAGACAGATTATATCAGGAAAGCCAGCTGATACAGAAAGCCACGGCGAGATAGTTGAACAGGCAGATGGGGTATTATATGTACGTTTCAAGAACAAAGATGTAGATTATAAGAATACCTCATTGAAATACGAACTTGATATTGTAGCGGCAAATGTACTTTATCACTGGTCTTCTGTGTCAGCAGCACCCGCCACACAGTATGGCAGTGATGTATGCAGGCTCATAGTAGCTTCACTTCCAAGCATCGTCAACAGAAGAAAGTATGTAAGAATGCCTGTTAATAATAAATGTACAGTTACATTCAAGGGCGGAGCAGATGTATATGAGGGTACAATGGTAAATATAAGTGCCAACGGCTTCGCTTTCCAGACAAGAGAAACAGAATTCGCAGATTGTAAGGGTGAGAATATAATTGTAAAAGTACCAGATTTTCCAGTTGAACAGGGGAGGGTTCTTGAAGGAACAATTATAAGAAGTACTGACAATGCAGGAACCCATATCGTTGGATGCCGTATGCCAGAAGACCGTATTGAGATTGGTAATTATGTAAGCAGGAATTATTCTGAATAATATTAAGAAAATGTATAAGCATTAATTCACAATTTTCGTATTATAAACTGTTATTTAGTATGGGGGAATATATTTAGGACATAATAATAACGAAAGTGGTTAATTGAATGAGGTTAAAGAAAAAGTATAGGAATTTATTAAAATTTATGGCTGTAACGCTGATACTTATTTTAACGATATCAGTTGTTGCGGCTGCTAAACAGCACATTGATAATAAGAAAAGTAATCATAACCAGGATATCGAAGAGGACTATCCTGATGAAGATGCAGAGGCTTATGAGCTGCCTGAAAGAACACTTAACTCAGATGTTATCCCATATGATGGAGTTCCAAGAACAATATCGTGCTGGGGTGATTCGATGATGTTTGGAATGGGTGCAGGTGAGGCTTATATAGTATTTGGAGATGATGAGCCTTTTGATATATCAGGCTGGACAAGTCCCGATACATTACAGTATCTTACTGGAATTAAGGTATATAATCTTGGCGTTTCAGGTGAGACATCTTATGAGATTGCACTTCGTCAGGGAGGCATAAAGATGTATGTCAGGGATACATTTGAGGTTGGATATGATGACAGTGTAGATGTTACAATTGTCGATGAGAATGGCGAGGAAGTATATATGGCTGATTTCAGTGCATATGGATATACAGAGCCACAGGAGTCAGATATTGTATACATCAATGATGAAATGTTTAAAATAACAGGTACAGAAGAAGAGGGACTTCATATATGCCGTTATTCAGATGAAGAAGTGAACTATGATGCTTTTACAACCGTATATGCGGACACACAGGTATATACCAAGGCCTCCTATGAAAGAAAGAATGATATTCTTATACTTGAGATAGGAAGTAATGGCGGCTGGGAGAATTACAGACAGCTTATAAGCCAGTATGATGCTATGATACAGAATTCGGGCTGTGATTATTATATAATAGTCGGTGATACAGATGATCCGGGAACATCAATAGCAGATACAACTCAGGGAATCCGTAATGAGGACGGAACTTATATAGGGGTTGGTGATACAGCGTGGGAAGCGACATTAAGAGAAGCATATGGTGACCATTTTATTAATATGAGAACTTATCTTATAGAAAACGGACTTACTGATGTAGGATTAAGACCAACAGTAGGTGATTATAAAGGGTTCAGACGAGGAAGAATATCTAAACAGTTAAGATATGACTGGACACATTTTAATTCATATGGTTATTATTCAAAAGGTATTGCAATATATGCCAAGGGTGTAGAATTAGGTTACTGGGAGTAACATATTAAATATGTAAGTTTGGTAATTACAGGTTAAAGCAGGCATTAAAATAATGGGTCTGTTTAATAATAAAAGAAAGGTATATATAACAATGAATGACAAGAGAGAAAAATTTGCTTCAAGATTAGGCTTTATACTGGTGTCGGCGGGGTGTGCTGTCGGACTAGGTAATGTATGGAAGTTCCCATACATATGTGGAAAGAACGGAGGAGCGGCATTTATTGTTATATATCTATTATGTCTGCTTGGACTTGGGCTTCCTATACTTATATGTGAGTATGCAATTGGACGAGGCAGTAATAAGAGCCTTGGAAGTGCATTTAAAATGTTGTCGCCAGAAGGAACAAGATGGCATCATTTCCGCTGGGTAGCTTATGCTGGTAATTATCTTTTGATGATGTTCTATACAATGGTTGCCGGCTGGATGCTCAACTACTTTGTATACAGTCTTACGGGACAGCTTTCAGGAAAGAATGTAGAGCAGATAGGCGGGGAGTTCAATAATATGCTCTCAACACCATCAGTTATGATATTCTGGACACTTGTAGTTGTTGTAATAAGCATACTTGTATGTTCGCTTGGCTTACAGAAAGGCGTTGAGAAGATAAGTAAGGTAATGATGATATTATTATTTGCACTTATGATAATAATGGCAGTTAATTCCCTTCTGCTTGATGGAAGCTCGGAGGGACTTAAGTTCTATCTTGTTCCAGACTTTTCCAAGATGAAGGAGCAGGGTATCGGTAATGTAGTATTTGCAGCTATGTCACACGCATTTTTTACTCTTGGACTTGGTATAGGTTCTATGGAGATATTCGGAAGTTATCTTTCAAGAGACTGCAAGCTTACAGGAGAGTCAATAAATGTAGTTATACTTGATACAGTAGTTGCACTTACAGCTGGAATTATCATTATACCAGCCTGTTTTGCCTATGGAATTAATCCAGGTGCAGGTCCATCGTTATTATTCATAACACTTCCTAATGTATTCAACCAGATGCCGGGTGGGGTTATATGGGAAGTATTATTCTTTATATTTATGGCATTTGCGGCATTATCTACAGTAATAGCAGTATATGAAAATATTATTGCAATGACTATGGATTTATTTAACTGTAGCAGAAAGAGAGCGTCATTAGTTAATCTTTTTGTAATATCAGTGCTTTGTATGCCAGCAGTTCTTGGATATAATGTTTTGTCGGGAGTACAGCCTCTTGGAGCTGGTACAACTATAATGGATCTGGAAGATTTTATAGTTTCATATAATATACTTCCTCTTGGCTGTCTTTTATTCGTGCTTTTCTGTACAAGAAAGAACGGCTGGGGATATGACAATTTCGTGGCAGAAGTTAATATGGGAAAAGGCATATCATTTCCTAAATGGTTAAAAGGCTATATGGTATACGTTCTTCCTGTTATTGATTTAGTTATATATTTTAAGGGTTATTATGATATGTTTAAGCCACAGGGTACTAAGGTTGTGTGCATATGGATGACAGTAGCTGTTATTCTTGCACTGTTGGTATTCTACATAGCTGCAGGAAAGGGAAAGAAGAGCAATGACTAAAAAGCAGCTTGCTTATGAAGTTATAGAACGTCTTAAAACAGAATATCCTGATGCCGGCTGTACGCTTGATTATGATGATGCGTGGAAGCTTCTGGTAAGCGTAAGGCTTGCAGCACAGTGTACAGATGCGAGAGTGAATGTTATTGTGCCACAGTTATTTGACAAGTATCCATCAATAGAGGCACTTGCTGATGCAGATGTATATGACATAGAGAAAATAGTCCGTCCATGCGGTTTATCAAAGAGTAAGGCAAGGGATATAAGCGGCTGTATGCGTATGCTTCATACGGTGTATAACAATAAAGTGCCAGATACATTAGAGGAACTTTTAAAGCTTCCTGGAGTTGGAAGAAAAAGTGCCAACCTTATTATGGGTGATGTATTCGGAAAGCCGGCAATTGTGACAGATACACATTGTATAAGGCTGTGCAACAGAATTGGACTTGTAAAAGATGAGAAAGAACCTAAAAAGGTTGAGATGGCACTGTGGAAGATAGTTCCGCCAGAAGAGGGAAGTGACCTTTGCCATAGATTTGTAATACACGGCAGGGAAGTGTGCAGTGCAAGAACCAAGCCTCATTGTGATGGGTGCTGTCTTAATGATATATGTAAGAAGAATGGAGTTAAGCAATAAGTGAAGAATAATTACAAGATGATAATAGCATATGATGGAACCAGATATTATGGCTGGGAACATCAGCCTAATACAGATATGACGATACAAGGCAAGTTAGAGTCTGTTCTGTCACAGATGACAGGGGAGCAGATAGATGTAATAGGTGCAGGAAGAACTGATGCAGGAGTCCACGCCAAAGGAATGGCAGCCAATGCACATATGCAGACAAGTATGACACCAGATGAAATCTGTGATTATATGAACAGATATCTGCCTGAGGACATATGTGTAATGGAAGTAAGAATAGCTTCAGAACGTTTCCACAGCAGATATAATGCAATGGGGAAAACCTACTGTTATACCTGTTATGTTGGGGATAAGAAGCCTGTATTTAATAGAAAATATGTGCATATCACAGGTGCTGTGCCAGATGTTGAGGCTATGAAGAAAGCAGCTTCTTATCTTGTAGGAGTTCATGATTTTGCAAGCTTCTGCGGTAATCCAAAGATGAAGAAATCTACAGTCAGGGAGATATATTCAATTGATATATCGCTTAAGGGTTCGTATCTTAATATGACCTTCCACGGAAGTGGATTTCTTCAATATATGGTAAGAATATTATCAGGAACATTATTAGAGGTTGGTTTTGGTAAAAGAGAGGCAGACAGTATGCAAGAGCTTTTAGAGGCAAAGAATCGTTCTTTAGCTGGAGCGACAGCTCCAGCCAAGGGGTTAAGCCTCTTAAAAGTACATTACACTAATTAATTATTGGAATAGTTATATAAATTTACTTCTCCATTTAATTGCTTCGTCACGGTACTGGCGGGCAATATCCATAAGTTCATTATATTGGGTGGTTATGCTGTCAATGACGGCTGACTGCTCATTTATTTTTGCCTGGCATGCGGCAATCTTTTTGTTGAAATCTTCGGTCAGGGATTTTTCACGTTCAATGTAATTATCATTATTATTAGAATTATTATTATTTGAATTAATATTGTCAGCGTTGTTATTATCAGTACTATTATTGTCGGCAGTGCATATAGCTAATTGTTTGAAATGTCCGATTTGTTCAATTTTGTATATGTGTTCATTAACACATAATAAAATAAAATTATTATATGCAAGCACACTGTAAGAATTCACAGGCTTTTTAATATCAGGCAGTGGGATAGGCAGTGCATTATTGTCATCAGGTGTTATACAGTGCAGGCTGGGTTTATCAGATACAGGATTTTGCTTAAGATAGAAAAGAAGCAGGGTGTCATTACATATGGCAAGCTTAGGATTAGAATATTCCTGTACATAATTACAGTCTATAGCCAATACATTAGCGGTATCCATAATATTTTTTAAGATAAGTGAACCATTCTGATTGATGTAGGAATAATAAAGAGATGAATTATATATACACTCTGTAAGACCGCATAAGTAGTCTGCAGCAAGCACGATAGGGCGGTCAAGCCCACCAAAATGGGCTACACGTAAGAATATATTAGAACCGGCATTATAGATAATTAACTGGCGGTTATTCCCAACTGAATATACATTTGACATATTACCCTCTGTTCATCAGTAGATCTGATATGTGAAGCTTATTAAAATGTATGGTAGCAACAAAGTATTTAGAACATATAATGTAGTAAGAATACTTAAAGGAAGGATTTGAAATGGCAAAGTGTAAGTGCAGGAAAAAATGCTGTACAACAAAGATTGCAAGTAATCTTGTATCTAATATGCCTAATGGATGTTTTGATGTATGTACCAATCCGATATGCGGTTCACCGAGTGAACTTAGTCTTTATGCGCCATTGATATATGACCAGATTGGTATTAACCTTTGTGCTGAATTTCCAATAGGTGCAGATATATCAGCAACTTATCCAACGGCTGTCAACGCAACTGCAAGTGTAATAGATGTATCCTATGAATATGGAACAGGAAATGTAGTTATAACACAGATACCGGGCAGACCGAACTGTTATTCAGTTACATTGTCAAACTTGTCAGTGACATTTGCGGTAAGTCTGTATGATGAGAATTGCAGGCTTGTGGCAACACTTTATCCAACAGCTGTATATCTGCCACCAGAAACAACTTCGGCTACCTATGATGAAGATGTCAATCCAACTTCTGTGGAGCTTGAAATATTTGCACCTTATGGAATATCTTACAATTATAATGCAGCGGCTACACCACAGTATAGTGCGGCACTTAATTATACAGGATTTACAGCGGATAATAACAGAATAACGCAGGGACTTAATCTTTCTGCAATTCCAAAAGTAATTAACCTTGATACAACTGATGATGAGATAACAATAGGTCTTTCGATTATATTACAGAGCTTGTATTTTGCTGGCTACAGGGTTGCAAGTGCTGGAAAGATTGTAACTCCTAAGGGAAGCATAGTGGCAGAGGAAGATTCTAATGAGATGAAATTCGTGTGCGGCAATCTTTTGAATCTAGCAATCAAGCCTCTTGATTTAAGCCCACCAAAATGTGAAGGTAGATTAAAACAAGATTGCGAAACAGGCTGTCAGCCAACGTGTGAGGAAGATATGCCAGTGTGTACGAATTCAGGGAACAACATAAGTGACTGCAATAACTGTGGATAAGAATAAAGTGTGATGATGACGGAATATGACAAGGATAGAAATAGCTGCTATATCGCTAATGGTAGTTAATGTAAAGAGTAAGATGTGACAGTCTCAGGCTGTATAAGTGGTATAGTAAGTTATTGCCATATAAAGATAAATATATAGAGAGAATTTAAAAAGGGTGTCATAATAGACTATTACGTAATATATAGATAATAACAGATTATTATCTGTATACTGTAGAGCATTAGTTTAAAATGACACCCATATATATTTATTGTTTATTAATATTAACGGGAAACCTCATTACCAGCCTTGGCAAATGCAAGCTTCATAACTTCGTCTACAGATACGAGGTTGTAATCACCGCTTACAGTATGTTTTAAGCAGCTTGCGGCATTAGAGAATTCAACAGCTTTCTGTGGGTCAAAGTCATTGATAAAACTATATATAATACCAGCACAATAAGCATCACCAGCACCAATATAATCAAGAATATTCATAAAGAATTCCTGGCTGTAGTAAGCCTTTCCTTCTGTGTATATCATTGACTGGAGCTTGAATGTTGTTATTGAAGTTTCTGTTCTCCATACAGATGCAACCATCTTGAAGTTAGGGAACATTTTTATAAGTTCTTCTGCAATGTAAGAATTCTTCTCTTTATCTGAATTAGAGGCATCAAGTCCGAATATTCCAACTGCATCATCTTCATTAGCGATACATATATCAACATACTTACATATTTCGCTCATTACTTTGTTAGCCTTTTCACCAGACCAGAGCTTGCTTCTGTAATTAAGGTCACAGCTTATTGTAATTCCTCTTTCCTTAGCTTTCTTGCAGGCAAGAAGAGTAATCTGTGCCATATTATCACTTATTGCTGGAGTAATTCCTGAAAAATGAAACCATGTAGCATCAGCAAATATTGAATCCCAGTCAAAGTCATCTACATTGGCAAGGGCAAATGCTGAACCTTTTCTGTTATATATAACATTAGTAGGTCTCTGGCTCGTCTTTTTCTCAAGGAAATATATTCCAATCTGTTCGCCGCCTCTTACTATATGTTCAACACCGACACCATACTGTCTTAAAGAATTAACAGCACTCTGTCCAATAGTATGTTCTGGAAGCTTAGTAACATAGCTTACATTAACATTAAAATTGGCAAGGGATACAGCAGTATTAGCTTCGCCGCCGCCATATACAGCTTCATAAGAATGTGCCTGTGTAAATCTTTCATTGTTGTCAGGTGAAAGTCTGAGCATTAATTCACCAAATGTTATAATCTTGTGTTTCATTGTTATCTCCCATCTTGCATCAATTGCTTACTGTTTATCGTACAGTGATATATTGTATCACATTTTTATAAAAAAGTAATATGTATTTTAAAGAAGTTTGGTATTTTTTGTCATTTCTGCGTGCTTTTTCAGATTATTAAGTGCACGAAGCAGTATACAACAGGCAGATATAATAATTAAATAGAAAATGAAATAGCATTATAAGCCGTGTTTAGCAAAAAAAGCAGTATCGACACATATCCGATATTAAAGTATAATATGAATAAGTCTGAGTGGCTAAAAAGATATTTGACGGATGAGATTATAATATGTTAGATGAGATTATAATTTAATAGATGAAAATTTAATTTGATAGATGAAATTTTAAATAACAGGAAAGGTGCTGACGTGACATAATGTTAAGAGATGTAGGATTGGAAGATATTAGTGATGGAAGATTATATAGAGAAAATGATATGGTAAAGACAGATACGAATTCTTGCCAGGGCTGTAAGAAGATATGCTGCATAGGAATGGGCAGAACAATAGTGCTTGATCCTTATGATTGTTACAGGCTTGGAATTGGCACAGGAAAGACATTTGAGCAGCTTCTGGATACTAATATTGAGCTTAATATGGTAGATGGCTGTATACTTCCTAATATTAAAATGCAGACAGTTAGTAATGGCTGTTCATTTCTTGGAGCTGATAACAGATGTACAATACATAATTACAGGCCTGGCATATGCAGAATGTTTCCGTTAGGAAGATATTGGGAAGATGATGAGCATTTTTATTATATATTACAGAAGGGTGAATGTAATAAAGATAATCTGACTAAGATAAAAGTACGCAAGTGGATAGGAATTGATAATATTGAAAGTTATAATTCATATGTGATACAATGGCATAGTTATATTAAGAAGGTTCAGAGAGCCTTGGCAGGACTTTCTGAGGAACAGATTAAGATACTTAATATGTATAATCTCAGAACATTTTACATGAAAGGTTACGAAGCAGATAAATTCTTTGAAGAATTCAAGGAAAGACTTGATAAATCCATAGAGATGTTCGGAATGTAGAGTGGCTTCAGATATAAAGATGATGGTTAATATAGAAATGCTTGGAATGTGGAACGCTTCTGATATAAAGATAATTATTAATATAAAGATGTTTGGAATTTAAAGAAAAGAGGATATATATGAAGGCAGATTTGTTTAAAATAGGCGGGGTGACCGTTCACGGCTATGGCTTTATGATAGCACTTGGATTTATACTTGCTATGATTCTTGGTGAATACAGGGCAAAGAAACTTGGACTTAAGGACGAGTCGGTTATAGATATAGCGATAATCGCAGGACTTACAGGATTTGCTGGAGCAAAACTTTTATTTATAATAGTTGAATTTGACAGCTTTATTAAAAATCCTAAAGAGGTATTAGGTTCATCAGGATTTGTTGTGTATGGAGGAATTATAGCAGGTGTGCTTTGCAGTATGCTTTATTGTAAGATTAAGAAGATTAATTTCCTTGAGTATTTTGATCTTATAATGCCGGAGATAGCATTAGCACAGGGCTTTGGAAGAATAGGTTGTTATCTTGCAGGCTGTTGCTATGGACGTGTGACAGACAGTGCATTTGGCGTGATATTCCCAGTGGGTTCTCAGGCACCAGCAGGTGTAAAGCTTATTCCTACACAGCTTATATCAGCAGGAGCTAATATAATTCATATGATAATACTTATTGCGGTTGCACATTTTATAGGCTATACAATAAGGAAGAAAGATGGTAGAAAGCTTGTGCTTCCAGCTGGTGGAATTGGCTATTTATATATGATTTTATATGGGATTGGAAGATTTCTTATTGAGTTCTTAAGAAATGATTACAGGGGCGAGATAGGTATTCTTTCAACATCGCAGTTTATATCAATATTCTTTATTGCAGCAGGTGTGGTCCTTCTTATTATTGGAAAGAAGAAAATGCAGTCTTAAAAACAGATGGTTAATTATGTGATTTTCCTGTAACAGACCGGAATTTAGTTCTGGTCTGCTGTATAGATACATAATTAATCATCTGTTTTTTATTGTGTCAATAATCTAAATCTACAGCACTAGAGACATAGGTCAAGTATAAGAGTGCTTATTTAATATTACATTGCCGGTGCCGTATTAGTATGGACAAGTGTATAACAATAATCTGCTTAATTACTGTCTTGCAGCTTTCTTAGCCTTTCTGTAATCGCTTATATTTAGTGGGCGTACAAATCCGCAATATTCACACGTTTCGCCGCTTTTACCCCTTATATTAATAACAGGTATATAGAATATAGAAACACGGTTAATTCGTCTGTATAAGCCGTGTGGAGTTATATGTCCACAGTTAGGACACTGGAAAACACCAGTATCAGCATCTTTTTTGTATATTGTACCATAACTGTAAATAACTATCATGCATCTGCCTCCCCGTGTCTTTCTTTAATAAAATGTCTTATGTTATTGACTACATAATTATATTCAGTCAGCTCACCCTCGTGAGGAGCAATAGTTATTCTGTTGCCGAATTCAACCTCCAGGGCAATATAGTTAGTGCCTGTAAGCTTGCCGTCAGCTATATTGCATACATAAACATTGGTAATAGTATCTAATGGAATAACATTAAATCCATTGGTGGTACGATTCAGGTCAATAATGTAATCAGGTGATACAGCGAGTTTTAACTTATTAGAGAAAAAATGTTTATTAGTAGCAAAGTTCTCATATAAGGCGTTGAGAGAACCATCGGCTTCAAGCTGTGCCATTTTCTGCTTGATAAATGCACCATTACGGTTTCCTGATATGAATAACATAATAGCTGCAAATGCCAATATGCCGGAACATATATAAAATACAATAGAGAGCTGGTGCCGGTTGTAATTAGTATCAAGATAATAGCTTCCAAAGTAATCAGTGTAGTTAGAAGTAGTAATACCAAGACCTGAGTTTTTGAAGTATTTAACTAGGTAGGAAGCAAGCTTTGCAGATATTTTAACTCTGTTACCTTTAAGTGTCTGTGGTGTGAAAGAGTAAATGTCATTGCCGTCAGTAAAATCCTGTCCATATACAGGTACTGAAGTATTCTTGTTAGTGCTTATCACACATAAATATCCATTGGTGTCCTCTGCAATATAATATCTTGCAGTTACTTTTCCATTAGTAGTTTCCTCGGCGAATGGTCCCATAAGATATATAGCGTTAAGCTGTGCAAGACCTTTATGTGTTGGGTCGAAATTATCATAACGGCTGAATTCAAAAGCAATTCCGGTAACTGCTGATATAATAGCGATTATTCCCAATATTAGTGCTGGAATAAAACTGGGACGGCCTGTTGTAATCAGGTCTTTTTTGAATTGTTCCATATAGCTCCTCCTCGATGTGATTTATTAATCTTTAGTACAGGTACTAAATAATAAAGCAAGTGTTAATTATACATCAGATTATATGATAATTAACACCTGCCTTAATTACTATTATTTATTATAGCTTAATTCTTAAAATATTAAAATAAGCTTTTGGATATTATTATTATAATACTTTAGATAAGAAATCTTTAAGTCGTGCACTCTTTGGGTTATCAAAGAATTCCTTAGGAGCTTCGTCCTCTTCAATCATACCTTCATTAATGAACATACAGCGTGTAGCGACTTCCCTTGCAAAGCCCATCTCGTGTGTAACTACCATCATAGTCATACCATCTGCGGCAAGCTCTTTCATAATTGCAAGTACTTCACCAACCATCTCAGGGTCAAGGGCAGAAGTAGGTTCATCAAATAACATAATTTCTGGGTTCATAGCAAGAGCTCTTGCTATTGCAACTCGCTGCTTCTGTCCACCAGATAACATATCAGGGTAAGAGTCAGCTTTGTCTAAAAGGCCAACACGTTCAAGAAGCTCTAAGGCTTTCTTGTCAGCATCTTCTTTGCTCATAAGTCCTAACTGTGTAGGTGCAAGAGTGATATTTTTCTTGATTGTCATATTAGGAAAGAGATTAAAATGCTGGAATACCATTCCAATGCTCTGTCTTAATTTATCAACATTTACACCCTTTTCTGTGAGGTCATTGCCCTCATATATGATATGTCCTGAGGTAGGAACTTCAAGTAGATTAAGTGATCTTAAAAATGTAGATTTACCACAGCCGGAAGGACCTATTATGGCAATAACTTCGCCCTTGGTAATAGTTGTATTAATGTCCTTAAGTACAACGTGGTCGCCAAATGTCTTTTTAAGATTTTTTACTTCAAGAATTACATTAGTGTCGTTCATTGCTTCTTAATCTCCTTTCAAGTTTCTTTACAAGTGATGAAAGAATCACAACAAGTACAAGATATATAAGTGCAACACCGAAAAGTGGAAGCATTGGATCATAAGTTATGCTTCGGATAATATCACCGCCACGGGTAAGGTCGTTAAGACCGATATAACCACTTATTGATGTCTCTTTTAAGAGTACGATAAATTCATTGGCAAGTGCTGGAAGTACATTCTTAAATGCCTGTGGAAGTATTACCTGAATCATAGTCTGTCTATAGTTAAGACCAAGGCTTCGTGCGGCCTCAAACTGTCCGTTGTCAATTGACATAATACCTGAACGGAAGATTTCGGCAACATAAGCACCAGAGTTAATACCAAAGGCAAGGAGTGCAACAACAATCTTGTTAATATGTACTGAGCTGAATATTACATAGTATATAATAAGCAGCTGTACCATTGTAGGTGTTCCTCGTATAACTGTGAGATAAATGTTGCAGAGGAAGTTAAGCACCTTCATCTTACCTGTCTTATCGTGGTTAGAACGTACGATTGCAATAAGGAAACCTATTACAATACCGATAAGTGCGGCACATATTGCAATAATAAGAGTATTTCTTAAACCTGTGAGAAGATACTGGTATCTTGCATCATCAATGAAATCACTCTTGAATTTATCAGCAAAACTAGAACCAGAAGCTTTAACATCATTATTTCTTACGATAACAACCTGGCTTGAAGTTGTGTAAGGGATTGAGAAATCAATATTCTTCAGACGTTCTTCTGTAACAGTAATACCAGATATACCAAAATCTGCTTTTCCAGAAGATACAGCAGTAATAATTGAATCAAATTCCATATCTTCAACATCAATCTTCATATTAAGGTAATCAGCTATGGCATTGGAAATATCGACATCAATACCACACACCTTGCCATTGCTGTAATATTCATAAGGTTCAAAGTAAGCGTTAACAGCAATAGTAAGAGTTCCGTTAGAACCTGAGCTTGTAGGTACATATGCCTCTTTAGAGGCATTTTCACCAATATAATTATTGATAATTGTATTAACTGTTCCGTTGGCAATAAGGACATTTAACGCCTCATTGACTTTTTCTGTTAGTGATGAATTGTTCTTGGCAATACATATAGCATATTCTTCTGTAACAAATTCTTCATCAAGAATCATAAGTTCGTTGTTAGCAGCAACAAATGCTTTAGCTGGCTGTGCATCAATTACAACAGCATCAATCTTGCCCTGCTTAAGAGCCTGAATTGCATCATTTCCTTTATTGTATCGTTCAACCTTAGTTCCTGAACCATCAGATTCCATATCGGAAACATATATGTCACCTGTAGTTCCAAGCTGTACGCCGACTGACTTTCCAGCAAGGTCATCTACTGAAAATACAGTGTTCTCTGGAATTTTACTGCCACAGGCAGTAAGTGTCAATGTACTTGCAAGGCTTAACACAAGCACAACAGAGAGCATAAAAAGGCGTTTGAATGTTGAGAGCTTTTTAGTGTTCATCATTTTAATCCTTTCGTTTAATTATAATGTTATAATTATACACAGATTATGTATCATATTTCAATGATAAAAAGTAAAATTATAAATATTGAATTATATTAGAAATAATGTAAAATATAAAGATAGCGTGATTACTAAAGGAGATGAGGAATTATATGAAGAATAATGATAATAAGATTATAAATATTATATTCAGGGTTGTTATTATTGGTGCATTTTTTATGGGAATAAGGACGATATATAATTTCTATGTGCTGATGATTACTTATAAGGGAATATCCGGAGAAGATATGTTTAACAGGGTAGCTTCGATGGTTGATGATTATGTTATGTTTATGGTATTTATGGTGGCTTCGGTAGTATTCAGCGTGCTTGCAAGAAAGCTGGTGAATAATAATACATTTATTATAAGGACAATAAGCATAGCTGTTTCACTTGTATGCAGTGTGCCAGAGCTTATAGCTGTGTATTATTTTGCAATGCTTACAATGGTGAAATATCCACAGTATGCCAATATACTTGGAGTAAGCGTGACACTTAATGATGTGTATACATCGTCAGCTGCAGTGTTTTTACAGAATAATCCTTATATGTTCTATACATTTTTTATTGGAGTGGCAGTATTTGCTGTGCTTACAATAACTTCAATATATTCACTTATAACAGGCAGAAAGACACAGCAGGTTTAGAAAATACACGAATATTAGAAAATATAAAGGGTTAAATTGTATGAATATCTTAGGATATATAAAGTAGAAGTACACTAAAAGAAAGGCAGAGCAGGCTTAAATGAAGATAGTTACACCAGATTATTATAAGAATTTTAAATGTATAGCGGGAGAATGTACGGATACATGCTGTGCAGGCTGGGATGTTGATGTTGATAAAGAGTCGTACAAGCAGTATAGGAGAGTAATTGGGTCATTTGGCAATAAGTTAAGAAGTGTTATGGTGCCATCTGAAGATGGTGGCTGTACATTTACGCTAAAAGAGGGAAGATGTCCATTTCTTAATAAGAAGAATTTGTGTGAGATTTATATCAAGCTTGGTAAGGATTCGCTGTGTGAAACGTGTGCAGAGTTTCCCAGATTTATTAATGAATATGGCAATACAAGGGAGATTGGAATTGCACCATCCTGTAAGACAGCAGGTGAGCTTATATTAGGATATAAGGGCGAGCTTAAATTCAGAGAGGTAAAGAACAGGGAGCAGATTAACAGCTACAATGATATAGACCCGCTTACCTTTGTACAGTTAAGGCAGGCAAGAATTATAGCATATAATATAGCCACGGACAGAGATTACACGATAATGGAAAGATGCGTGCTTATACTGATGTTTGCAAGGAATATACAGGATTATCTTGATAGAGAAAGAGATGAACTTATAGTAGGTGTATGTGGACGTTTTGCCAAGGAAGCCTACAGGGAAAATAAGTTAAACAGGGCAAGGCGTATTGCTGCTGGAAAGAAAGATACATATAAGCATATAAGAAAGTTCTTTGAAAGTTTTGAGGGAATGGAAGTTATTAATAAAGATTGGAATATATACACAGAGGAAGTTAATAATTTCTTTGAGGAATGTACAAGTGCAGAGCAGTTCAGGGCTGTTGTGAAGGAATTTGACGAATACCACAAGGAAGATGAAACTGAATATGAACAGCTTCTTATGTATTATCTGTACAGATATTTTCTTGATTCAGTATATGATTATAATCTGCTTTTAAAAGTCAAGGGCGGTATTGTTGGAATAATTGCAATTAAAATGCTGAATATTGCTGACTGGTGGTATAATAACAAAGAACTTTCATTTACACGGAAGGTAGACCTTGCTCATCTGTATTCAAGACAGTATGAACATTCATATTATAATTATGAAGTGTATAATCAATATTTTATGAGCAAGAGAGCGTATGCATATGAGAATCTTTTATCAGAGCTTATAGATTTAGAGTAAGATAATCCATTGGCTGTTTAAAGATAAGGACAAGTGAGGTAAAGAGTAATGAAGATGATTCTAAAGTATCTGGAAGAATTAAAAAAAGAGTGTGTGTTAGCACCACTTTTTAAAATGCTTGAAGCACTCTTTGAGTTATTCGTTCCATTGGTAGTTGCTTCTATAATTGACAGGGGCATAGGACAGCAGGACACAGCTTATATAGTAAAAATGTGCCTTATGCTTTTAGGCCTTGCAATTATAGGTCTTGTATGTTCAATAACAGCACAGTATTTCAGTGCCAAGGCGGCAGTTGGCTGTGCTACAGGAATAAGGCATGCTTTATTCAAGCATATACAGTCACTTTCGTTCACGGAGATGGACGACATTGGAACGTCAACTCTTATGACAAGAATGACAAGTGATATTAACCAGATTCAGAATGGTGTTAATCTTGTATTAAGATTATTCTTACGTTCTCCATTTATTGTATTTGGTGCTATGATTATGGCATTTACAATAGATGTCAAGGCGGCACTTATATTTGTCGCAGCTATACCAGTCCTTGCCGTTATAGTATTTGGAATTATGATAGGAACAAGACCTTTATATAAGAAGGTACAGGCAGGTCTTGATACAATCCTTGGAATAACAAGGGAAAATCTTACAGGTGTAAGAGTAATAAGAGCATTTAATAAGCAGGACGATGAATTTGCACGTTTTAAGAATAAGAATGAAGAACTTAATCATCTGCAGAAGTTCGTAGGTAAGATTTCAGGTCTTATGAATCCTCTTACTTACACAGTTGTTAATGTTTCAATAATTGCACTTATATGGGTTGGTGCGATAAGAGTTAATCAAGGTGGTCTTACGCAGGGACAGGTTGTAGCCCTTTACAATTATATGTCACAGATACTTGTTGAGCTTATCAAGCTTGCTAATCTTGTAATTAATATAACTAAGGCTCTTGCCTGTGCAGGAAGAATTGAGTCAATATTTGAAGTGCAGCCAAGTATGAAGGATGGCAGTATGGATTTATCAGCATATAAAGAAAATGTTCCTGTCGTAGAATTTAAGAATGTTGCCCTTAAGTATAATGGAGCTGGTGATACAAGTATTGCCGGCGTTAATTTTAAGGCTTACAGGGGACAGACTATCGGTATAATAGGTGGTACTGGTTCAGGTAAGTCAAGTCTTGTCGGACTTATACCAAGGTTTTATGATGCAACCAGTGGTGAAGTATTAATAAATGGAACTAATGTTAAAGATATTAATATAGAACAGTTAAGGGACAAAGTCGGAATAGTAATGCAGAAGGCAGTATTATTCAAAGGAAGCATAAGAAAGAATATCCAGATGGCTAAGGCAGATGCTACAGATAAAGAGATAGATGATGCACTTGCAATAGCACAGGCGAAGGAATTCGTTGATAAGAAGAAAGGCCGCCTTGACTATATGATTGAACAGGGTGGTAAGAACCTTTCAGGTGGACAAAGACAAAGACTTACAATTGCAAGGGCAGTTGTTAAAAAGCCAGATGTCCTTATTCTTGATGACAGTGCATCAGCTCTTGACTTTGCTACAGATGCGGCACTTAGAAAGTCTATAAGAACGATGCCTAATAATCCTACAGTATTTATAGTATCACAGCGTTCAGCATCACTTATGCACGCAGATAAAATTATCGTGCTTGATGATGGTGAGGTTGCAGGAATAGGTACACATACAGAACTTTTGGAGAATTGTGAAGTATACAGGGAAATATATAATTCACAGTTCAAGTCATAGGTCAGAATGGAGATTAGTTATGAAAGATAATAAGGATAAAAGAGAAGCGCAGAAGTCTACGCTTGGCAAAGTATTAAAAAGAATAAAGAAATATAGTGGATTTCTTGTTATATCAATCCTTATGGCTGCTGTAACAGTTGCTTCTACATTGTATGTGCCAATTCTTGTTGGTAGAGGAATTGACCATATTATAGGACCGGGCAATGTTGATTTTGCAGGCATAACAAAGGTGCTTATAACAATAGGAATTGTTGTTGCCATAACAGCACTGTCACAGTGGATAATGAATATATGCAATAATAAGATAACTTACCACGTTACAAGAGATATAAGAGATGAGGCTATGGAAAAGTTACAGAAGCTTCCTCTTAAATATATTGACGCACAGTCATATGGTGATATTGTAAGCCGTGTAATTGCCGATGTTGACCAGTTCGCAGATGGTCTTTTAATGGGATTTACACAGTTCTTTTCAGGTGTGCTTACAATTGCAGGAACACTTATATTTATGCTTACAATAAATGTAAAGATTACACTTGTAGTTGTTGTTATAACCCCGGTTTCATTATTTGTTGCAAGCTTTATTGCTAAGAAGACATTTTCAATGTTCAAGCTCCAATCAGAAACAAGAGGTGAGCAGACGGCATTTATTGATGAGATGATTGGCGGACAGAAGGTTGTAAAGGCATACGGCTATGAAGAAAGGGCAGTAGAAGAATTTGACGAGATTAATAAAAGATTACAGAAGTATTCTTTAAGAGCTATATTCTTCTCATCAATAACTAACCCATCGACGAGATTTGTCAACAGCCTTGTGTATGCAGCAGTAGCTGTTGCAGGTGCATTTTCTGCAATAGGCGGAGGCATAACAGTTGGACAGTTATCAAGCTTCTTAAGTTATGCTACACAGTATACTAAGCCTTTTAATGAAATATCAGGCGTTATAACAGAGCTTCAGAATGCCATTGCGTGTGCAGGAAGAATGTTCGAGCTTATAGAGGAAGAACCAGAAATTCCAGATGCACCATCAGCAGTTAGTGTTACAGATATTGATGGCAGGGTAGACCTTAATAACGTATACTTCTCATACACACCAGACAGAAAGCTTATAGAGGACTTCACACTTCACGTTAAGAAGGGACAGAAGATTGCGATTGTAGGTCCTACAGGCTGTGGTAAGACAACAGTAATCAACCTTTTAATGAGGTTTTATGATGTTAATTCAGGAAGCATAGATGTATCAGGTGTTGATATAAGGGATATGACAAGATATTCATTAAGACACGGTTTTGGTATGGTATTACAGGAAACATGGCTTAAGGCAGGAACTATCAGGGAGAATATCACTATGGGAAAGCCGGATGCCACAGAAGAAGAGATTATTGAGGCAGCTAAGGCTTCATACTCATACGGATTTATAAAGCGTCTTCCTAATGGGTTTGATACAGTGATTGGTGAGGACGGAGGAAGTCTTTCACAGGGGCAGAAGCAGCTTTTGTGCATAACAAGAATTATGCTTACAAGACCACCAATGCTTATTCTTGATGAGGCAACTTCATCTATAGATACCCGAACTGAAATAAAAATTCAGAACGCATTTAACAAGCTTATGGAAGGAAGAACAAGCTTTATAGTTGCCCACAGGCTTTCTACAATACAGTCAGCAGATGTTATACTTGTTATGAAAGACGGACATATTATAGAAAAGGGTAATCACGAAGAACTGCTTGCGGCTGGCGGATTTTATAAGAACTTATATGAGAGCCAGTTCGATACAGCAACAGTATAGGAAGAATATGAGATTGTATATAACGGACATATCTGATATAACCGAGGATATGTTTAACACTGGGAAAATGCTTGTGCCAGAGTACAGGCAGGAGAAGATTGACAGATATCAATATATGGAAGATAAGAGGAGAAGCCTTGTTGCAGGGCTTCTTCTTAATTATGCGACAAAGGACTATGAAGCTGGGAATTATATAGCTCATAATTATATAACTGGGAATTGTGTAGATAAGAATTATCTAATTGAGGCTTCCAAGCGGGAAAGAGAGAATATCCAAGCAGGACATTTATGGGAAAGTAATTCGGAATATGATATAGATATAAATAAGCTTATCGGCGGATATGATAAGGCTTATGATTATGATATCAAACTTACTGCGAATAATAAGCCGGAGTATGCGGATAAGAATATACATTTTAATCTTTCCCACACAGGAGATTATGTTGTATGTGCCATATCAGAAAATGCAGTTGGTGTGGATATAGAGCATACAAGAAAGAATTATTTAAAGGTTGCCAGAAGATTTTTTACTGATAATGAATGTCGGTGGATTGGCGAAGATGAGAACCGTTTTCTTAGAATATGGACATTAAAGGAAGCATATTCCAAATATACGGGACAGGGAATAGCTCTCACCATATCAGATACTGAGTTCAGATATGAGAAGAATGATAAAGGGGAGGATATTATTAATGGTTATATTAATAAAGATAAGATAACTAATATTAATATTGTCCAGCTTAATAATATTAAGTCAGAATACGTCATATCTGCCATAGAAAAGACATTTTATTAACGATTATAAAATGAAATAAATGTATCAGAATTAATACAGATTTAATTATAAAAAAATGTGGAAATTTGCAATTTATGACTGTATAATGTTGAAAATAATGTAGGAATGTTGATTAATGTGTAAGCCGAAAGGCGGATAGGAGGAATAATGTCTGTAAAATATGTATTTGTAACAGGTGGTGTAGTTTCAGGTCTTGGTAAAGGAATCACAGCAGCTTCACTCGGTAGATTATTAAAAGCACGTGGATTTAAGGTGACTATGCAGAAGTTCGACCCATATATTAACATTGACCCGGGAACAATGAACCCAATCCAGCACGGTGAAGTATTCGTAACAGATGATGGTGCGGAGACTGACCTTGACCTTGGACATTATGAAAGATTTATTGATGAAAGTCTTAATAAGAATTCTAATGTAACAACAGGTAAGGTATACTGGTCTGTATTACAGAAGGAACGCCGTGGCGATTTTGGTGGAGGAACAGTTCAGGTAATTCCTCATATAACTAATGAAATAAAGAGCCGTTTTTATAGAGATTATTCAACTGATGAAACTAAGATTGCAATTATCGAGGTTGGTGGAACAGTAGGTGATATCGAATCACAGCCATTCTTAGAGGCAATCAGACAGTTCCAGCACGAAGTTGGACACGAAAATGCTATTCTTATACACGTTACACTTATTCCTTATCTTAAGGCTTCAGGCGAGATGAAGACAAAGCCTACTCAGGCAAGTGTTAAGGAATTACAGGGAATGGGTATTCAGCCAGATATCTTAGTATGCCGTACAGAGCACCCACTTGAACCTGGTATTAAGGATAAGATTGCATTATTCTGTAACGTGCCAAAGACACACGTATTACAAAATCTTGATGTTGAGATACTTTACGATGCACCACTTGCTATGGAAGAAGAACATCTTGCACAGGTAGCCTGCGAATGTCTAGAGCTTGATTGTCCAGAACCAGATTTAGATGAGTGGAGAGCTATGTGCAAGGCTTGGAAAAATCCAACTAAGAAGGTTACAGTTGCATTAGTAGGTAAATATATACAGCTTCACGATGCTTATATTTCAGTAGTTGAGGCATTAAAGCACGGCGGTGTATATAATTCTGCTGATGTCACAATCAAATGGATTGACTCAGAGACAGTTACTAAGGATAATGCCGCTGAATTATTATCAGATGTATCAGGTATTCTTGTACCAGGTGGATTCGGTGACAGAGGTGTAGAAGGAAAGATTCAGGCTATAAAATATGCAAGAGAGAATAACGTGCCATTCTTAGGTCTGTGCCTTGGAATGCAGCTTGCAATCGTAGAATTTGCAAGAGACGTTCTTGGATATGAAGATGCGCACAGTGTTGAGTTAAAGCCAGATACAACACATCCAGTAATTCACCTTATGCCAGATCAGGAAGGTATTGACGATATCGGTGGAACTTTAAGACTTGGTTCATACCCTTGTGTGCTTGCCAAGGATTCTAAGGCATATGAATTATATGGCGAAGAAACTATTAATGAAAGACATAGACACAGATATGAAGTAAATAATGACTACAGAAAAGTTCTTGTTGAAAATGGTATGCAGCTTTCAGGTATCTCACCAGACGGAAGAATTGTTGAGATGATAGAGATTAAGGAGCACCCTTGGTTCTTAGCAACACAGGCTCACCCAGAATTAAAGTCAAGACCTAACAGACCACATCCATTATTCAGAGGATTTATTGGCGCGGCACTTGAGTATCAGGAAAAGAATAACTAAATCTTAATAAAAAATAAATAGTATGAAACCTTTTATTAAAGGTTGATTTATAAATGTTCCTTCTTTATAATGGGTATTGTCTGTTAATGTAAGTTATCAGACGATGAGAGTATAAAGAACTAGGAATGGAGAAGCCGAATGGATAATTACAACAACGGTAATAATTACGGTGGTGGTAATAATAACAACAGGAATAATGGTGGCGGCAATAATAACAATAATAAAAAGCCTAAGAACACCAGTCTTATTGTCTTTATTATAATTGCTGCGGTTATTACATTTATTGGAATAACAATGCTTAACAATCTCGTAAAGAATGCTACTTATAAGGAGATAACTTATAATGAGTTCATAGAGATGGTTAATAATGATGAAGTAAAGAGCGTTGCACTTGAACAGGATAGAATTCTTATTACACCAGTTGACAGTGCAGGGGATACTCCGGAAGCGAACAAGTTAGGCTACACATACTATACAGGATATGTTAATGATGACACACTTGTTCCATTACTCAAGAGAAAAGGTATTGAATTCTCAGGTTATATACCAGATTCTAATTCATCAATAGTAGAATTTCTGGTTGCATATGTATTACCATTCTTATTCATATATGTAATATTTGCCTTTGTATATAGAAGAATATCCAAAGGCGGCGGTATGATGGGCGGCATGGGTGTCGGCAAGAATAACGCTAAGGTATATGTACAGAAGAAGACAGGTGTTACATTTAAAGATGTAGCAGGACAGGATGAGGCGAAGGAGTCGCTTACAGAGATAGTGGATTTTCTTCATAATCCAGATAAGTATTCAAAGATTGGTGCCAAGCTTCCAAAGGGTGCTCTTTTAGTAGGTCCTCCGGGAACTGGTAAGACACTTCTTGCAAAGGCAGTAGCTGGTGAGGCTAATGTACCATTCTTCTCACTTGCAGGTTCAGATTTTGTTGAGATGTTCGTAGGTGTTGGTGCTTCACGAGTAAGAGACCTTTTTAAAGAAGCTACCAAGCAGGCACCTTGTATCATATTCATAGATGCTATTGGTAAGAGCCGTGATTCAAGATATGGCGGCGGTAATGACGAAAGAGAACAGACACTTAACCAGTTATTAGCAGAGATGGATGGTTTCGATTCATCAAAGGGTATATTTATACTTGCGGCTACTAACAGACCAGAAGTTCTTGATAAGGCGTTACTTAGACCAGGCCGTCTTGACAGAAGAGTTATAGTTGACAAGCCAGACCTTAAGGGACGTATTGAAACACTTAAAGTACATTCTAAAGATGTGCTTATGGACGATACAGTTAATTTTGAAGAAATCGGACTTGCAACAAGTGGTGCAGTAGGTTCAGATCTTGCCAATATGATTAATGAAGCTGCTATCGCTGCAGTTAAGGCAGGAAGAAAGTATGTATCACAGAAAGATTTATTTGAGGCAGTTGAAGTTGTCATAGCTGGTAAAGAGAAGAAAGACCGGGTGCTCAGCAAGGAAGAGAAGCAGACAGTTGCTTACCACGAGGTAGGACACGCACTTGTTACAGCTTTAAAGAAAGACTCAGAGCCAGTACAGAAGATTACTATTGTACCAAGAACTATGGGTTCATTAGGTTATGTAATGCAGGTTCCAGAAGAAGAAAAGTACTTACAGAACAAAGATGAGCTTATGGCAAGACTTGTAACTTTAGTTGCTGGACGTGCGGCAGAGGAGATTGTCTTTGGCAAAGTTACAACAGGGGCTGCTAACGATATAGAAAAGGCTACCAAGATAGCCAAGGCTATGATTACACAGTATGGTATGTCAGACAGATTCGGACTTATGAATCTGGCAACAGTAGATGACCCTTACCTTAATGGTAATGCAAGACTTGACTGTTCTGATGAAACAGCTGCACAGATTGATGAAGAAGTCAAGAATATGTTAAAGGAATGTTATGAGGAAGCTAAGCAGCTTCTTATAGAGAACAGAGATGTCCTTGACAAGATTGCCCATTATCTTTATGATCACGAAACAATTACAGGTAAGGAATTTATGAAGATATTCCGCGAGGTCAAAGGTATTCCAGAACCAGTTGACACAACAGGTTTTACACATTCTGAAAAGGTTGCCGAGAGTGTAACATTCAATGAAGATGGAAGTTATTCATCTACACTTAGCGGACCTGCAGAAAGTGATATATGGAAGGGAATAGGAGATGCATCTTCTGATACAGCTTCATCCGGAGCAGATAATAAAGATACTGCGAAGAGCACTATTAACGAAGAAAATCCAGATATATTTAATAACAGCAATAATGAGTAACATACAATTATAATAGAATAATAAAGCATATAAGCTGATGTATATAAGCAGCAGGAAGATATTGGAAATTCATAATATCTTCCTGCTGTTTTTAATATTAATATATAGTATAAGTTACGGAACAATTTATTATATCTAAATAAATTAAAAATTTTAAAATATATAAACATAGACTTATAGTTCATCAGGCTATATAATTAAATACATAAAAGTTATGTAAGATTAGTAGAGTATATGATTAAAAACATTGATAAATATATAAAAGGATATATACAGACATCAGGCAGAAATACTTAAGAGTGTATTTATTAAAGAGTGGGGGAAAAATGAAAAGTAATAATATAATTAGTTATTTAAAATTAGTTATATGTATATTGTCTGCCATAGTATCAGCAGGGCTTATGGCGTGCAGTAATATACATAATAACGGCTCTAAGAGTTCAAGTAATGATTTAAAGCCTCTTATAATAGGCAGTGATAATTATGTGCCTTACAGTTATCTTGACAGTGATGGCAACTTTACAGGAATTGATGTTGAGATAGCAAGAGAGGCTTGCAGGCGTATGGGTTATACGCCAGTATTCAAGCAGATTGTATGGGATAACAAAGACATATATCTTAAAGAGGGAGCGGTAGACTGCCTGTGGGGCTGTTTTACAATGACCGGCAGGGAGGATAAGTACAACTGGGCTGGTCCATATATGTACAGCCGTCAGATAGTAGTTGTCAATAAAGACAGCGGGATAGAAAACCTTGCTGATCTTAACGGCAAAAGAGTGGCGGTGCAGGTAACTTCCAAGCCGGAGTACATACTATCTAATACGAATACGCCGCAGGTTGGTGTGCTGTACAGTATGTCAACGATGGAAGAATTATATGCTAGTATGAGAAAAGGTTATGTTGATGCCATAGCAGGTCACGAAAATGCTATGAATGTATTTGTACAGTCCAATGAGGAACATTTTGGTGTGCTTCGGGAAGAATTAAGTGTGTCAGAGCTGGGAATTGCATTTTCACTTGATAATGACAGTGGAATTGATAAGAAGCTTACCGGGGTGCTTAACGAAATGAGGGCTGATGGCACAATACAGAGCATAGCAGAGAAATATGGGGTTGACGTTAGTATGGCAGTATGGGGGAACTAATGGAAGATAAGAGTAGAATATGGGGCATATCAGATGTTAAAGCATTTTTGATTTCAATAATTACAGGATTTATATTGTTGACAATAGTAGCTGTTATATTTACCGAAATAAGCAATGAAACGGTTAATAAGACAGCAGACAGGGTGCTGGATTTTGTGCAGACAAGAGTTAATACATATGAATACTTTATACAGAATGATAAAGTGAAAAGCTTGTACAGGCTTTCTGATAAGACACAGGAATTAGTAAGGTGTATGCAGTATGAAGATGATATTGATACATTTTTAGATGAATATATGTATAACCAGAGACTTGACGGAATAGTTGTTCTTGACGGAGAGGGTGAATGTGAATCTTGCAGGGGAATGGAATATACGGATATTGATTCAGTTATAGACGACAGTAATGTAAAAGATGTCATTGAACACCCACAGAAGGTATATATAACAAGAGTTAATGCCAGGTCAGGGAGCATAACATATGCCGAAAGCCAGAATGAGGAGTTTTCCGATATTGCTGTAGCGGCAAGAAAAGATACAAAAGGTGCAGTTATTACATATGTGAAGAAGGAAAGCTATGATAATAGTGGAGATATAAGCATTGACAGGCTCATATCAGGTTTTGAGTTTGATATGGATGGGATTGTATATATATCAGATGAGGACAAGGTGCTTAATTCCAATGACGAGGAGCTTCAGGGGCTTGATATGAAGGCACTGAGGAAAAGATATGATGGAGCTTGGGAAGAAAATGATAATGGTATTATAGCTGTACCATACAAAAATGATTATTACTATGGCAAGAGAAAGCAGATAGAGAATTATACAATATATGCGTTCTTTGCGGATAAGCAGGTATATTCTTTAAGAAACAGGGCGGTTGCTGCTGCATTATTTGTTTATATTGCGGTAATAGGTGTTGTCATGTTTGTAAGACAGCTTGTTATTGCCAAGGACGAAAGCAAAATGCAGCTACAGGAAATGGAATATAAAAGACAGCTTCTACAGGCGGCAGAGCAGGAGAAACGTGCCAATATTGCAAAGACAGATTTTCTAAGGCGTATGAGCCACGATATAAGAACACCTATTAATGGAATAAGAGGAATGGTCGATATATGCAGGTTCAATCTTGGCAACAGGGAAAAGGAAGAAGAATGTCTTGATAAGATTATGTCAGCCTCAGGCTTTTTATTAGACCTTGTAAATGATGTTCTTGATATGAATAAGCTTGAGTCGGGGGAGATTGCCATTAAAGAAGAACCATTTGAGCTTACGAAGATTATTAATGAGGTCAGCAGTGTTATTGAGACACAGGCAGATGAACAGTGTATCGATTATTCAGTTGACAGAGGTAGTATAGAATATGACAATCTGATAGGCAGTTCGCTTCATTTAAGGCAGATATTACAGAATATATTATCCAATGCGATTAAATATAATGTGCAGAATGGCTCTGTAAGATTTTCTTATAGTGAAAATGCAGCTGATGACGATATAGTTAAGGTTACTTTCATATGTAAAGACACCGGAATAGGAATGAGCGAAGAATTCCAGCAGATAGCTTTTGAGCCATTTGCACAGGAGAGCAGCAATGCAAGAACAGCTTATAAAGGAACCGGGCTTGGACTTGCAATAACCAAGAGGTTTATTGAGATAATGGGTGGAGAAATTGAATTTATTAGCAGACAGAATGTTGGAACAGAGTTTACAATAATATTACCATTCAAAATTAACCGTAACGTGACTGAAGCTAAGAATAGTAAATATGATGCACAGATGTCAATTGAAGGGCTTAAAGTGCTGGTTGCAGAAGACAACGAGATGAATATGGAGATTGTAAGCTTTATTCTTGATAATGCGGGTGCAAGGACTGTTGGAGTAAGCGATGGCAGGGAAGCACTGGATACATATATGAATTCAGATGCTAATGAGTATGATGTTATACTCCTTGATATAATGATGCCGGTTATGGACGGCTTGGAAACCGCAGAGAAGATAAGAAAGTCAGGAAGAGAAGATGCGGGTACTGTAATAATTATAGCGATGAGTGCCAACGCATTCTATGATGATATAGAACGGAGCATTAAAGCTGGTATGAATACACATATAGCAAAGCCGATAGATGCTGATGAATTAGTTAATATAATTGCCAGACAAGCAGGCAGATAATAGATGTGACACTAAGAGAATGATAATAATTAAATATATGCGTATAACATCCGTGTAAATAATTAGCAGTAATAAATATATATTATTTTGTAATATAGACGATTATTGGTAAATGTTTACACGGATTTTATGCAATGTATCACAAAAAATACATCAAAACCTAAAAATTTCAGTAATTGGTACCTGAGAACTATAAAAATCAGTAGTACATTTTCGTCAAAAGTTGTAATCTTATAAAAAATAGGCAATTAGTTTTGTGTAAAAGTTACAAAACATTGTATTGTTAAGAAAGGGAGAGTATGGACTATGAAATCAAGACGTAGAAGAGAATGGTTTCGCAGAAGTTCGGCTATGTTTATGGCGTTAGCTTTAATCATATCTGGACTTTCATTGCCGGAGGGCTTGTTTAGCATTACAGCCAAAGCGGCAGAAAAAGCCAGTGCAGAGTGGACAGTAAGTTCTACAATGTACGCAGATGGCGATAATGATAATTCAGTTACGGAATTGAACGGCAAATCAGGTAAGCTGGTTAATTCTAATAATGATGAATTATTAATAAATGCAAATTCAGGTAAAATAACTAAAAGGTCTAGCGACTATCTGGTTAATCCAAACACTGAATTAACATTTCCAATAGTTAATAATGCTAAGACCTGTACAATAACATTAAGGGCATATGTAGCAGTAACTGCTGATAATATGGCATTTACAGGAATGAGCAATATTAAAATAACAGAACAGTCAGGAAATGGCTGGGCATATTACATAATTGAAGGAACAGTTGATAAAGGTGCTTCATCGGTAACACTTACAACAAATGTTCAGAATTATTTTCAGTCAATAAAGGTTGACTCATCAACAAGTTATGCGACAACATCTGCTTCATTCGCAGATGGGGGGGATACTAAAGCTGAATGGGGATATTCAGAAACAGTTTTATCAAGCAAGGGTTCTACTTCATCAATTCAAAGTGATACAGGAACTTATACTAATGGTGATAAAGATGTATTATATGTTGATGCAACATCAGGTAAGTTTCAACCCAAAACAGATGGAACTAATAGAATCCAGGTTAATACTGGTACTAAGATAGTTATACCAGCGGCGGGAGATAAGGCTGTTATTAAACTTACTGTCAATAAGAACGTAGGTACAGATAAGGACAGCATATTAGGAAATACACTTAATATAACAGGAAGTGACAAGGTCTTAAGAAAGATGGAATGTATTTCCTGTGTTGCAAATTCTGACAGCGGTTATGTTGATGTAGAATTTGAATGTTATCTTACAGGAGATGAAGGAGAGCTTACATTAGATGTTAAAACTAATACATACATTAGAAATCTTTCAATCGAATGTGTAGAACTTAATAAGAAAGTAATAAATGGAACTATTACATCTAAATCAGATATTCCATCTGATATGCAGGTTGTAGCGACTAATAATACAACTGGACTTACATATACATCAGATATAACAGTTGCAGAGAATGGCAAGAGCGGTACATATTCAATTGAAGTACCAGCAGAAGATGAAGTTATGGAATATGAGATATCACTGAGCAATCCGGCATACCAGATTAAGAGTGGTATTTATAAACATAGTGTAAGTACAGAGACTGCTGCCAGGATTACAGCAGATTTAACTGTCATTAGCCTTGATACCTGCACAGTAACAGGTAAGATTAATGGCATTACTGAGGGTTATTATACAGAAGGCCTTGAACTTGTATTTACAACAACTGAGGAAACAGACTATGTTCCAGAAGTAACTATTGATACAGATACTTGGAAATATACAGCTAAGTTTGAAAAAGGTGTTTCATATAGTGTAGCCGTAAAGGGTGCTAATGACTATGAAGTAACTTCTGTATCAGATGGAATTAAATATTCAGAAGATGCAGAATTAGATATAACTGTAGGACTTAAGCCAACATATGCCGTTACAGTAAGTCTTCCGGAAGAACCTGATTTAACAGGCAAGAATGTAAAATACATATATATGAATAATGATGATGGATATGAATATGTATTTACAGATAAGGATGCTATTAAGTTAAGAGAGGGTTCATATACACTTACACTTGGTGGTGATTTCCTTGCACTTCCATACAAGGTAAAGTCAGGTAACACAGTTACAGTAAAGGGTGCTGAAGCATCACATAAGCTTATATTTGAGCAGGTTACAAGCTGGTCTTTTGTTAAGAGTGATGATGGTGATTATTATGATGATAATATTATGGGAACAACAGGCTACTACAATGGTTTAGCTATTGATGCTACAAAAGGTAAGTTAGTTCCTAATGGACCAAGCCCTAATTCAGCACAGTTTACTACAGGAGCTAAGATAACAATACCTGTAAGTGGAAAGTGTACTATATCAGTAAAATCATATGCACCAGCAAGTACATATGCACTTTACACAATAGCGGGTGAGCCGGCATCAAAAGATGATGTGACAACAGTATATAATTATGAAGATGAGAGCGAAGGAACAGTTGAAATTGTATCAACAGGTTCAGCTTACATAGTTTCAATATCTATAGTATATGCAGCTAAGGATGTTGAATATAATGAACAGCCAGCTATGCCTAAGACATATGATTATGGTACAGCTTCTAATCTTGTTGTACAGCCTACAGGACAGAAACTTGTTCTTACACAGACAGGTGGTACATTAAATACAACTACAAACACTGATAAGTCAACTAATATCAATAATACAGTAAGCTTCTTTGGATTTGATGAGACTACAGATGCCAACAAGCTTACAGCAGATATAACAATTACAGAGTGTGGTTCAAGCAATACTAATGGTATATTCTTTGGTGCATTTAACAAGAATTATATAGACACCGTAGGAATACGTAATTCTAATGCACTTAAGATGGTTTACTCAAAGAAGCCATCAGATCTTGCAGGTGCTTCAAGTAAAGTGGATACAACTATTCCAGCAGGAACTGTTGTGACATTTACAGTTGAAAAGACAGACGATGCTCTTGTTATCACAGCAACACCTAAGGGTGGAGAGACTAAGACAGCTACATATTCTTATAGTGCAAGTGATAATCTCTTATTTAATGCAGATAAGAAAAATACAGCAGTATCATATGGATTTGTATTAGCAGGTGTTAAGGCAACTATCCAGAATATGAAGTATATAGCACAGGACGGAACAGTTCTTTACGACCAGAATAAATGCTACAATGCAGTAGGTACAGCACCAGTTGTTAAGGAAGTTACAGCTAAAGCAGCTTATACAAGAGATTACATCACAGTAAGCTGGACAGATGAAGTACCAGCCGAAGGCGATGGTTTATATGTGCTTGAAGTATCAAGAGATAACGGAAAGAGCTGGGAAAAGGTTGCATCAGACATTACTGAGCCAACATATAAGTATTCAATTAAGGATGCCGGAGATTATAAGTTCAGAGTGGCTGGTAAGTTAGGTATTAATGGTGAGATTAATGATTATGTTGAATCAGATGCAATAACAGTAATAGCAGCACTGGATTCACCAAAGGCAAGCATAGCTTCAAGTGCAGATACAGTTGATCTTGTATGGGATGCAGTAGATAAGGCTGACCAATATGAGGTATATCGTTATTCATACGATGAGACAGCAGAGAATGCTTCAAAGATAGCAACAGTTACAGAATGTGCTTATAAAGATAAAGATGTAACAGCAGAGATGCCATATTACTATTATATAATAGCTTATTCACACGTTAATGGAAAAGTAGATAACTACAGTAACCCATCAGATACTTTATGGACTGTTCCAACAGCAGGACATACAGGTAAATATGTATATGAAGATGATGCTGTTAAGTATACAATAACTAAGAAGTCATATGACACTGTATACAATGGAAAGATTACAATTGAAGGTGTAGTTGAAGAAAATGTAACAGCAACGCTTTATGTTAATGGCAGTGAAGCAGCAAAGACAGATGTTAAAGAAAAAGAAAGCTTTGCATTTAAAGACATTGCTATTGAAGAAGGAAGAAATGATGTTGAATTAATATTCACAGATAAGAAAGGTAACAAGACTAGAGAAACATTTAATTATGTATATCTTACTAATTACAACAAGGTTGTAGATAGTGCATACACAGGAACTGATGGTGAGGAGGTTAATGGAATACCAACTTATAAGACAGTTCAGGCGGCAGTAGATTCAGTTGCTTCTGATAACACGAGACGTGTAATTATTCTTGTTAAAGAAGGTGATTATGAAGAACATCTTGTTGTTAAATCTCCTTATATAACACTTATAGGTGAGGATAGCGAGAAGACAAGAATATATTATGATGTTAAGGAATTAGCTGGTGGAGATATGTCTTTAAGATGTGCTGTAAGAATAGATAAGACAGCAACAGGCTTTTCGGCAGAGAACCTTACAATCGAGAATACTTATAATTATCTTGGTGATGGTACTAAGTCAAATGAATCAGCAGATGCTTTAAGAAATGATGCCAATGAAACATCATATATCAACTTAAGAATACTTGGTTATCAGGATACACTTTGTGCTAATGGTGGCACCCAGTATTATTATAAGTGCTATATAGCTGGTAATGTGGATTTCATATATGGTAATGAGCCTAGGGCATTATTTAATGATTGCAAGCTTGTATTCCGTTACAATGCTAATAAGAATTCAGGCTATGTATCAGCTCCTAAGGCATCAGCCTCTGCAACATATGGTCTTACATTCTTTAACTGTCAGGTTCTCTCAGAAGAGGGATGCTCAGGAAGTAAGTATTATCTTGCAAGACCTTGGGGAGCAGATGCTTATATTACTTGGATTAACTGCTATATGGGTAAGATATTAAAGCCGAATGCTTCTAATCCATATACAGATATGAGTGGTAATTTGGCTGCTAATGCAAGATTTTTCGAATATGGAAGCTATGGTCCTGCATTTGCAATTAACAGTAACAGAAGACAGATATCTGCTACGAAAGCCAATGAAATGACTTCAACATCATATCTTGGCTGGGATCCATATACATCAGTAGGTACAATAGGAACAAAGTATACAGGTACTGTTAAGACAGACAGCACAGACAGATATGTAGAGAAAGAATATGTATCAGATACTTACGCACAGTCAGAAGGTGATGATACAGGACTTGCACAGTATGCACAGGAAGGTTATGCACAGAGTGCTAATGTAACAGGTGGTGGATTATTAAAGGAAACATCAGATAACTATTACACAGCCGGCACAGCAGAAGAATTCCTTAATGCAATACAGAGTGTAAAGAAGAGTGGTAAGGCATCAGTAATCGAGCTTACAGCAGATATTGCGCTTGGTGATAAGGAAGTTAATAACTTTGACAGCTACAGCTCATTTATAACAGCACATAAGCTTGAGCCACTTACACACCCAACACTTTTAAAGACAGGTGTATCAATGCTTAAGCTTGCAGATATGAGTAATCTTACAATCTACTCTAAGAATGGAGCTAAGATTACACATACATGTATAGATATAACAGGCTCTAATAATATCATCATAAGAAATATTGAATTTGATGAGATATGGGAGTGGGACGATTATACAGAAGGTGCTTATGATCGTAATGACTGGGATTATATGACAATAGAAAAGGGAAGCTCTGATATATGGGTTGACCACTGTACTTTCTATAAGTCATATGATGGAGTTATTGATGTTAAGACACCAGTTAATGACAGTAATATAACAATATCATGGTGTGAATTCCTTCCAGCAAGTGAAGATAATGTATTCTTTGATGAAATGATGAATGCTATGAAGGCTAATCCAGATAACTACCCATATTATAAGCATTTGCTTGAAGAGGGTATGACAGATCAGCAGATATACAATTATGCTTATGGTCAGAAAAAGACTCATTTATTAGGACAGTCTGATGATGATTCATCAGCTAAGAATATTAAACTTACACTTGCTAATAACTACTATAAGAATTCGATGGATAGAATGCCAAGACTTCGTTATGGTACAGCACATGTATACAATTGTATTATGGATGCACAGGATTTAAGAGAAATGCGTCTTGATATAGAAAAGACAAATCCGGAATTAGCTAAGAAAATTGTAAGTAATGGTGCATCATCTAACTGTGGAGCTCATATGTTACTTGAGAACTGCTATATGTCAGGTATAACTAATGCACTTATAAGTGGTAACGGAAGCAGTCCAGCAGGTTATATTAACGCATTTAATACAATATATATGATGGATGGAGCAAAGCAGGAATTAAAGGTAGCTCTTAATACTGATAAAGAAGGTGAAGTAGCATTAGTTCAGGATAAAGATGAATTCAAGAAAGACCTTCCTTATACTGGCTACACATTATATGCAGCTTCAGAACTTGATACTAAAGTTAAACCATATACAGGTGCAGGAAAGCTTACACTTACAACATTACAGTGGGAGAAGACTTCTTACAATGAAGCTAAGCAAGAACATACAGAACATGTATGGAATGATGGTGAAGTACAGAAAGAAGCAACTTGTACAGAAGAAGGTTCAAAGTTATATACTTGTATAGTATGTGGAGATACTAAGACAGAAGTAATTCCAGCGGCAGGACATAATTATAGTACAGAATGGACTATCGATAAGGAAGCTACTACTACAGAAGAAGGAAGCAAGTCACATCATTGTACAGTATGTGGTGACAAGGCAGACATTACAGTTATTCCTAAGCTTGAGAATACACAGCCGGGCGACAACGATAATAAGCCAGGTGACAACGATAATAAGCCGGGCGACAACGATAATAAGCCGGGTGATAACAACAAGCCGGGTTCAGATAACTCTGATGTTAAGACAGATATTAAAGTTTCAGTATTGGTAGATGAAAGAGTACCAGAAACAGGACTTGTAGATTCAACAGAAGACATTATTAATGCTGTCCTTACAGAAGATGAAGCTAAACAGGCAGAAGATGGTGTAAAGGTTGATATTGCACTTACTGTAAAGGATAAGAGTTCTAATCTTACAGAAGATGAGAAGAAACTTATTAATAGTAACATTAAGGACAATCAGGCTGCTGGATGCATACTTGATATCCAGTTACAGAAGATTATAGGTTCGCAGAAGTCTGATGTATATGAACTTAACAGTGCAATTAATATTAAGATTAAGTTAAATGCAGACCTTATTAATAATGATTCTTCAAAGACAAGAAAGTATAGTGTAATAAGAATTCACAATGGGGTATCAGATATTCTTAGTGCCGCATTTGATAAAGCAACAGGAGAACTTACATTTGCAACTGATAGATTCTCAACATATATTGTAGTCTATGAGGATGTTGCTAATTCTAATACAGAGGATAAGAGCAATGTATCAGGCAATGGCAGTGCAGCAGATAATAATGATGTGGCAGAAGACAGTGCTGCAACAGCAGAAGACAGTGCGGCTACAGCTGATACACTCTCAGTTACAAGAACAATAATTCTTCTTGCAGTTCTTATGCTTAGTGCAGGTGTTATATGTCTTACACTATATAGAAGAAAAGAAAATGCTTAGTATTATATACTTAATAATATAAGCGGATAATATAAGTTAATAGTATAGGCTAATAGTATAAGTAAATAATATAAGCAGATAATAAAATGGCAGTCACATAAAGTGATACATCATATGTTCTGGTATATCCAGCGGATGAGTGTAATCACGGTGACTGCCTTTTTATGTAATAGGAAATTCTATAATTATTAAAAAATGTAAAAATAAGTTGAATTATGTAGAAAATAAGATTATATTAATATAAGGCAATTTTCGATATGAAGTTTGCAGGAAAACGGCGAAAGCCTGCCGAAGGAGTAACACTCTCAGGTGCCAGCCTCTGCTGGCGCAACTGTAAATGGATCGACTCTCTGGAGAGTTCTGGATAAACACAGAGGCCGAAGGTGCAACATATAGTTCTTTATAAGCAGTTAATAATGTGATTATAAGACAACATTATTAATAACAACATTGTGACTTCTTATAAAGCGGGTATATGAATCTCTCAGGCAAAAGGACAGAGAAGGCATAAAGTATAATATAACTTGTTATATGATAAGTTGTATATTCTAAAATGTTATTTCTGCTTTTATATTTATTCAGGCAATATTGTCTATAATTCCAATGCATTAAGTAAAAGTCTGCATATTAGCAAAGTATTTAGTAATGTACGGCATTTGCGGTGTTGGGACAGTATAGGCTTGTACTATGCTGTAGTTTAGATATGAAAGGTAGAAAGTACAATGTGGAATTCAATTAATCAGATTCTTGCGAACATTGATAATTTCGTATGGGGTGTGCCGCTTATGGTAATTATCCTTTTTGGCGGAATATTATTGACAGTTCGTCTTGGTTTATTACAGATCAGAAAGCTCCCTTTAGCATTAAAATGGATGGTTAAAAATGAAGAAGAGGCAGAAGGTGAAATTACAAGTTTTGCCGCACTATGTACAGCGTTAAGTGCAACTATTGGTACTGGTAATATCGTTGGTGTTGCAACAGCAGTCTGTGCAGGTGGTCCAGGTGCATTATTCTGGATGGTTATAACAGCATTTTTCGGAATGGCAACTAAGTATTCAGAAGGTCTTCTTGCTGTTAAATACAGAGTTATAGGAGAAGACGGACACAGTCTTGGTGGACCATTCTATTATATAGAGCAGGGAATGGGCAAGAGCTGGAAATGGCTTGCTAAGTTATTTGCATTTTTTGGTGTATGTGTTGGACTTTTTGGTATTGGTACATTTAGTCAGGTAAATGGTATTTCAAGTGCCGTAAATGGTTTTTTCGATGCGAATAATGAGCATTGTGTCAATATTCCATTTCTTGGCGAGTACTCATGGTCAGTAGTAATCGCTTCACTTATTCTTGCAGTCTGTGTTGCACTTGTGCTTATAGGCGGTGTTAAGAGAATCGCAAGCGTAAGTCAGGTTGTAGTGCCATTTATGGCAATTATATATGTATTATTTGTTGCAGTTCTTGTAATAGCTAATATTACTAAAGTTCCTGCGGCATTTAAGGTTATAGTTCAGGCAGCATTTTCTCCTAGGGCAATCACTGGCGGAGCAGTCGGAAGTATGCTTGTTGCTATGCAGAAGGGTGTGGCACGAGGCATTTTCTCTAATGAGGCTGGTCTTGGTAGTGCACCTATAGCTGCGGCTGCAGCACAGACTAACGAACCTGTAAGACAGGGACTTGTAAGTATGACAGGTACATTTATTGATACAATTGTAATATGTACTCTTACAGGGCTTTCAATTGTAATAACAGGTGCATGGCAGGTTGAAGGCCTTGAGGGTGTAGCAGTTACTACATATGCATTCCAGAATGGACTTCCATTCCCGGCACAGGTGTCTTCTTTTGTGCTTATGCTCTGTCTTGTATTCTTTGCATTTACAACAATTCTTGGCTGGGACTATTACAGCGAAAGATGTCTTGAATATCTTAGCGGTGGTAATATGAAGCACGTTAAAATATACCGCTGGATATACATATTAGCAGTATTTATCGGACCTTATATGACAGTAAGTGCGGTATGGACAATTGCTGATATATTTAACGGACTTATGGCACTGCCTAATATGATTGCGTTATTCGCATTGAGCGGAGTTGTGGTTAAGGAAACTAAGAGCTTCTTTGAAAGACATAATAATGAAAAGCTTTAATTTATAAATATTGTAGATATCCAAGAGTTCTTTAAAATAAAGCATTGAGCGGAAAAACTATAAAATAATGGCAATATCTCCTGTACTTAAGTGGAATGGAGGTATTGCCATTATTTGGTATATTAATCCGGTGTATTGACAAAAAATGATATGTTCATATATACTTATCAAAGTTAGCCGCGATTAACTAAAGTTAGTCACAACAAGACAATAAGAAAGGACATCGAAACATTAATGAAGAATATCATTAAATCCCCAATTAAACTTTTATGGCTTATGATAGGAATTGTGTCAATGGTACTCGGTGCAATAGGTGTCGTACTTCCAGTATTGCCAACAACGCCATTTTTATTATTAGCATCTTTCTGCTTTGCCAAAGGCTCTGACAGATTTCATATGTGGTTTATTGGAACAAAGCTTTACAAAAAACATCTTGAAAGCTTCGTTACCAGCCGTTCAATGACATTAAAGACTAAGTTGTGCATACTTCTGCCAGCATCAGCAATGCTTATATTGGCAATGCTTGCAATGTCTAATATATATGGGCGTGTATTTATTGTATTTTTGATAATATTCAAGTACATATATTTCTTTACAAGAATTGAAACAGTTAAGGCGTAAGCTTATGCCTGTTAGTTAATTATAGGCTTGGAAAATGTTTTCACGAGTTCTACAAGCATATCAACAGTTTTGTCCATACCTTCGATGGTTATGTGTTCGTAAGGACCGTGGTAGGCGTGTCCGCCAGTGCCAAGGTTAGGGCAGGGAAGTCCCATATAACTTAACATACAGCCGTCAGTGCCACCTCTTATTGGAAGTATAAGGGGTGGTATATTAGTATTCTTGCAGGCTTTCACAGCATTTTCTATAAGAAACATACATTTTTTGATAATCTCAGCCATATTGCGGTACTGGTCAGTGATAGTGAGCTGTACAGTTCCAGCACCCCATTTTTCATTCATAATCTTTTCAATGTGGCACAGTGTGGCTTTCTTTGCTTCAAATAATGAAGCATCGTGGTCACGGATTATATAATTAAGGTGTGCTTCTGCAACATCGCCAGACATACTTATAAGATGATAGAAGCCTTCGTAATTCTCCGTTTCCCTTGGTATCTCCATAGCCGGCAGGCAATTATTAATTTCCATAGCTACTAAGGAAGCGTTAATCATAGTATCCTTAGATGAGCCGGGGTGGACATTAAAACCTTTCACAACATATTCAGCTTTGGCGGCATTGAAATTCTCGTACTGTATCTCACCCTCAGTATCGCCATCAACAGTGTATGCGTAATCAGCTCCGAAGCGTTCAACGTCAAAATGTTCAGTACCCATACCAATCTCTTCATCAGGCGTAAATGCTACGCATATTGCAGGGTGTTCAATATTATTAGCAGTGATATATTCAATCATAGTAAGAATTTCAGCAATTCCAGCCTTATCATCTGCACCAAGAATAGTTGTTCCATCAGAAGTTATAAGAGTTCTGCCCTTTAAAGAAGCAAGATGTGGAAAAGTATCAGGACTTAATATAAGTCCGCTGTTACCAAGCAATAAGTCTCCACCATCATAATCAGGAGTCACAACAGGATTGATATCACCATTGCAATAATCAGACACAGTATCCATATGGGCAATAAAACCAATTGAAGGAAGCTTCTCAAGCCCCTTAGTTGCAGGCAGTCTGCCATAAAGATAACAATGTTTATCAAGCTTAACATCACTAAGTCCAAGCTCAGTCATCTCGTCTTTAAGAAGCCCAGCCAGCTTAAACTGACACTCAGAAGAAGGTGACTTTCCACTCTCTTCATCACTAGGAGTTCTGACAACAACATACTTTAATAATCTTTCATAAGCTTTCATAACAAATCCTCATTTCTGTATATATTATAATATTCCCCGTCCTCATAAAATTAAAACCATAACCTGATATAATTCCCTCATATAATATAACACAACCCACAAAATTATGTTAAAATAAATCAGAGGTTAATAGACTAATAGATTAGGAGAAATACTATGAACAACATTAAAAAACTTTCCACTGCTGGTGTCCTATGTGCAGTCGCAGTAGCTGGAAGCCTGATTTCATTTCCGGTATTTGGAAGTAAATGTGCACCAGTACAACATATGGTTAATATATTCTGTGCCGTCCTTTTAGGACCCGGATACGGCGTAATGGCGGCATTTGTTGCCTCACTTATAAGAAATCTGCTTGGAATGGGAAGCCTTATGGCATTTCCGGGTAGTATGTTCGGTGCATTGATATGCGGTATTGTATACAAAAAGACCCATAATATTATTGCAACAATGATAGGAGAAGTAGCAGGAACATCAATACTTGGTGGTTTATGTGCATATCCGGTTGCAATATTCCTTATGGGAAAAAGTGCCGCAGGAATAGCATTTTATGCGTATATAATTCCATTTTTTATATCAACTGCCATGGGTGCGGTCATATCTGGAATAATAGTATTCAGCATAAAAAAGGCAGGCTTGTTAGTTAAGATTCAGGACAATCTTGTAGGATAGACAATTCAATATGCAAAGTCGATAGGCATATATAGGAGAATGCAAGCTATTGTAAGCAATGATAAAAGACGTTGTAATATTCAATACAGTGATAATCATATATGGAAAAAGACAAGCTTTCTGTATAGAAAAGAGGGTTTTAGTGAATGTTTGAAAATATAATAAAAAATGTGCATAACAGACATCCGCTTATCCACTGCATAACGAACTATGTGAGCATTAATGATTGTGCCAATATAGTGCTTGCATGCGGTGGTGCACCTATAATGGCGGAGGATATTAATGAGGTGAGCCAGATAACCTCGATATGCCAGGGACTTGATATTAATATCGGGATGCTTAATGATAATAAATTATCATCAATGCTTAAAGCAGGTGCTACAGCCAATGAACTTGGAATACCAGTAATACTTGACCCCGTTGGCGCTGGTTCATCAGATTACAGAATTAAAGCTGTCCAAAATCTTATGTCCAATGTACAGTTTGGTGTTATAAGAGGAAATGTATCCGAGATAAAAGCGATAGCCGCAAACCAGGGAATTCATAATATATCAGCTGGAGTATATGACACTATGCAGAAAGATAAGTCTGCTATGGGTGTTGAGGCGGGGATTGCCGATAAAATTACAGATGATAATATAAAAGAAATGGCAGATTTTATTAATAAGCTGTCCCAAAAGACAGGTGCTGTGATTGCGGTTACAGGCAGAATTGATATGGTTGCTGATGAGAACCGCGTATATGCAATAAGGAATGGTCATAAGATGATGAGCCTTGTTACCGGTGCCGGTTGTCAGCTGTCAGCTCTTACATCAGCATATGTGGCGGCAGATAAAGAGCATATATTAGAAAGTGTATGTGCGGCTGTTAGTGTAATGGGAATAAGCGGAGAGCTTGCATACCGCAGAATGGCAGAAGTGGATGGCAATGCAAGCTACAGGAATTATATAATTGATGCTGTATACAATATGACAGACGAAACTTTGAAAGAATTGGGAAGAATAGAGCGTATATAGTGTGTAAAAATATGAAATATATACAAGATATGTGAAAACATGGTGTATATAAATGATACAGATATATATCGTGACAATGCATAGGTATATAATATTTGATAGCAGAGGAATAATATATGAGCAGTTATTTTTATTTTACAAGACACGGACAGACTATATGGAATGTAGAGAATAAAATATGTGGTGCGACAGACATTGCACTTACAGAGCTTGGACATAAGCAGGCAATAGAATTAGGTGAGTGTATCAAAATGGAAAATATACATATTGATGAGATATTATATTCTCCACTTATAAGAGCGGCTGACACAGCAAAGCATATATCAGAAACCGCTGGCATACCGTGCAGAATGGAAATACGGTTAAAGGAGCAGAATTTTGGCAGATACGAGTCTACACCAAGAGATGGCAGGGAATTTGCTGCGGCTAAGATGAACTTTGTTGATGATTTTGACGGTGGAGAGACAATGCTTCATCTGAGTCAGAGGATATATAATCTTATAGATGATATAAGAAATGACAATTCTGATAAAATATATCTTCTAGTTGCGCATAATGGTATTTCGAGGATTGTCGAGTCATATTTCAGAAATATGAGCAATGATGAGTTTTCAGGCTTTGGAATTAAGAACTGTGAACTTAAAAAGTATGAATTTAAAGATAAAAATGCTTAGAAAATGCGTAGAAGGTGTGTGTAAAGGAGTAACAATATATGGATTATAAGCTTCTTATTGATACAGCGGCTCTTGCGGGTATGATTATGTTAGAAAATGGAGCAGAGATATACAGGGTTGAGGAAACAATCGATTATATGCTTAAAACATCAGGTTTAAAGACTACACAGGCATTTGTTGTATCAACGGGATTTATGATTTCTTTAGATGATCCGTCAATAGATGCACTGACAGTTGTCAGGAGAGTGGACAGAGGGGCAACCAACCTTAATATGATAGCTCAGGTCAATGACATATCAAGAAAGTTTTATAAAGGAATAATATCATTAGAGGAGGCATTTTCGCAGTTAAAGCATTTAAAGAAGAATCAGTATCCGTGGTGGTTAAAGGATATATGCACAGTATTCGTTGGGCTTTTCTTTACGGGAATGTACGGCGGCAATGGCGTGGATATGCTGTTTACAGGGATAGTTGGCGTATTCTTGGCTATATGGTTACACGCCGCCGGCAGTATGAAGCTTAATTCCCTTATAAAAGACCTGACAGCTTCTATTATATTGTCAGTTGTGGCAAGGGTACTCATTCATCTTAATCCACTTGCCCATCTTGATTTAATAATAATAGGTTCGATAATGGTACTTGTTCCCGGGGCTGCAATAACCAACGCAATAAGAGATACTCTCCACGGCGACTACGCCTCTGGCAATGCCAATATCCTCCAAGCCTTCACCGAAGCCGCCCTAATAGCCCTGGGCGTCTACATAGGCCTGGTAATAATATCCTAAAAACGAGCCGCCGGTCCTTAGCCGGCAGCCCAAGCTGGCGGCTGAGTACCGCTGCGAGCGGCACTCAGCGCAAGCGTGTCGCCGTTGTACTTGCTGGGAGCTGGCAATCCAGCCACAACGTAAATAATATCACCCACACATCAAGGAAAAGATAAAATTCAGGAGGCCATCCATATGCTACTTCAATGCCTATTCGCTTTCGGTGCAATCATAACATTTTCAGTAATAATAGAAGCCCCAAGAAAATGCCTGCTAGTTAACGGCATACTAGGTCTTGCAGGCTGGGCAATCTATTTGTATACAGAACAGTTCACATCAGTTCTTATGGCAACCTTTATGTCAGGACTTGTGCTTGCAATAATCTCCCACATACTGGCAAGACTTTTAAAGACACCGGTTACAACAACACTTATACCGGCGATATTAACAATAGTTCCTGGAGCTGGAATGTACCAGACGGTATATTACCTGTTCACATCAGATACACAGCAGGCATTATCAAGCCTTGTTGGAACAATTGGTGCGGCAGGGGCAATTGCGATAGCCATATTTATTGTTGATGCATTAGTTGCCGTAGTTAAACGTATTGTATTATAAAGGAGAAATGGTATGACATTACAACAGCTGTCTTATCTTATAAAAGTTGCTGAGTGCGGCAATATAACAGAGGCTGCGGAACAATTATATATATCACAGCCAAGTCTTAGCACGGCAATAAGCAATCTTGAAAAAGAGATGGGTGTTACAGCTTTTATAAGAACGAAAAAGGGCGTTATAGTAACACACGAGGGTGAAGAACTATTGTCGTTTGCAAGAATGTTATTAGAGCAGGCGGATATTATGAAAGAGCATTTCGGGGTTGTTAATAAAAGAGATCCGAAGTTCTCAGTATCGTGCCAGCATTATTCATTTGCCGTTAATGCTTTCGTTGATGTTGTTAATCAATTTGATGCAGATAAATACAGTTTTATATTAAGGGAAACACAGACAGGCGAGATTATAGATGATGTTGCTTATGGCAAAAGTGAACTTGGAATACTATATCTGTCAGATAATAATGAGGAAGTAATAAGCAAGCTTCTTAAGAAAAATGACCTTGTATACGAACAGCTTATTGAAGCAAAGCCGCATGTATTTATATGCAAGAAGCACCCGCTTGCAGATATGGATTTTGTGACGATTGAAGATTTAAAACCGTATCCATATCTTGTATTTGAGCAGGGTGAGAGAAATTCATTTTATTTCTCAGAAGAATTCTTAAGCGTGCTTGATTTCCCTAAGAATATACAGGTGCGTGACAGGGCTACTTTATTTAATCTTGCAATAGGACTTAATGGATTTACCGTAAGTTCGGGGATTATTGATGAGAAGCTCAATGGCTCAGATATCATTGCCAAGCCGTTAAAATCCGATTGCATTATGAGGATAGGACTTGTCAGAAAGAAGAATATAATGCTTAGCAGATACGCAGAATTCTATATAAAAGCATTGAAAAATAACTTATCCATAGTTTAAAACTATGATAAGCGTAATAAATTAAGTATTTTATTAAAAATTCATATAATGATAATATGACCTCAGGTTGTTCAGTATATTAGTCGAACAGCCTGAGGTTAATTAATTTGGAGGATATATATGCAGACATCGGTTATTGGGTTTCCAAGAATTGGAACATTAAGAGAATTAAAATTTGCAAGTGAAAAGTATTTCAGAGGTGAGATTAGTTCACAGGAATTATTAGATACAGCTAAGAATTTAAGAAAGATACATTGGACTACACAGAAGAATGAAGGAATAGATTTCATTCCAAGTAATGATTTCTCATTTTATGACACATTGCTTGATACAGCAGCTGCACTTGGAATTGTTCCAAGAAGATATAAGGAGCTTAATTTATCAGGTCTTGATACATATTTTGCAATGGCAAGAGGCTATCAGGGAGAGTCTGGTGATGTTAAGGCACTGGCAATGAAGAAATGGTTTAATACTAATTACCATTATATTGTACCAGAGGTTGAAGATGATACAGTTATTAAGCTTTCAGCAGACAAACTCCTTAATGAATACAAAGAAGCTAAGGAACTGGGCATTACAACAAAGCCGGTAATCGCTGGTCCTTATACAGTTCTTAAGTTATGCAGATTTACAGAGAACAAGGGCATTGATGATTTTTTAGATGATTTTATTGCAGCTTACAAGGAGCTTATAGCTTTATGTAACGATAATAACATAAGCTGGTTACAGCTTGATGAGCCTGCACTTGTATATGATTTAAGTGATGCTGACAAGGCTTTATTTAATAAGATATATGATGAACTTCTTAAGGAAAGGGGCAACTGCAATATACTTCTTCAGACATATTTCGGAGATGTAAGGGATATATATGAGGACATTATTAATAAGCCATTTGCAGGTGTTGGACTTGATTTTAATGAGGGAAGAAAGACATTTGAATTAGTAGAAAAATATGGTTTTCCAGCTGGTAAGCTTTTATTTGCTGGTGTTGTAAATGGAAAGAATATATGGAAGAACAACTATAAGAAGACATTAGATTTAATAAGCAGCATTAAAAATGCCTGTGATAATAATATAAATGTTGTTATATCAACTTCCTGCTCATTATTACACGTTCCATATACATTAAAGCACGAGGATAAATTAGCTGACAGCTATAAAATACATTTCTCATTCGCAGAAGAAAAGCTTACAGAGCTTGCTGAGTTAGGTGTTCTTGCTGATAAGAAACAGGATAAGGTTAAGAGTGAAAATGCCTATATTGATAACCAGAAGGTATTTGAGGAAGAAAGAAACTGCCATAACGCAGAGGTTAAGGAAAGACTTGCTAATATTAAGGAAGAAGATTATGTACGTCTTCCATTAAGAAGTGAAAGACAAAAGCTTCAGAAGGAGAAACTTGGTCTTCCGGAATTTCCAACTACAACTATTGGTTCATTTCCTCAGACTAAGGAGATTAAGGCGGAGAGAGCGGCTTACAGAAAGAATGAAATATCAGAAGAAGAGTATACACAGTATATTAAGAAGCAGATTGCTGATTGCGTAAAATGGCAGGAGGAGATTGGTCTTGATGTGCTTGTACACGGCGAATATGAAAGAAATGATATGGTTGAGTATTTCGGCGAGGCACTTGAGGGATATTTATTCACACAGAAGGCGTGGGTTCAGTCTTATGGTACAAGATGTGTTAAGCCACCAGTAATATGGGGTGATGTATACAGAAAGAAGCCAATGACAGTTGACTGGTCAGTGTATGCACAGTCATTAACTAATAAGCCGATGAAGGGTATGCTTACAGGACCTGTAACTATATTAAACTGGTCTTTCCCAAGAGAAGATATAACTATAAAAGAGTCAATATTGCAGATTGCACTTGCAATAAGAGATGAAGTTCTTGACTTAGAGGCGGCAGGAATTAAGGTAATACAGATTGATGAGGCAGCATTAAGAGAGAAGCTTCCACTTAGAAAGTCAGACTGGTATAATGAATATCTTGATTTTGCAATTCCTGCTTTCAGGCTTACACACAGCGGAGTAAAGAAGGATACACAGATACATACACATATGTGCTATTCAGAATTCACAGATATAATTCCAGCAATAGACGATATGGATGCTGATGTTATCACATTTGAAGCTTCACGTTCAGACCTTTTAATATTAGATTCTTTAAGAGAGAATAATTTTGAGACAGAAGTAGGACCGGGAGTATATGACATACATTCTCCAAGAGTTCCATCAGTTGATGAAATTGTTAATGCGTTAAATATAATGCTTACTAAAATCAGCAGGGACAAACTCTGGGTTAATCCAGACTGCGGCTTAAAGACACGAGGTGTAAAGGAAACAGATGCCAGCTTAAGAAATATGGTTGAGGCGGCTAAGATAATAAGAAACAGATAAATAAGTTATAGGCAGAGCCTGTTCCTCTTGAAAGATTATACTTAAGTCCACAGTGCAGATTTGCATCTTGTGAAATAGGTAATAAGCTTACAGAGGAACAACAGTGGGCAAAGCTTAAGCTTGTAAAAGAAATCGCAGAAGAAGTATGGGGATAATCCAATCTATCTTACAGAGATTTCTTCATTACAGTAAAGACAGCGGTATTTGCCTGATGGATACAGCTTGAAAATGTGTTCACAGCCCGTTTCGATACTTGTAATACAGCGTGGATTTTTACATTTTATAACATTGGTTAAGATTTTAGGTGGAAGAGGATGATATTTTTTATCAACTTTTCCATCTTTAATTATAATCAGAGTTATCTGTTTATTAATGTAACCAAGAATATCTAATCTTTCAGGAAGCTTGGTTCCTTCTATCTTGATTAAATCTTTACAGCCGTACTTTTCGCTTTTTACATATTGAAGGAGTGCAACAGAATGTGACTGTGCATCAAGGTTTAAAAGGCGGTATATATCTAACCCCTGTCCAGCAGGGATATGGTCGATTACTACACCATTTTGCAAAGAATCTATATTTAACATTATAATCTCCATTCTATTTTACTATAGTACTTTTTTTCCTGTGAGTGGGTCTGTAAGTTCAAGTAAACTCATAATAAGAGCCATACGGATATATTTGCCATTCTGCACCTGTTCAAAATAGGCGGCACGCTTATCGGTATCAACATCAGTTGATATTTCATCAACTCTTGGCAGAGGGTGAAGAACCGGCATATCGGCAGGGGCAAGCTGTAATTTCTCTTTATTAAGTATATAAGTATCTTTTAATCTTATATAATCATCTTCATTAAAGAAACGCTCACGCTGTACCCTTGTCATATAAAGCACGTCAAGCTCTGGGAGTGTATCTTCAAGGCTTCTTACTTCTTTATATACTGATTTATTAGGAATAAGAGTATCTTCTATAAGATAATCGGGAACTTTTAATTCTTCTGGTGATATAAAATAGAACTTATTGTCATTGAAACGTACAAGGCTGTTCACAAGAGAATGTACAGTTCTTCCAAATTTTAAATCACCGCAGAAACCAACAGTCAGGTTATCAAGACGTCCCTTTCTATGGCGTATTGTCATCAGGTCAATTAATGTCTGGGTTGGGTGGTTGTGACCGCCGTCACCAGCGTTGATAACTGGAATTGATGAATACATAGAAGCTCTTAAAGGCGCCCCTTCTTTTGGGTGGCGCATTGCAATAATGTCGGCATAACAGCTTACAACACGGGCGGTATCTGCGACAGTTTCGCCCTTGGTGGCACTTGACTGGTTAGCACCGGCAAAGCCTAAGGTCTTTCCTCCAAGGCTTAACATTGCTGACTCAAAGGATAAACGAGTTCTTGTGCTTGGTTCATAGAATAAAGTAGCAAGCTTTTTGCCGTCAGCAACGTGGCTGTAGGCTTCTTCATTAGAAGCAATCCTGTCAGCTAAGTCTAAAATGCTTATTGTTTCATCAAGTGTAAAATCAAGAGGGTCAATTAAATTTCTCATAGCCATTCTCCCTTTGTTAAATATTGGTTTCTCTCTGCCCCGACAGATATGAACTGGATTTCGTGATTAAGCAGCTTTTCAAGCTTTTCAATATAATTTCTTGCATTATCAGGAAGTTCATCATATGTGCGGTATTTTGATATGTCTGTAAGCCAGCCTGGCATAAGTTCAACAACAGGCTTGTACATATCTATATTGTCTGTCGGGTCAAATTCTGTTACGACAGTATTTTTATATTTATAACCTGTTATAATAGGGATTTCTCTCATATAGCTTAAGATATCTAATTTGGTTAATGCTATTAAATCTGAATTCTGGCATTTAAGGCCGTAAGCACTGGCAACAGCATCAAATGGTCCGACACGCCTTGGTCGTCCTGTAGCAGCACCATATTCGCCGCCGTATTTACGAAGGAGCTTCTGCCATTCTTCAGACATTGCATTTTCTGCAACAAATGGACCAGCACCTACACAGGTTGAATAAGCTTTTAAGACACCGACAATGTGGTTAAGTGGGGCATATGGTATGCCAGCACCTAAAGGGCCATAGGCAGCTATTGTAGATGAGCTTGAAGTGTAGGGGAATATACCATAATCAATATCCCTCATAGCGCCTAACTGGGCTTCAAGAACTACTTTTTTATTATCAGCTAAGGCATTATTTAAGAAAATGCCTGTATCACATATATAATCCCTGAATATATCTGCTTGTTTTTCACACCACGATAAGAGAGCAGGATATGACATTGGTTCCTGATGATAACAGCCGGCAAGTTCAAGATTTTTTGCATCTAATATGGTTTTAAGCCTTGCTTTAACATTTTCATTATCAAGATGAAGAAGGTCGGCAAGACGAAGTGTCTTCTTGCGGTATTTATCGCTATAGGCATAAGCAATGCCCCTGCGTGTAGAACCAAATGCACTGCCTGTTGCAGATAACCGGTTTTCTTCAAGTTCATCTTGAACCTTGTGCCAAGGCATAGATATAGTGGCATGTTTTGAAAGCTTCAGATTATCAGGAGTTACAGATATTCCTTTTTCTTTGATTTGTTCAGCTTCATTTGAAAGATGTTCAAGGTCAATTACCATTCCATCACCGAGAACACATACAACATCAGGGTGAAGTATTCCAGATGGAAGAAGATTAAGAACGAATTTCCCTTTATCAGTGACTACAGTGTGACCGGCGTTATTACCGCCCTGATAACGGACAACAATATCAGCCTGCTCAGCTAACAAGTCAATTACGCGGCCTTTGCCTTCATCACCCCAGTTAATTCCTGTTACAGCAGTAAGCATATAAGCATCTCCTTTAAAATATAGTATAGGTTGTAGTTGGTAAAATGTAACTTTTAATAATGATAATAAATTTTAGTTGCTTTTATTACCAAGTAAGGAGTATACTATTGAAACAATGATAAGTAAAAAGTATAATTGATATGGTTTTGATTATTATTTGATATAACTGTGATACTTATAGCTAGTGAAAGGGTCAGATTATATGAATGTTAATTACGAATATTATAAGATATTTTATTATGTAGCCAAATACAGTAACTTTACTAAAGCTGCACACGCATTAGGTAACAGCCAGCCGAATATAACAAGGGCTATGAATTGTCTTGAACAGCAGCTTGGCTGTTCGTTATTTATAAGAAATAACAGGGGAATTCAGCTTACTCCTGAGGGTGAGAAGTTGTATACACACGTATCCGTTGCGATGAGCCAGTTATTAGAAGCAGAGGAAGAATTATCTGACAGCTCAAGCCTTACAACAGGAAGCGTATCAATTGGTGCAAGTGAGACAGCACTTAATATATTCTTGTTAGATAAGCTTAAAAAGTTCCATATTAAATATCCGGGAATACGTCTTAAAATATATAACCATTCGACACCGCAGGCAATAGAAGCTGTAAGATCGGGAATTATAGATTTCGCTGTTGCATCTTCACCTGTCAATGTAGAAGCACCTCTTAAGCAGATAATGTTAAAGACATTTAAAGAAATTCTTGTAGGAGGTACTACGTTTACTGCATTGGGAAGTCAGGAATTATCATTAAATGAGTTAAAGAATTATCCTTTGATATGTCTTGGCAGGGAAACAATGACATTTCAGTTCTATAATGAATTATTCTATAAAAATGGAATTGAATTACTGCCAGATACTGAGGTAGCTACAACAGACCAGATACTCCCACTTGTGAAAAATGAGCTTGGTCTGGGCTTCGTGCCTGAACTTATGGCACAGGAAGCCCTTAGCAAGCGTGAAATTGTAAAGATATCGTTAAAAGAAACGATTCCTGAAAGAAATGTGTGTATGGTATATGATTACCAGCATCCTTTAAATTCAGCGGCAAAAGAATTAAAAAAGATGATTATGGAAGAGTAGGAGATAATGACAGGTATTATCTTATTAAAAGATATGCCGTGTATCCTACATATAGAAACACGCATACAATTCCCTCCCATCTGTTCATAGTCTTTTTGGTTCTTGCAAATACATAAAGAATGACTGCTGACACAAGAAGTATTATACAGTCGATAATTGACTCTGATAATACATTCAGCGGGCAGATTGTTGCAGACATTCCTAATATGAATAGTATATTAAAAAGGTTAGAGCCTATGGCATTACCGAGTGCAAGTCCGCTGTCGCCTTTTCGTGTCGCTGTGATAGAGGTAACAAGTTCAGGAAGTGATGTACCAATAGCGATTATTGTAAGTCCTATAAAATTCTCACTGACACCGAAATCTTTAGCGATAAGACAGGCATTATCAACAACAAGTGTTCCACCAAATATTACAGCAATAAGTCCGCCTATGATAAATATAAGACTCTTAGGCAGAGAAAGTATTTTACATTCATCAGCAGTTTCACGGTTTTTAAGTGCTGATATAACCATAACTGCAATGTATACAGCCATACTGATGAGTAAGATTATTCCCTCAATATGGTTAATATGTCTGTCAAGAAGCATAATGCAAAGAATTGCTGTTACAATAATGTTAAGTGGCATATCTCTTTTTAAAATCTCAGGATTAGTCTTAAATCCAGCCATAAATGCACATACACCGACAACGACAAGACCATTAAAAAGGTTAGAACCTATAACATTGCTTATTGCAATATCGTTGCTTCCAGCGAGTGCGGCATTAACACTTACAGAAGCTTCCGGGGCACTTGTTCCCATAGCAACAATCGTCAGTCCTATAATAACGCTTGGTACCTTCATAATTCTTGCAAGTGACGAGCTACCATCTACGAAAAAGTCAGCTCCTTTGATTAACAGCACGAATCCAATGAGTAGTAATAAATATTCCATATTAAGTCCTTTCCTGCGGCAAAAGAAACATTTATTAATCTTTATACAAAAAAAGCCTTTTACCACATCAAAAAAATGATTGATAAAAGTCTCGTTACTCACTAATAATAACCGGCCTTGCAGCGTGATGACGATTATTATTACATCTAAAGATGCTAACTACTCCCTTTGTTAATATAATAGTATATGGACAAATTGTCTGTCAACAACTAATTATAAAATATAAATTGTGAAAGCAATAATGTACTATGAATATAGATAAAAATGTGGTATTATAAAAACATCATTTAAGTATTTGTGACGACAATAGAATATAGAAATCAATGATAAACTAACATCAGTGAAAGGACAATGCATATGCAGGAGTATGATGAATCATTTTTCAGGGCGAAAGCCAACAAAAGAGCAGGTATAACCTGGCTTGCTCTTATTTTTATTGCGACCATATATTATGGTATCAAGACAAAGAATGGGGAAATTGCAAGGGGATATTTTATAGCATTTACAGTAGTAGGCTGGGTTACTTACATAACAGGATATATAGTATCTATGATTAAGGGTAAGGCAGCTAAAGAGTACAAATGGGTATTAGGTATATGTTATCTTTTATTCTACGCTGTTATAGCATGGACAGCACTCGATAAGATTTCTTATATATTTATTCTTCCATTATTATCAATTCTTATATTGTACAAAGATCCTAAGTTTATAAAGATGATTATGTGGTTTACATTGTTTGTATTAATCAGCAGTAATATTTACAAAGGTGTGGCTAAGGGAATGATGGATTTTGTTGCAAGTGAGGAGTGTGCACTTCAGTTTGCGATTGTATTATGTTGTTTTGCTTGTACTAATATGGCGATAAGACATCTGGTTGAGTCAGATGGTGCACTGACGGGGTCGATTGAATCGGAGCTGGCACAGGTTGTACAGACAGTTGAGCAGGTTAAAGATGCAAGTAATTCAATTGTTGATGGTGTTACAGTTGTAAGAGAACTTGCAGATGAGAATAAACAGGGTGCTAACAATGTAGTTAAGGATATGGGAACACTTGCAAAGAACAATGGTATCCTTAATGATAAGACAGTTTCATCAATAGAGATGACTAAGGTTATTGATACTCAGGTGAAAGATGTATCAGATCTTATGGAGGAATTCTCAAAGCTTATTGAGAAGTCAGTTGAACATGCTGACTTAAGTGCTGATGAGCTTACAGAGGTTGTTGAAATTACTAACAGAATGTCAGCATTATCAAGCAAGATTGAGACTATTCTTGAAACATTTAAGAAGGAATTTGAAAATGTTAAGCAGGAGACAAGTACTATTGAAGGAATTACTTCACAGACTAATCTTCTTGCACTTAATGCTTCAATAGAGGCGGCAAGAGCAGGAGAAGCAGGAAAGGGCTTTGCTGTTGTTGCTGACCAGATAAGAAGCTTAAGCAGTGGAACTCAAGACTCTTCTAACAGTATTATGGAAGCACTTTCACATCTTGAGGCTACATCAGATGAAATGCTTCAATCAATTACAGAAACAGTTGAACTTATACAGCTTAACATTGAGAAGGTATCAACAGTTAATAAGTCAGTATCAGATATAACGAGTGATGCAACAAGCCTTGGTGATAATATAAAGGTTGTTGACAGTGCAGTTAAGCAGGTTGAGAATTCTAATGAGACACTTACTGCTAATATGAATCAGGTTGGCGAAATAATGCAGATAATGACAGAGAGCATTAATAATGCAGAACAGACAACTAAGACGATGCTTAGCAAATATGAAGCAAGTGCCAAGAGTGCAACGGATATTGAGTCTGTTGTCGGCGAACTTATGGAAGAACTTGGTATCGGTGGATTTATGAATGTTTCCGATATAAAGAGCGGTATGAAGTTCAGAATGGTTATTGAAGACCAGACTAATGCCAAGGAAGAATACACAGGTGAAGTTGTTGACAGAAAAGACAATAATGTATACATAAATATTAATAACAGAGCAGCATTTGATGATAAGAGAAGAAATCTTAAGTGTTCATTTAACGCTGTTGTAGATAATGTATTATATTGCTGGAATGGTATAGCAATACATAATGTCAAGGCAGGAGAAAAGGGACAGTTCAAGCTTACTATTGATACTAACCCACAGGTATATAACAGAAGAAAGTATCCAAGAATGCCACTTGACAATAAGTGTACAATAAGCGTTGATGGTACAGATATAACATATTATGGACACATGGTTAATATTAGTGCTAATGGTTTTGCTTTTTCAGTTAATGACTCATCGTTTGAAAATATGAAGGGTAAGAATATTGTTATCGAGATTGATAATTTCGATGTTATTAAAGACAAAGAAATACAGGGCTGTATAATAAGATGTTCTAATGATGAGGGTAATTATATTGTCGGCTGTAGAATGCCAGAGGACAGCAATGAGATTAAAGACTATGTAAATAAGAATTATAGTGAGTAATAAAGCAGGAGTTGGTTGTTATGTCAATTAAGTCAGTTGGAATTATAGGTGCAGGTGCGGTAGGTTCTTATGTTATATGGGGACTTTCAGATGTTAAGGATATAAAGCTTGGAGTTATAGCCTCAGGTGAGAGAAATCAAAAGCTTAAGGCTGATGGCTGTAAGATTAATGGTAATGTATACCGTCCAGAAGTATGGACACCTGACGAAGCCAAAGGTGTTGATTTATTGATAGTATCATTAAAATACGGAGCACTTCCAGCGGCACTTGATGATATAAAAGCTGCAACTGGTGATAATACTACAGTTATGAGCCTTATGAATGGCGTGGACAGTGAGGAGATTATTGCTGGTAAGATAGGTTCTTCACATATGCTGTATTCACTTATCAAGGTAGCTTCATCACATAAAGAAGGACAGGGTTATGTATTTAATCCAGACACAACTCTTGGAATTATATATGGAGAGCTTAACGCACCATTTGACAGTGAAAGAGTACGTATGGTTAAGGAACTGTTTGAAAGAGGTAATATACATTTTCGGGTAACAAAGCATATTAAAGAGGAGATATGGTGTAAGTTCCGACTTAATGTGTGCAATAATCTTCCGCAGGCTATTCTTGGGGCAGGTGTTGGATGTTACAGGGATAGTGTTCATATGAAGGCAATCAGTGAAGGTCTTCGTAAGGAGCTTGAGGCAGTTGCAGCAGCAAAAGGAATTGACATAAGCATTGTTGAGGGTTCTTCCGGCAGGGGCAGTGCAGTCCTTCCAACAGCGAGATATTCAACATTGCAGGATATCGATGCCAAAAGACATACGGAGATAGATATGTTTTCAGGTGCATTAATGAGAATGGGAAAAGAGCTTGGAATTCCTACACCATATAATGAGTACACTTATCATATGATAAAAGCTATTGAAGAAAAGAACGATGGCAGATTTAATTACAATAGTGATAATGAAGAGCTTACGTGGGCGAAATAGTTATGACTGAGAAAGAAAAGAAGAATTCGTGAGTACTAAGAATAAAAGGTCTTTTTCTGATTACAGAAGAAGACCTTTTAAGTATTTATTTTATTAAAGATAAAACTCCAGTTGATACAAGCTTGGTTACAAGCTTAGCCATTTCGCGTGGGGACTCAGGATTATCGCTTGAGAGCCACTGTTCGATAAGACCGACACAGCCGTAAAGTATAAAATTACCGTAATATTTACAGTTAATTGAAAGTTCAGGCGATAATTTACTGATTTCGGTCTGTATGCAGTACATATTATAAAGCTGGTGTATTTTCATAATAAATGAAATGTCACCATTAGGACCTATAAGCACGCGGAAAAGTTCGGCATTATCGCTTACAAATTCAAATATATCTAAGAATAAAGGATAAGGAAAATCCTTTGTATTCCTGGCATTATATTTTTGAAATATCTGTATGAACTTGTCGCTAAGCTCCTGTTCTATAGAGGCGAGCATATCGTATATATCTTTGTAATGCAGATAAAACGTGCCCCTGTTAATATCTGCCAGTTCACATAATTCCTTTACAGTTATGTCTTTGATGTTTTTTTGTTTCATCAGAGTGGAAAGGCTGTGAATAAGCAGTGTTTTAGTTCTCATTACACGTCTGTCTATATTATTTTCCATATATTACCCTTTCTTAAATCTTTCTTAATTAATTGACATATATCAACACAATGTCTATTAATCAACACTTTGTGCAAAACTGATTATTGAGCAAATATTATATGATAATTATAATTATTCTATAAAAATAATCAACACTATGTTTATAAACACAATAAGCAAAATGAAGAAAGGACGGTACATTTAAGAAACTGATTAATAATTAAAGTTTATTGAAGATTATTAGGATATTTAGTGAATTATATGTACAGAAGAATTTATGAAGGAAAAAGAAGAAAAGCAAAAGGGTAATTTTTGGCTTACGGCAGCCACATTTATTGTGAATAAACGTAAAGCAATAGAAATTCTTTTTATTCTTGCGATTATTTATAGTGTGTTATCTATCAATAAAGTACAGGTCAATCAGGATATTACATCATACCTGCCAGCCGATAGTGAGACAAGACAGGGATTGTCTATTATGGACGAACAGTTTGTTACATATGGCAGTGCTAAGGTTATGCTTACCAATGTCACCTATAATCAGGCAGACGAGCTTGTAAGCGAACTTGAGGACATTGATGGAGTTAAGCAGGTAACATTTGATGACTCATCAGACCATTATAAAGGTACAGATGCTTTGTTTGATATTACATTTGATGGAACGGAAGATGAGGATATAAGCAAACAGGCATTGAATGATGTCAAGGATACGTTATCAGATTATGACGTATATGTTTCAACGGAGGTTGGTTCGGAAGAAGATAGTGCGGAATCACTGTCAAAGGATATGAACATTATTCTTGTACTGGCAGTAATTATTATAGTAGTTGTGTTAATGCTTTCAACAAAGGCATATCTGCAAATTCCAGTATTACTCATAACATTTGGTGTTGCGGCAATTCTTAATATGGGAACTAATTACTGGTTCGGTACTATTTCGTCTATCACCAACTCGATAGCAGTAGTGTTACAGCTTGCACTGGCTATTGACTATGCGATTATTCTCTGCGACAGATTTATGGAGGAGCACGAAACGCTTAATGCAGAAGAAGCGGTAAAGGTTGCACTCTCAAAGGCTATTCCAGAGATTAGTTCATCATCACTTACAACTGTATCAGGTATGGTTGCAATGATGTTTATGCAGTTCAGGCTTGGTTATGATATGGGTATTATATTGGTTAAGGCCATTATTATAAGTCTTATATCAGTATTCTTTCTTATGCCGGGAGTGCTGCTTATATTTGCCAAGGGAATTGATAATACACATCACAAATGTTATGTGCCAAAGATTACAATTGTTGGTAAATTTGCTAATAAGACCAAATATATAATTCCACCTTTATTTATAGTATTTCTTATAGCAGCAGCTATATTTTCAAATAACTGCCAGTATATTTATGATACAAGCTCAATTGTGAGTGCGAAAAAGAGTAATGCTAAGATAGCAGAAGAAAGAATAGAGGATACATTTGGCAAGAGCAACCAGTTAGTTGTTATGGTGCCAAAGGGCGATTATGAGTCAGAGAAGAGAGTGTTAGGCAAATTAGATAATCTAAGCTATGTTACATCAACACTTGGTCTTGCAAATGTGTCAATTAATGATGATTATGTGCTTACGGATAAGTTAAATCCTAGACAATTTGCTGAATTGATTGATATAGACAGGGAAGTAGTTGATGTGCTTTATATGGCATATGCTTATAATCATGAGCAGTATGGTCCTGTATTTACAGGAGTTAATGATTATGAGGTTCCTATTATTGATATGTTCTTATTCCTTTATGACCAGTATAGGGAAGGTTATGTAACATTAGATAGTGAGCTGGACGATAAGCTTAATACATTATATGATACGCTTCACGATGCCCAGCTACAGCTTCAGGGAAGCGGTTATTCAAGATTTGTGCTTAACCTTTCACTTCCGGTAGAAGGTCAGGAAACATATGATGCATTGGAAGAAATCCGTGGTATTGCAGCTCAGTATTATGGCACAGATAATGTAGTCCTTGTTGGTAATTCTACAAGTGACCACGATCTTGAGTCATCATTTGCATCAGATAATATTATTATAAGCGTACTTACTGCACTTTTTGTTATGATAATTCTGTTCTTTACATTCCAGTCAGCAGGACTTCCAGTGCTTCTTGTTCTTACTATTCAGGGAAGTATATGGGTTAACTTTGCTGTACCGGCATTACAGGGACAGACAGTATTCTTTATTGCATACCTGATTGTATCAGCAATACAGATGGGTGCTACAATCGATTATGCGATTGTTATATCTAACAGGTATTTGCAGTTAAAGAAGGAAATGCAGCTTAAAGATGCAATGATTGAGACACTTAACCAGTCATTCCCAACAATATTTACATCAGGTTCAATTCTTACTTGTGCAGGCTTCCTTATAGGTGAGATTGCCTCTGATGCGACAGTTGCTTCAATAGGTGTTGCACTTGGACGAGGTACATTAATATCAATTATCCTTGTATTATTCGTGCTTCCACAGATACTTTTACTTGGAGATATAATTATTGAAAAGACAGCTCTTACAATGAATATTGCAAGACCACAGAAAGAAGTTGCCGGCAGGGTAAGAGTTACAGGACACGTCAAAGGTTATGTACAGGGTGAGATTGATGCTGACATACAGGGAACATTCCAGGGACAGATGAAGGTATCAGTTGATTCAGTAATTCCAGGACGTCAGGGACAGGTTACATATGATAATACAGAGAAAGGAGATGAGCAGTAATGGTAAAGCTTAATACAAAATTTAATAAAATACTTGCAGTAATGCTGTCACTGCTCATTATCTTTGCGGCATTTGGAAATATTATTCCATATGTGGTACAGGCAGAGGAAGCTGACAGTGATGTTATAGTAATTTCCAGTGCCAGGGAACTTATTGAATTTGCCAATAACTGTAAATATGACAGTTACAGCAGGGGCAGGACAGTAAGACTTGCTACAGATATCAATTTATCTAATACAGATTTTAATGGAATACCATATTTTGATGGAACATTTGATGGTGCTAACCATACTATAAGAAGCTTTAATGTCGATTATAAGGGTTCAGATTATGGCTTTTTCCGTTACCTTGGAGAAAATGCTTATGTATGCAATTTTAGTGTATCAGGAAGCGTTAATACATCTGGTTCACAGAAGAATATAGGAGGAATTGCCGGTGTTAATTATGGTACAATAACTAACTGCACATTTTATGGAAAAGTCAATGGTACAACATATGTAGGTGCGATTGCAGGAATTAATAAGCCGGGTGCTAATATAACTAACTGTCTTAGTGATGCTGTTGTTACAGCAACTAACCAGACAGGTGGAATAGCTGGCAAGAATGAAGGACTTATAAGTGAATGTGTATCAAGAAGCCGCGTTAATACAGATGAATTAGCTTCATCACTTGATGTCGGTGGAGTTGATGTTGGAACATTTAATATTACACAGCACGTTGTAGACCGTAACGATATGGGTGGAATAGCAGGTAATTCATCTGGTGTTATTTCATCGTGTACAAATTATGGAACAATTGGATATAACCATACAGGTTATAATGTTGGTGGTATAGCAGGAAGCCAGAATGGAAAGATACTTAACTGTACCAACGAAGGCGATATATACGGCAGAAAAGATGTCGGCGGTATTGTCGGACAGGCAGAGCCTTATATAGAGTCTGAATATTTACAGGACAGAATTGATACAATTCAGGGCTCTGTTAATAATATAAGCAATACATTAAACAGCTTGTCAGATTCAATGAGCAGTGCTTCATCTAAGACAAGAGATTATGCAGAAAGCATTACTAACCAGTATAAGGAAGATGCAGATGTATTATCGGACTCTTTAAAAGAAGTATCTGACTCTATGCAGGATAACCCTGATACAAGAGAGTATTTTGACAATATTAATAATGCACTTAATAAGATAAAAGACATTCAGGGGGATGATAAAATTTTATCAGACTCCCAGAAAGATGCTATCGATGAGCAGTGGGATATCATTAATGATAATCTTAAGGACATCAGTAACACAATGGCAGATTCGAGTGATACAGCAGAAGACTTTGTAAAAGATGTGTCAGACCAGCTTGGAACAGGCAATATTACAGGAGATATTCAAGGTATTGTAAATGTTCTTGATGAACAGATACAGAATATTTCTGACAGTATCAATACCATTTCTTCACAGATTAACAATATAGGAAGTACAGTGAATGATACAGCACAGCTTGTTACAAGTGATGACAGTCATATAGAAGATATTTCCACGGCGGAAAATGCAAAGAATACAGACGGTGTTATAACTAAATCAGTGAACAGGGGAACTGTATACGGTGACCTTAATGTAGGTGGAATAACAGGAACTATGAACATTGAATATGATGTAGACCCTGAGTATGATCTGGATTTAAGAAGTTCAACAAATGTCAAGCTCCGTTCAACAGTCAATGACATAGTAATATACTGTGTTAATTATGGAGAGGTTACTTCCAGAAAAGATTGTGCAGGCGGAATAACTGGTTTGCAGGAATTAGGACTTATATATGGCTGCGAGGGCTATGGAAGTGTTAAGTCTGAAACTGGTGATTACGCAGGTGGAATAGCTGGTAACAGTGTCAGTTCAGTATCAGATAATTACAGCCTTTGCAATGTTGAAAGTGACAGTTATGCAGGTGGAATATGCGGACAGGGATACACAGTTAAGAATAATGTGTCCATTGCAACAATCAGCGGTGATGGTGAGAAAAAAGGTGTGATTGCCGGAACTACTGATTCAGAAGGAAGCGTAAGAAATAACATATTTGTGAGTGACATTTTAGGCGGCATAGATGATATTAATTATAGCGGTATTGCTGATAAGGTGACTTATGATTATGTTATGTCACTTGATAATATTCCAGAAGGCTTTCATCAGATAACAATAACATTTAAAGCTGATGATTACGTTGCTGGAACTAAGGTAATAGCCTACAATGGCAATATTACAACATCAGACCTGCCATCAATACCAAAGAAAGACGGATATTATGGCGAATGGCCGGCAGATATTACAGTAAGTCCTATAACACAGAATAAAGTTGTTGAGGCAGAATATCACCTCTGGACAGAAAGTCTTGCATCTAATGAGAAAAATGCAGATGGCAAAATATTATTCCTTGCAGAAGGTAAGTTCTACAACGATGACAAGCTTGTAACCAGGACTTGTGACATAAGCGGTCTGTCAGGAGATGTAGTATATGCTTATAGCTGGCAGATATTAAGCTCTCACACAAGCCAGCAGGATACTGTTACAGGGCATTTTCTTGTAGAAGATAGTGATGGCAGCAATGAAATATGGTATGTAGATAAAGACGGCAACAACTGGGTCAAAGCAGACGCGAAAAAGAACGGCAGTTACATAACAGCCGTAATCCCATACGAAGCCGATTTTGCCCTTATACACAAGAGCTCCAACAAAATAATCTACTACATAGCCGCCGCTATAGCCATAATACTTCTTGCCACAATAATAATAATAAAGCACAAGAAAGCCAAACCAACAGGTAAGTAGTAAGAAACAAAAGCCAATATAAGATATGAAAAAATGCTCCCATCCAGCTAACAGGTAAATCCCAATTCACCAATCATCTGGAAAGGAGCATTTTTAAATATCATACCAAAGCGAATAATATACGATATAGTCATAACACTCTACAGAGTTCATCTACAAAGAACAGTGTCCACACGTCACAACAATCTGCACCAAGTTGTGAGCCTATGCTATATTGCAAGCTGGGTACTGTTGAAGCCGCCGGTACTTAGCGGCTGTCCTTTAGCCGCTTAGTATCCGCTGCGGTTTCAAGTAGCGGGAGCGTGCCCAGCGGTAATATAGCAGAGCCTCGCAACGTCCGTTAGTAATAGCTGTCCGTCATTCATCACTGCTTTTTGGAATTACTCTAACACAAGTAAAAGCGCCATCTTAAACTTTCCATTAGCTGTCACACTATGAAGTCCATTTTTTTCAAAACGGAAACATTCACCTTCTGAAAGCTCATAATCTTTACCTTCATATCCTATAGTTGCCTTGCCTTCAAGTGCAAATACGATAGCATTACCAGGTGCTCTGTGAGGTGTAAGACCTGTTCCTTCGTCAAATGCCATAAGCACATACTTCATATCAGGAGTGCTTACAACATCCATATTGGCAATACTGCCTTCTTCGTAAGATATAAGGTTCTTAAGTGCAAATACTTCATTAGTTTTTACGTTAGCGTTCATATTAATATCCTTTCCTGTACATATAATCTCTGTATACACAATTCCGTTAGATGTCTGCATTCCGCATAATGTACCAGCAGGTACAATAAGTAGTTCATCTGGCTGTAATTTAATAGTCTTAGGTTCTTCTCCAATAATGAATTCTCCCCAGCCAGAAGCTCCAATATACATAGTCATTCTGTCATAGCTTTCCTGACTTATGGAAGTATCCTTTCCCATAGAGAAGTAAGTTACTTTGGTAGAATTGCCAAGCTTGGAATCTCTTGAGATAGTCATACCATTTCTTGTCGGGCGAAGTTCTTCAATACTAAATTTCATAATCCTCCAATCTGATGAATAGGGTACATCTAATAGGTGTGGTTGTATAATAATTCTTGTTACAATTTAGAATATAACCTATAATTATATAAATGGGAAGTACGCACATTTAGGTTATATACTTTCCTTTAGGTTGGTGTGGAGTGAAAAAATTCTGGCGGAGGGGTAATGGAGGACGGACGTTGTGGAGGACGTGTTGTATTACCGCTGGGCACGCTCTCGCTACTTGAAACCGTAGCGGTACTAAGCGGCTAAAGGACAGCCGCTTAGTTTTTTGATAACTTAGGAAGGAGTTGGATTTATGAAAGAGATGTGTAGTTTGTGTTGTCAGACGGGGGAGGGGATTGGTGATACGGATTTTGGGTATACTTTGTCGCTTATAAGTGGGAAGTATAAGCTTGTGATTATGTACTGGCTGGCTAATCATAAGGAGGTTATGAGGTATAGTGAGATTAAAAGATGTATGGGAAATATATCACATAAGACACTTAGTGCCACATTAAAGGAGATGGAGGCGGACAGGCTTATTGTAAGAAAAGAGTATCCTCAAATTCCACCAAAAGTAGAGTACAGCCTGTCAGAAAGAGGAAAGTCTTTAGTACCGGTTCTTGTTGCAATGTGCAAGTGGGGCGGAGAGCACAGAGATGATAAATAAATATATTGACATTTTATTAACTGTGTATTATTGTACTAATAGAGTAATACAATAATACAATGTAAGGCGCATATATTGTTTATGCATTACTACCATATGGGAATTATCAATATTGATTATAAGCAGGAGGAATAAGTTATGAGTTGGAACTTTAGTAACGATGTCCCTATATATCTGCAAATAATGGAGCATTTTAAAGTTCAGATAGCCAGCGGAAAGCTTGAGGTTGGCGATAAGATTCCGCCGGTGAGGGAGCTGGCATTGGAGGCAGGAGTTAATCCTAACACAATGCAGAAGGCTTTATCAGAGCTTGAAAGAGAAGGCTATCTTGAATCACAGAGAACATCTGGAAGATTCGTTGCAGACAGAGGTAAACAGATAGACAGGTTAAAGCAGGATATGGCTCTGGAGCTTTGTGAGAGCTTCTATAATGGAATGAAAAAGATAGGTTTTACTCCAGAAGAAGCAATTGCAGAGTATAAGGAATATATCAGCCGTATAGAGGAATAAAAGTTATAACAGGGAAATTATAACAGTGCTTTAATTTATCTTGGAATGGAGGATATATGAGCAATTTGGTGGAGATTAAAGAATTAGGTAAATGCTACGGCAAGAAAAAGGTTATGAATAATCTGTCACTTTCCCTGGAAAGTGGCAGGATTGTAGGAATATTAGGTCCTAACGGAAGTGGCAAGAGTACACTTATTAAGATGATGGCAGGCGTGCTTAAGCCAACGTCAGGACAGATTACAATTAATGGGTATCTGGTTGGTGTCAATACTAAGAAGATAGTGTCATATCTTCCAGAAAGAACATACCTTAATCCATCTATGAAGGTAAAGGAAGCAGTTGATTATTTTGCGGATTTCTATGAGGATTTTTCCAAGCAGAAAGCACTTGATATGCTTGAGAAGTTCGGAATTAATGAGCAGGATAAGATAAAGTCACTTTCTAAAGGAACAAGGGAAAAGGTGCAGATAGTGCTTGTTATGAGCAGGGAAGCAAAGCTGTATCTTTTAGATGAGCCTATGGGAGGTGTTGACCCTGCGGCAAGAGACTACATTTTACGAACAATAATAAGCAATTATAATGAAGATGCGACAGTTGTTATAACAACACATCTTATCAGTGATATAGAAAATGTTCTTGACGAGGTTGTATTTATAAAACAGGGCGAGGTATATCTTAAGGAGTCAGTTGATGATATAAGAACCAAATACAATAAGAGTGTTGACGCTTTATTCAGGGAGGTGTTCGTATGTTATTAACAGCAGGCAGATTAATAAAATATGATTTGAAAGAATTATTTAAAAAACACATTGCATTATATATAGTTACATTACTTGCAGCATTTGGGTGCTGGGCATTACATATGTTGTCAGAATATGTTCCGGATAATGGCATTACACCAGTGGCATATCCGGTTATGATAGCAGTTTATGTAATTGTATGCGTAGTTTTATTTATTGTAAGCATAGTATTTGTGATATTATATTTTAGAAGAAGCACGTTAAAAGATGAGGGCTATCTTACCCACACACTTCCAGTTCCTGTATGGCTTATATATGTATGCAAGCTTATATCAGGATATATTATATATCTTGTTAATTTTGTAGTGATTATTGTTTCTGTATGTATATCAATTGCAAGGGTGGACTGGATATGGAGAGTGCCAGAGAGTATTAATGAGCAGTTAAATGTGTTAGGATATAAAGGCAGCTTCTGTACATTGATGATTATATTGATTATATTGTCAGGGATATATATGTATGCAATGTTCTTTTTCTGTATGTGTATGGGATATACAGCCAATGGCAACAGGGATGCATTCTCATTTGTAACATATATTGCAGTGTATATTGTTGGACAGATATTGAATGTTATTGTGCTTTTACTTACGCCAATAAAGGGGAATGGTAATATGTTTGAAGAGATGATTAAGGAATCTGTAACGGGAAGTGATGTGGCATTTACGTTTGAAGAATTCGGACATATTATGACAGGTTCGGTTGTGGTGTCAGTAGTTATGTTTATTGCGTTTGTGGTTGCCTCAATATATATACTCGATAAGAAATTAAATCTTGAATAATAATTTTAAAGCTTAATTTCTGGTAACTATTATTTAAGAAGTCTTTTTTACAAGAGAATTACTTAAGGAGCAGTATTATGGCAAGAAGTACGGATTTGACAAAAGGAAATATAACGAGAGGCTTATGGGGATTTGCACTTCCTCTTATGTTAGGAAATGTATTACAGCAGCTTTACAATCTTGTAGATACGTGGGTTGTTGGACGATATGTAGGTGATAATGCACTGGCGGCAGTAGGTTCGTCATATACGCTTATGACATTTCTTACATCAGTAATTATAGGCTTGTGTCTTGGCAGCAGTTCATTTGTGTCTATGGCATATGGCAGAAAAGATGTTAAGGCTATCCGTAATGGAATATTCTTATCATCATCTATGATAGGTGCAATTGCTGTTGTGATTATGGCATTGTTCTATATATTAGTTGATAAGATTATATTACTTTTGCAGGTTCCGTATGAAATTGCCGGAGATATGAAAGAGTATCTTATATATGTGTTTATAGGTTTTATTGCAATATACATATATAATTATGTGTCTAATATATTAAGGGGAATTGGCAACTCGGTAGTTCCCCTTGTATTTCTATCAGTGTCTGTTGTGCTTAATATATTTTTAGATATATTGTTTGTGGCAGGTTTTAATATGGGAATTAAGGGTGCGGCAGCAGCAACAGTGATAGCACAGTATATATCTGGAATAGGAATATTTATATATATGATTGCGGCTTATCCTGAATACAGGATACATAAAGATGATATGCAGTTTAATAAAGAGAATATAACGAATATATTTTCTTTATCAGGCTTTACCTGTCTTCAGCAGTCAGTTATGAATTTTGGAATATTATGCGTACAGGGAATAGTAAACAGTTTTGGTACAGTGATTATGGCAGCATTTGCAGTGGCTGTAAAGATAGATACCATAGCATATATGCCGGTACAGGATTTTGGAAATGCGTTTTCAGTATTTGTTGCACAGAATTACGGGGCAGGGCAGAGACAGCGTATTAAGAAAGGAATAAAGCAGTCAGTAGTAAGCGTTATTATATTCTGCATGTGCATAAGTGCAGTTGTATGTGGATTTGCAGACACATTTATGGGTATATTTGTTGATAATTCAAGCGTGGAAGTAATTAATGCGGGAGCTGTGTATCTTAGAATAGAGGGAACATTTTATATAGGAATTGGAATATTATTTATGCTGTATGGCTATTACAGGGCAATCAATAAGCCGATGATGTCAGTTGTGCTTACAGTGATATCACTTGGAACAAGAGTTGTGCTTGCATACACTTTATCTGGAATATCAGCAATCGGGGTTATTGGAATTTGGGTGGCTATTCCTATCGGCTGGTTCTTAGCAGATGCGGCAGGGATTATTTATTACATTTTTAAAGCAGGTAAAAGCCACATATAAGTGTGACATAAGCGTGGCAGAAATGTGAGCGGAAATGGAGAAGAATAATGAGCAGGATATTAGTTGTTGAGGATGATGAGGTATTACGAAATGAGCTTATTGAACTTTTGCGTAATGAAGGATATGAGGCAGAATATATAAGTACATTTTCAGATACGGCAGGACAGATTATAAAATCAAAGCCAGATCTTGTGCTTCTGGATATTAACATTCCAGAGCTTAATGGAGAGCTTGTATTAAGAAAGTTAAGAAAAGAGGCGGATATACCGGTAATTATGGTGACGAGTAGAACATCAGAGAGTGATGAGGTGCTGTCAATGAGCTATGGGGCAGATGATTATATAACCAAGCCATATAACCCGACAATACTTATGCTTAGAATATCTGCTGTAATAAAGAGGACAAGAAAGCAGGACAGCAGTGAGGCAGATACAGGTGAGAAGGGAATATACCAGTATAGGCAAGCAGCTGTTAATACTGCGAAAGGAACATTAAGCCGTGGGGAGAAAGAGCTCGTGCTTACCAAGAATGAGATGATAATATTCTTAAGTCTGCTTAACAATATAGGAAAGATTGTATCAAGAGATGAACTTATGACGGCACTGTGGGATAACGAGGAATATATTAATGATAATGCACTCACTGTTAATATAAGCAGGTTAAGAGCGAAGCTTTCGGATTTCGGATACGAAGATGCGATAGAAACAAGAAAGAAACAGGGGTATTGTCTTGTATGAAATTAAAAGAATATATAAAAGATGAGTTGTTTAAAATTATACTTATTATTGTATATATAATACTTATATGTGGGCTTCTGTGTGCATTTAACTTCGGAGTACAGATGGCGGCACTTATGGCTGTACTTGCAGCCATATTTTTTATTATAATGTTCATATGGGATTTTTGCAGAAAACGGAATTTCTATAACAGTCTTATTGATAATACACAGAGGATTGATAAGAAATATCTTGTTATTGAAACACTGGATGAGCCGGAATTCTATGAGGGAAACCTTGTGTATACAGCGATGTATGACATTAATAAATCTATGATTGAGCATATTAACCAGTACGAGAGGGGACAGCAGGATTTTAAAGATTTCATAGAAATGTGGGTTCACGAGATAAAGCTTCCAATAGCAAGCCTTACGCTTATGTGCCACAATGACAAAGAGCATATAGATAAGAAATTTATTACACAGCTTAACAGGCTTGATGATTATGCAGACAAGGTACTTTATTATGTGAGGTCAGAAAATGCAGAGAAAGACTACTCATTTGGAAAAGTTAATCTCAAAACAATTATTAACAAGACAGCAGTTAAGAATAAAGACATAATATTAAGCAACAACATAAGTCTTAATGTCCACGACATAGATACTTATGTTAATACTGATGCCAAATGGCTTGAATTCATAGTCAACCAGATTATAAGCAACAGTATTAAATACAAAAAGACATCAGGAGAGGCTTATATCGAAGTATATTCAGAGCAAAGACAGGACAGTGGCACAGACAAAGTGGGGCAGGCTGTGCTTCATATAAAGGATAACGGAATTGGAATACCAGCTAAAGATATAGATAAAGTATTCATTAAATCTTATACAGGTTCTAACGGAAGAAATAACGCCAAATCAACAGGAATGGGCTTGTATATTGCTAAAAATATGTGTGGCAAGCTTGGACATAATATAGAGATAAAGTCAATTGAGGGAGAATATACAGAGGTTGAAATAATATTTTACGGGGACAGCTATTACAACCCGGTTAATATTGAAAAGACTGATATTACACAAAGTTGATATTATAGAAAACTGATATTTAAAAAGTTAATATTATAGAAAGCTAATATTACAAAAATGTAACATTGCGTAATATTAGAATTACGACAGATAACAAAATCCTTATTACAATGTAGAGGAAGTCAAGTGATTGGCAGATATGAGCCTTAGAGGTTTCGTATACAGAAATGGAGGATTTTATATGAGTGAGAATATTTTGAGAATTCAAAATGTAGAGAAATACTATGGCAGCAGGAATAACCTGACTAAAGCGATAGATGACATATCGTTTGATGTAAATAAGGGTGAATTCGTTGCTATTATGGGTGCTTCGGGAAGCGGTAAGACAACACTTCTTAACTGCATATCTACAATTGATAAGGTTACAAGTGGCAATATATATGTAGACGGCAATAATATCACACAGCTTAAAGGAAGTGCTCTTAACAGATTCAGAAGAGATAAGCTGGGATTTATATTTCAGGATTTTAATCTTCTGGACACACTTACAGCATATGAGAATATTGCACTTGCATTGTCAATCAGAAATGATTCTCCTGAGGTAATTGACAGGGCAGTAAAAAATGTAGCAGAACAGCTTGATATAACAGAGATATTAAATAAATATCCCTACCAGATGTCAGGTGGACAGAAACAGAGAGTTGCTTCTGCAAGGGCAATTATAACAAGTCCAAGTCTGGTGCTTGCCGATGAGCCGACAGGAGCTCTTGACTCAAGAGCTGCTAAGCTTCTTCTTGAAAGGTTTAATATGCTTAACAGGGAATTGCAGGCGACAATACTTATGGTAACACACGACTCATTTACTGCAAGTTATGCAAGCAGAATTATATTTATCAAGGATGGTAAGATATTCCACGAGCTTAACCGTGGCGCTGATGACAGGAAGACCTTATTTAACAAGATAATAGATGTTGTTTCATTATTGGGAGGTGACGCGGGCGATGCTCTTTAAACTATCATTTTCTAATATGAAAAAAAGCCTGAAGGATTATGCAGTATATTTCTTCACGTTAATACTCGGTGTTGCGATATTTTATCTTTTTAATGCAATCGAAACACAGACAACTATGCTTAAAATATCAGAAGACACAAGAGAGATAGTAAAGCTTATTAATACAACACTTTCGGGAGTAAGTGTATTTGTTGCATTTATACTTGGATTTCTTGTTATATATGCAAGTAATTTCCTTATGAAGAAGAGAAAAAAGGAATTTGCATTATACATTCTTCTTGGAATGGGAAAAAGGAAAATATCACTTATACTGTTTCTTGAAACACTGATTATAGGTGTTATATCGTTAGGAATAGGACTTGTGGCAGGAATAGGACTTTCACAGGTTACAAGTATATTTGTTGCCAATATGTTTGGGGTTAACATTGAGAAATACAGATTTGTATTTTCTCAGCAGGCATTTGTAAAGACATTGATATATTTTGCAATTATATATGTTATCGTAATACTCTTTAATATGTTCTGCATTAACAAATATAAGCTTATAGACCTTCTTACAGGAAGCAGAAAGGCAGAAAAAGCAACTAACAAAAATCCATATATATGTGCAGTTGTATGGATAATATCAGTTGTACTGCTTGCATTTGCCTACTATAAGGTATCAGATAGCAGGAATCTTGAGTTAGTTACTGACCTTGCCAAATATATAGTGATGGGCTGTGCAGGCACATTTTTATTCTTCTGGTCATTATCAGGAATTATGTTCTCAGCAGTACATTCTATGAAAAAGGTGTACTATAAGGGGCTTAACAGCTTTGTGTTCCGTCAGATGAGCAGCCGTATGAACAGCAACGTGTTCGCAATGACAGTTATATGCCTTATGATGTTTATAACAATATGCGTATTATCAAGCGGACTTACAGTGCGTAATTCACTTGTACACAATATTGATATGCTATCACCAGCAGATGTGCAGATAGAGAAGGAACTTTATTCAGATGATGAGGCAGAATTGATTAAAGATTATTATAAGAGAAAAGATATTGACCTTGAAGATATTCTTAAAGATATAGTAGATGTGTATGTATACAATACAAGTGAACTTACAATTAATGATACTTTAGGAAATACAGAAGCAGCGAAGGCTGATAATCCGGATATCGCAGATAATATTGATTCATCATATTTTGATGCATATTATTCTGAAGATATTATGAAACTTAGTGATTATAACAAGGTGGCAGCTCTGTATGGTAATGAACAATACAGTCTTAGTTCTGATGAATATATAATTGTTGCAGACTTTAAGTCGATGGCAGAAGTGCGAAACAAAGCCTTAGATAAGGGAGTAAAGATTGCTTTAAATGGGGAATTGTTAAAGCCAAAATATAATCGTTGTTCGGATGGTTTTGTCCAGATGTCATCTAACCATATAAATATAGGAATTGTGGTTGTGCCAGACGAAGTACTTGAAACAATGCTTCCAACAGGTGAATATTATATTGGTAATTATAATATACCAGAGGGTGATGAACGTGAGGCAGTTGATAAAAAGATTGTAAAGATAGCGAATGGTGCTGGTAAAGAAGGTATTATAATGGATATTAATACGCTTATTTCAGTAAAAGAGAATTCAATGGGACTTGGTGCTATGATAGCATTTATAGCATTGTACATTGGACTTATATTCCTTATATCAGGAGCGGCAATACTTGCATTAAAAGAACTGTCAGAAAGTGCCGACAATCTTGGCAGATATAAGATACTTAAAAATCTTGGAACAGACAATAGCAAAATCAATCACGCAGTATTAAAGCAGACAGTGATATTCTTTGGAATACCAATGTCACTTGCAATAATACACTCAATATTCGGAATGAGGGTAAGCTATATGGTGATGGAACTGCTTGGTACGGAATATATGGTACAGTCAATAATAATGACCGGAGTGTTTATACTTTTGATATATGGAGGGTATTTTGTTATAACTTATAATAGTTGTAAGAATATGATAAAAAATATTTGATTGGGCAATTGGGAGAGAGGAATGTAGGTTGTGAGGGATTGGGGAGAGCTGGCACAGGCAACGGCGACACGCTTGCGCTTAAGTGTCGGCGGCTCCCCATCCTAATCTACATTATTGGCAGGAATGAGAGAGTTTACTTCTTTGCCAGTAAATATTGTTAAATAAATATAAACATATTGACAGAACTATAGTTAAATGATAATATGCGAAATGCAAATGATTTGCAAATTTAATGCAAATTACAATGCATTTCGCATTTTTTATAAAAAGGGAAGCCATTAAAGTAAATTAGCAATTAATGCCCTCCCTCACAAGAAAGGAGCTATACATAATGCCCAAAACATACCACACCAAAGCTACCCAGGAAATCGAACAATATCTTTCACTCCAGAAAGACAAGAGCTTCTGCGTGGCTGACGTATATCATTACCTTGAAAGCAACAATGTAGATGTAAACCAGTCAACAGTGTACCGTACGCTCGACAGAATGACAGATAATGGAGTGCTTGTGCGTTTTAAGACAGCAAGCAGTGGTAATTATTATTATAGAATATCAGATGAACATAATAATTGTGATGCACATCTTCATATGCAGTGCCGTAAGTGTGGAAAGGTTATGCACCTTGACTGTGCATTTATGGACGAAATAAGAAAAAATCTTATGAAACAATATGGATTTACACTTGAATGTAATGGCTCAACTTTAAGCGGTCTTTGCAGGAATTGCAAAGATGAGCAGGGTTAGAATGGAGTAAAGATAATATGCAGAATAAGCATTTTAATATAGATATAAAAATGGCAGGAAAAAGAATAAAAGCATTATTTATGAGTACTGTTTTTCTGATTGGTACATTTTCAATGCTGTTATTAACAGGCTGTTCATCAGATACAGGGTATGATGATGACAGGATAAGCATTGTGTGTACAACATTCCCACAGTACGACTGGCTAGGTCAGATAATAGGTGATAATTCCGATAAATTCAGGCTGACACTTCTTATTAATGGTGGAGTGGATTTACACAGTTACCAGCCTTCAGCTAAGGATATGACTAAGATTTCATCAGCAGACGTGTTTGTGTATGTCGGAGGCGAGTCTGATGCGTGGGTTCTTGATGCGGTAAGGGAAACTAAGAATAATGATATGATAAAAGTCAATATGATGGAGCTTATAAGCGACAGGACTAAAGAGGAAGAGGTAATAGAAGGTATGCAGGAAAGCCGTTTCCAGTTCAGGCATACACACACACATTCCCATAGTGCAGACGACCACAGTGATGACCACGCAGATGAGCATAGTGATGACCATACAGCAGATGACCACGCAGATGAATATACGGCAGGTGACAACAACGATGACCATAGCGAAGATAATCACGCAGACGACCACAGTTTGGAGGCAGGGCACAGTCACACAGACGAGGATATTGAATATGACGAGCATATATGGCTTTCATTAAAAAATGCGGCTGTATTAACACAGTATCTTGCGGATATAGTCAAGGATTTGGATAAAGATAATTCGCAGTTATACCAGGATAACGCTGATGCGTATATAAATCAGCTTGCCGGACTTGATAGTGATTATGAAAATGTATGTGAGAATTCAAGGCTTAAGACAGTTATATTTGGCGACAGATTTCCATTCAGGTATCTTGTTGATGATTACGGAATTGATTATTATGCCGCATTTGCAGGCTGTTCAGCAGAAACAGAGGCAAGTTTTAAGACAGTTACATTTCTTTCTGGCAAGATAGACGAGATAGGAACAGGAAGCATACTTGTAATTGATGGTTCTGATAAAAGAATAGCTAACACTATTAAGGGCAATACAAGCCAGAAGAACCAGCAGATACTTACTATGGATTCGATGCAGTCGGCAGGGACAGATGATGCAGATTATACATATCTGAATGTTATGAGTAATAACCTTGTCGTATTAAAACAGGCTTTACAATAGATTTTAATGTCAGACGTGAACGATAATTTTTGTGTTTATTATACTTACTATGAGAATGTTTATCAATAACAATTGATAAATAGGAATTGAGAAAGGAAAAGAAAATGTCATATATAGAATGTGAGAATTTGGCTTTGGGATATGAGGGCAAGGCAGTTGTATCAGGTCTTAATTTCAAGGTCAATAAAGGTGATTATTTATGTGTGCTTGGTGAAAATGGAGCTGGAAAAAGTACACTTATAAAGACACTGCTTAACCTTATAGATAAAGTATCAGGAAGGATAGAATATGGTGATGGCCTTAAGGATTATGAGATAGGTTATCTTCCACAGCAGACAGTTGTACAGAAGGATTTTCCGGCTACTGTATGGGAAGTTGTTCTGTCAGGAACACTTGCAGGAAGCGGATTTAAGCCATTTTACGGAAAGAAAGAGAAAAGTCTTGCAATTGAGAAGATGAGAGAGCTTGATATTACAGACCTTAAGAAAAAATGTTACCGCAATCTTTCAGGCGGACAACAGCAGAGGGTCTTACTTGCAAGAGCACTCTGTGCAACTTCCAAGGTAATACTTTTAGATGAGCCTGTTACAGGTTTAGACCCTAAGGTGACAGCAGAATTTTACGAGCTATTAAAGAAGCTTAACGATAAAGGAATAACAGTAATTATGGTGTCCCACGACCTTCAGTCGGTATCATATGCGACACATATTCTTTATCTCGACAGTAAAGACAGCTTTTATGGTACTAAGAAAGAATTTATGCAAAGCGACAAAGCCAATGTATTTGGACAGATGGAAGGAGATGAGGAGTAATGAGTGGCTTTATACAGGAATTTCAGTTTTATATGTCATATCCATTTGTAAGATATGCGCTTATCGTAGGCGTGCTTATCTCTTTATGCTCATCACTTCTTGGCGTGACACTTGTGTTAAAGAGATTTTCCTTCATAGGAGATGGCTTGTCACACGTTGCATTTGGTGCACTTGCAATAGCTACAGTGTTAAAGATTGCTAATGTAAATATATTCATTATGCCTGTAACAATAGTGTGTGCGATATTGCTTCTTAGAACAGGAACTAACACGAAATTAAAGGGTGATGCAGCAATAGCTATGCTTTCAGTAGGCTCAATGGCAGTTGGTTACCTTATATTAAATGTGTTCTCAGTATCCTCAAATGTATCAGGAGATGTGTGTTCCACACTTTTTGGTTCGACATCAATCCTTACACTTACAGGCTTAGAAGTTATTATGTGTGTAATAGCCTCACTTGTAGTCGTTGCATTTTTTATAATATTTTATAACAGAATATTCTCAGTGACATTTGATGAGAATTTTACACGCTCAATGGGCAAAAATACTAATGTATACAATCTTATGATAGCAGTTATAACAGCAGTAATAATCGTGCTTGCAATGAACCTCGTAGGCTCACTGCTTATAACAGCCCTCTTAGTATTTCCGGCCTTGTCAGCGATGAGAGTAATGACAAGCTTCAAATCAGTTATAATATACTCAGCAATCCTTTCAGTATTTGGGGCAGTATTTGGAATAATAATATCAATATTTACCTCAACTCCAGTAGGTTCGACAATCGTAACGATATATATTCTCATTTTCATAATTAACTGTATAATTGGAAGAATTCTGAGAATATGATATAATGAGCACAAAAGTGCTCATCTTAAAAGTTCCTTACGGAACTTTATATGTGCTTAAAAGCTGCACAAAAATTATGATATAATATGACTACTTCGTAGTCACTTAGAAGTTTCTTCGAAACTTCGGATGCGTGGAAAAGCAACGCAGGGCATATGATATAATGAGCACAAAAGAAAAAAATCAGCATACAATTAAATATAATACAGATATTAAACAGTGAGTAGCATTTTGCATAAATCCGACTGATGTCAGATTGGCTATCTCACTGCTTTTTTGTTTTTATTAGAATATTTTTATTGGAATTAATTCAGGAGGTGTTTATGAAAGATACTTATTCCAAAATAAAAGATAATTATAATTGCCCATTTAATCTTATAGATGACCTGATAGGTGGAAAGTGGAAGCTTAGGATAGTTGCACACATAAT
>FONU01000042.1 GCA_900112995.1 [Lactobacillus] rogosae | reverse complement strand
TAATTCCCTATATTTTATTTTTGATATTTCCGCAATTTGTTGGATTGGGTTTATTTGGAATTATTTGTATTGGAATGGGGTTTGGGGATTACTTAAATATTTACAATGCAATAAAGCAAATGCCGAAAAATTCCAAAACATATTTATGTGGAATGCACTCATATTGGTACTTGTAGAAATGCCAAAATTCCAGTTTCATGTTGCTTTTAATAATTGAATATTGAATGATTTTACATAGCCGTTAAGGAGTAATTTTTGTTCCCTAGCGGCTTATTTTATTTTTCAAAGTAGTAGGTGAGAAAATTGAAAATTAGAAAGGTTGATGACAAACCGATGGTCATTCACACCAAGGAGAAAATCCCTTTCATGTGTATTCAAAAAAAGTTAAGGCAGGAAGTGGTCTAGAATATAGAGATATTTTTAAGCTGATTGGAGGAACAGAAGTATGCACATTGGTTCTGGTCTAAATACGGTATCTTCAATGTACCGACAACAAAAAGGCAATAATATGAAAGCCCCTGTATCTGCGGAAAATACATTTTATACGGCTGAAACACCAAAGGTATATCAGATATTCACAACAGATAATATGTTGTGGACAGGAGGTAATGGTACAGGTCTTTCTTATTGCCTTAAATATGCGGATGATTCGACGGATGAAAATCCAGTGGTGTTAGCGAAAGGTGTGGATGAAAACGGAAAAGAGTTTGAACAAAGAATTTATATCAATGACGTTGATCCATCAAATGCCACAGTAGTCGAAATGCGTGCATTGGAGGCACATTACAAAGTGGAGAAGCAGGGAGGTTTTACGTCTTTGCCAAGTCAGTAGTGCGTGAATAAACTGCTGACTTCTTTTTTTGATAGATACAGTCACTCCAAGGAGCGTGTGTCGGATAAAACAAATTAGCAGGAAGCAGATAAAGCGATATATGTGATATTCTATTTCACATCAAAAAAAGGTCTGTTCACAACATGGTGGCTAGCTATTTAAAGAACTTTTCCGATATAATAAATATAATTGTATGTAAGTAAGGAAGTGACAAGATGCAAATAGCAATCTGTGATGATGAAAAATCTATAGGATTGATATTAGAAGAAAAAATAAAGAAATTATTACCGGATGCAGTAATAGATAAATATTTATCTGGTGATGAATTGATTGCAAGTGGTTGTGAGCCGGATATTCTATTTTTAGATATTCAGATGCCAGGAATGGATGGAATGGAAACGGCAGGGATTCTGCGTCAGAAAAATGAAAGAATGGTATTGATATTTGTAACTGCTGTGGAGGAGTATGTTTTTCAGGCATTTGATGTTGCAGCATTTCATTATCTGGTGAAACCATTTTCAGATGAAAAATTTGAGGAAGTTGTGAAACGTGCAGTCAGAAGTATTGAAAAATATTCTGAAAATCAATCGGATGAAAAATACATGATGGTGCAGTCCGGAGGAAGCCATATGAAAGTGTTTTTGAAGGATATTGTGTATGCCGAGGTATATAATCGAAAAGTCATTATCCATACACGGGATACGAATATTGAATATTATGGAAAATTGCAGGAACTGAGTGAAATTGCGGGAGCAGATTTCTTTCGTACACACAGAGCCTACCTCGTACATTTCAAATATGTTAAGAAATATGATGCAAATTGTGTGACGATGGAAAATGGAACTGCATTGATTGCAAAACAGAATTATTCTGAGTTTGTAAAACAATATTTGAAATATAATCAGAGGAAAGGAAAAGAAATCGGATGAGTTTGGTAGAAAAATGCTGGATGGTTACATCGAAAATTTCTGTTATTGCACTCCTTATGATTACAGGAATCTATTTTGGAAAATTTGTTTGTCCCTATATAAAAAAGAAAAAAGGGGCTGTGGCAGTCAGTATTGTTTATATTACGATTATGCTTGTTTTATATATGATTCCGCCACAGATTGATAATTTTTCCGCATATCTGATTGGAGTTATAGCAGCGTTTCTTGCAATGTATGTAGAGGACAGAAGAAATATATATCAGAAAATATTTCTTGCAATTACGTTCTTTTCTATCCGATGGTTAACGGTTGCAATGGCAGGCAGACTTGATGATCTTGTTACAAAAGCACTTGTATTTCGGAATATGAGTGCAGAAAAAGTGTGGTTGCAATACGGACTATATGTTGGAACCAGAGTTTTGGATATTGTACTTTGTATTGCTTTTATTGCGGTTGCAATAGGACTGATCAATAAAGCGTATATATACAAAAAAGATGAAATGAGCGTCAAAGAGATGGTAATGCTTATTATACCTTCGCTTGTAGGCGTCACTGGGTATGGCATTTTACAATATTATCTCATGATATACGAAAGAGATACTGGAAAGAACTTGATTGATACATATGGATTTTATGGAGCTTTAAGCTTTTTACACTATCTGATTTCCATAGTCGCTATTCTTGTTGTGATTGTAATGTTCCAAAACTGGAAAGAGATGCAGGAAGAACAGCGGGGACAAGAGCTGGTATTAAATCAGATCAGTGACATGAAAAAGCATATTGGGGAAGTCGAAAAGTTGTATCGGGATATCCGCTCCATGCGCCATGATATGGGAAATCATATACAGACACTGGAACATCTCGTGGCACATAATAATATGGATGATGCTACAGAATACTTGGAACATCTGAAAAATGAATGGGACGAGGTATCTCCGGAAATAAAGACAGGAAGTCCGGTAATTGATGTCATTTTGATGGAAAAGCTGAGAGAAGCAAAAGAAAGGCAGATTCGGTTTCTGTCGGATTTTCATTATCCGCATAATACGAAGTTAAATGCATTTGATTTGAGTGTGATCATGAATAATGCCTTGAATAACTGTATGGAAAATGTAAGTGGAGATGATCCGTATATCAGTATTTCTTCTTTTCGGAAAAACAGTATCTTTATGATAACCATAAAAAACAGTTTTGGGGGTCAGCTTAATTTTGGTGATAGCGATTTGCCAGAAACAACCAAATCTGGGAGGGAACATAGAATTGGTTTGAATAACATTCGCCGGGTTGCCAGAATGTATATGGGAGATATATCTTTGGAGCAGGGAAATGAGGAAGTAATCCTTAGCATTATGATGCAGGTAGAATAAAGAAATAAATTGGCACTATGTATTTTGTAAATTACAGAAATTACAGAAATATGTAGTACTTTTTTTGCACAGGTAGCGATGAAAATATGTTGCTTGCAAACAATATTTGAGGAGCACTGCGACAGTCTGAAAAGCATTTTCAGACTGCTTCACAACGAAAAAAGGGCGGTTCACAACATCGCAGTTTATTGTGAAGAAAGATATGCCGAAAGAAAAAATAAAGAGAAATCATGTTATACAGATTTTCAGGAAACGGATTTCAGAGTATTAGCTCAAGGAGGTAAAATCCTCTGCTCCTGTATGGACAGTCGCATTTTGCTTCGCAAAACAAGGAGGATTAAAATGATGAAAATTAATGGATTTAACGGAACGAATACGCAGACAGGAGCAATGGGAATGGCACAGGCGAATGATTCTGTGAGTAAAAATATTCAGAATCAGATTGCAAATGCACAGCAGAAATTGCAGGACTTATCATCAAATGAAGAACTGTCATTAGAGGATAAGATGAAGAAACGTCAGGAGATACAACAGGAAATTACAAATCTCAATCAACAGTTAAGACAGCACCAGATTGAACAGAGAAAGGAACAGCAGAGTAAAAAATCATCTATGGATGATATGGTGGCTGGTACAAAAAATACATCTGCAAAGAAAGGAACAGGCTTGTCACAGGCAGGTATGCGGGCAATGATTTCCGCAGATTCATCTATGAAGCAAGCAAAAGTGCAGGGGAGTATGGCAACACAGATGGAAGGAAGAGCCGGTGTGCTTGAGTCTGAAATCAAGCAGGATGCTGGAAAAGGCAATACCGAAAAGAAAGAAGAAGAACTGGCAGATTTGCAGGCAAAAGCGCAGTCTGCAACAGCAGCACAGATGTCTTCACTTTCAGATGCAAATAAATCTATGGAAGAAGCAGCAAAGGCAGACAACCGTACAGATGCAGCAGAAACAAAGAAGGATCAAACGCAGAAAGCAGAGAATACACAGGAAAATGCAGATACGACAACAGATGCATCAGAGAATGCAGATGTCAAAATAGAAACAGCAGAAACAATAAAACATCCAGCATCAGAAAGTGGACAGTCGGTAGTATATACACCGATAGATATACGTTTATAGTTCGGAAAGGAGGCTGGTGTTATGTCAGAAATCAAAAGTTTTAGTGATTATACAAGTAAATATAACAGCAATGTAGATTTTTCAGCTTTGTTTAGTGGAACGTCAGATAGTTCATCAGTAGGCAATACAAATATGCTTTCTGATTATGCTGCAATCAAAAATGGAAGCTATGGAAAACTTATGAAAGCATATTATGCAAAACAGGATGCTGAAAAATTATCGGGAAAAGGTGATACTTCACAAAAACTTACCTTGATGAAAACAAGTGCAGATTCTCTGAAAAAATCAGCAGATGCTTTGAATGACTCATCTCTTTGGGAAAAAAAGAAAATAAAAAAGAAAGATGAAAAAACGGGGGAAGAGATTGAGGTAGAGGATTATGACTGGGATAAAATTACCAAGGCAGTAAAATCTTTTGTTGAAGATTATAATGATGTAGTTAAGGAAGCAGGAGAATCGAATACAAAGGATGTATTGCGAAATGCTTCGTGGATGACTGGAATGACAGACAAAAACAGTAATATGCTTGCCAAAATAGGTATTACCATAGGAAAAGGAAACAAGTTGGAATTAGATGAGGATGCTTTAAAGCAGGCAGATATCAGTTCGCTGAAAACGGTCTTTACAGGATATAATTCTTTTGTAAGCAAAATATCGCAGAAAGCAACTTGTATATCGAATGCTGCAAACCGGGCGAGTGCAACCTATACAAATAATGGTACGTACTCTAAGACGGATTCTTCTTTGACATCGAGCAAGATAGATAAAGAAGTATAGAAAGTGTGGACTAACTTAAGGAGGTTGCTATGAAAGTTCAAGGAAATAGGTATATTAATAATCC
>FONU01000039.1 GCA_900112995.1 [Lactobacillus] rogosae | reverse complement strand
ACTACAGGCGGAAGCACAGACAGCGGAGCAAGCGGAAGCACTACTACAGGTGGAAGCACAGATAACGGAGCAAGTGGAAGCAGCACAGGAAGCGGCAGTTCAAGCAGTTCAGGTTCATCAGACACAGTTAAATCAGCAGCTTCTGGTGTATCAGCTAATTAAAATGATGGGCAAAAATAACAATTATGGAGGAACATTTGCATGAAGTGTGTAATTCTTGCAGGTGGAAGTGGCGATAGTTTATGGCCATTGTCCAGAAAAAATTATCCTAAACAGTTTATGAAATTTAAGGAAGGCCGTTCACTTTTACAGGAAACGGTTGTTAGAAATCTGCCTTATTGTGATGAATTTATTATAGTAACTAATGAGGCATATAAGAATATTGTAAACGGACAGATGAAGGCGTTCCAGAGCCTGAAATACAGAGTTATTCTTGAGGGCACAGCTAAGGGCACAGCAGCGGCAATTATGCTTGGAACAATGTTTGCCAATCCAACTGAATTTGTATTAGTTGTTAATTCAGACAATTTTATTGATGGTGATGGATACAAGGATGCCATCATAGGAGCTAAAGAGATAGCAAAGAAAGGCGTAATTGCGGCAGTTGGAGTTAAGCCTGAATATCAGGCGAAGAATCTTGGATATATCAAGAGAGATGGCAATGATGTAATTAAGATATTATCAAATGTTGATTTTGATGATGCAACATCTGAGATTGCAGACTGCTATTCATATGAGGAGGGGTATCTATGGAATAGTGGAATACTTGTGTTCAGGGCAGGTGATATGGTTAATATCACAAGAAAGAAATGTCCTGAATTGTATACAGCCTGCCGTACAGCTAAGAGAAAAGTTCCAGCTATAAGAAGGGCTATACGTTTCTCAGAAAATGTAATGAAGGACATAGTTACAGGAAGCATAGAAACACTTGTTCTTGAACACTGTGACAATCTCAAAGTAGTAGAGGCTGACATTTTATGGAAAGATATCGATAATGTATGTGATATTGAAATGCACCATAGTGATGATAAGCCTGACAATATAATTAAGAATGACTGTAGTAATATATCAGTAATTAACAACGCGCAAAGACAGCTTGTAGTTGCTAATGACTTAAGAGATATTGTAGTTGTCAATACAGAAGATGCTGTATACATTTCATCAAAGAAATCTGCTGATAATATCAAAGAGATTATTAAAGACAATCTTGACCAATATGAAACATACTTTGATTATAATCGTATCTCCTATAGGGAATGGGGTATACACGAGCTTCTTAATTATTCTAATGGTTATAAGGTTAAGAAGGTTACAGTATTTCCAGGAATGATGATGAATCTTCACCAGCATGAATTAAGGGCAGAATACTGGTCAGTTGTTGAAGGTACAGCTACTATTACAATAGGTACAGAAACTAAAGATTACCATAAGTATGATAGCGTATTCGTGCCAATCGGTGTTAAGCATAAGGTTGCTAACAAGACAGACTCTAATGTTGTCATTATAGAGGTTGGAATTGGTGATTCAATCCTTGATAATGATATGGTTAAGATATATGGACAGGATTCATCAGATAATGGCGGCAATTATGTAAGAAAAGATAATTGTCCGATTGTCAAGCTTGACCCGGCATTTAAGGATAACCTCTGGGGCGGTACTAAGATAAGAGATGTATATGGCAAGAAATGTGATTATGATGTCATAGGAGAAAGCTGGGAGCTTTCTGCACACCCGGACGGACAGAGCCGTATTGCAGAAGGATATTATAAGGGTATGCTCTTTAATGATTATCTTTCAATAATTGGCAAGGAAGCATTAGGCTGGAAATGTCAGGCACAGGACAGATTCCCAGTACTTATAAAGTTTATTGATGCCAAGCAGGCATTATCAATACAGATACATCCGGATGATGAGTATGCACTGGAGAACGAGAATGAATATGGAAAGAACGAAATGTGGTATGTGCTTGATGCAGAACCTGGTGCATATCTGTATTGCGGACTTTCAAGAGCTTCTTCTAAAGAAGAGATAGAAGAACGTATAAAGAACAATACAATAACAGAAATTCTTAACAAGATAGAGGTTAAAAAGGGTGATGTTGTTATGGTAAAGGCTGGCACCATCCACGCGATAGGTGCAGGTATATTTATATGTGAAATACAGCAGAATTCTAACTGCACATACCGTATGTATGATTATGACAGACGTGACAAATTCGGTAATCCGCGTGAGCTTCACATTGCCAAGTCATTAGATGTCGTTAATCCGGTTAAGTATGAGAAGGATAACAAATGTAATGTTATGCTTGCACATAATGAGCATTATATGTCAAAGCGACTTGTACAGTGCAAGTATTTTGAAGTTATCAAGTATGAAATAGAAGATGAAGCTAAGATACCAGTTGATGAAGCTTCATTCCTGTCAGTAATTGTAATTGACGGTGAAGGAACAATTATGACAGATGACAATGACAAGGAACTTAAGTTTAAGGCTGGAGAAAGCTTCTTTATTAATGCGGGCAAGAGAAATGTCGTTGTAAAGGGCAGATCAACCTGCATAATTACGCATGTATAATCAGACGGGAACGGAGGATTTGAATGAATAACAGTTCTGATAAAAAGGGAAGAAAGATAGCTTCATATATTATTCCCGGAATTATAACACTACTTGTTATGGTATTTGTTCTTATTGTAAAGGGAATATGGCCCTTTGGAAGTAACAGAATAGATTTATTTGATAATATGCAGCAGGTTGCTCCGCTGTATGCACATTTATGGGACGCTATGCACGGTAATGCAAGTGTGTGGTTTGACTGGTATACAGGACTTGGAACTAATGTGAGTATGAGTATATCAGCGTTCTCAATGTTCAGCCCATTTAACCTGCTTTTATATCTATGTCCAAGAGATTATATATTGGAATTCATATCAATTCTTACACTTGTCAAGATGTTTGTTATGTCAGTTACAATGTATGCATTTCTTAATAGAAGATATAAGAAATTAACATATAAGACTAAAGTTATATTTGCACTTGCATACACATTTTGTGGCTATGTGCTTTTATACGCTTCATGTTTTACACCTTGGATGGATATAGTTGCTTTATTTCCACTTCTTATGATGTCTTTAGATGTTATGGAAAAGACAGGAAAGAAGCTTTTCTATATTCTTATGCTGGCATTGTTATTTGTTATTAACTACTATGTCAGTGCAATGTCAGTTGTATACATACTCCTTGCCTGTGGAATGTATATTATATTCAGATGTGACAAAGAAGAGAGAAGAAAATGTGCGTGGAACTTAGGGATAGGTACATTTACGGGAATTGGACTTTCAGCCTTTGTGCTTCTTCCGGTATTCTCGCAGCTTTCACAGTCACAGAGAACCGGTAACTCATTAAGCCTTGTACAGCAGTATATGTCATGGATTTCTAATCCGACATTCAGAAGCTTCAGTCTTGGCGAATTTGAAAGAATAATGATGTTCTATGGTATGGGAATATTCCTTGTGCTTATATTTACAGGTATACATAGAAGCAGAAAGTTACCACATTATAAGACAGATATAACTTTAAGAAAGCGTAACTGGTATGCAGTATCACTTTTTGCAATAATGGTTATTCAGGCAGTTGCAGAGGGTACTAACATTATGTGGCATTTTGGTTCATATAATGGATATACATTACGAAACGGATTTATTATAGCATTTACATTCATATGTCTTGCAGCAATGTATGCAGATACTATAGTTGCAGATAGCAAAGAAGATAAAAAGAAGAATATAATATTAAGTGCAGTGTGTGTGGTAGTATGCGTTGCATTTGCACTTGGATATAAGTATATTCCAGTTAATTCCTACGAGAGGGCATTTGCATTTTTTATAGCAGTATTCGCAATTATGCTTGTTGTGCATATAATTAATGTAATAGTTAGAAAAGACGGATATGGAATTAACAGTATTATAAGATTAATGGCTGTTGAGATAATTATAGGTGCCATCGCTATGACAGGTCCACCTAAGTTCTATACTTATACGCCATATCAGTATGGAGATTATGTACAGCTTGCAGTGGAAGCGGCTAATAATCTTGAAATAGCCTCATCACCGGTAGACAGAATAACTAATCCGGATTTAAGCTTTAATGCCAACTACCCTCTTGTTATGAAGAGAGGTGCAATGTCAAGCTTTACGGCAGCTCTTCAGAAGGATAGCCAGAAGCAGACAGTAAGATGGGGACATTCAAAGTATTTCCTCTGGATGCTTGATTCAGGTAATACGGTATTCAGCGATGCTCTTATACACATTACGGAGGCTGTTAATGTCAACAGATTAGACAGTTCATTGTATACACTTAAGAAGGTTGGAACTGATGGCTGTCAGTATAAGCTTTATACAGCTAATTACCAGCTGCCATTTGCAATGGTTACAGACTCATCTGTAAAAAATGTAGATTTTAACAAAGATTTTACTAAGAATGAAGCAACAATGTCTGTAGAGTCAGAAGATTATAATGATAATAACTGCTCAAAGGACTGGATATATATGCACAATATTATGTATAGTGCATTAAGCCATGATTCAAGTGGTATTGTTACGGAATATGGTACTCTTACAGATACTAAAGAGATTACTGTAAATAATAATCATGTTGCAGAAGATAATATAGCTTCTGATAATCTGGAAGATTACAGAACAACGCAGAATAAGCATATCATACAGACTTATAAGGATTCTGTAACAGGAACAAAGGCTGTATATATGAGTGTAACTGACCGTAATATAGGCGACTCGGATGCCAATGTATCTAATCTTTTCAGAAGTGTAAAGATAACTGTTAATGGTAAAGAGATTGCAATACCGACAATAGGGAATGTAAAAAATAAGTATTACACAACGGATTATAATAACGGACTTATATATCTTGGAACATTTTATGATGAAGATATTGAGGTTCAGGTAGAATATACAAGACCATATGATTCAGCAGGTAATGCAATCACGGATAAGTCGATTGTCACAATCGCAGGAATTGACCTTAATAAAATGCAGTCACTGTGCGATAAATACGCTGATAAGCAGAGTGATGTAACATATACTAATAACTCAGTTACTATAAAGGTTGACGGAAGCGGTAATGATAATTATGCAATAATTCCAATCATTAAGAGTGATAACTGGACAGTTACAGTTAATGGAGTAAAGTGTGATACAGACGAGATTGCTGGAATATTTACAGGAGTTAATATTAATGATGGAAGTAATGAGATTGTATTTACATTTAAACCATCAGGAAGAAACGCAGGAATAATTATATCTTTGATTATTCTTATTGTTATGATAGTTCTTATGGTTATTGACCATAAGAGAGGGATAAATGTTCCTCAGTGGTTAGGAATGTGTGCAAGTGGTGTATATCTTGCAATAATTGCAGTGCTTGCAGTTGTTATGTTTGCAATTCCACTTGTTGCCAGCGTGATTGCGAATATACAGTATATATTGTAATAACAGATATTGGGGTTGTGAATGTTTAAAGCAGTAGCAGGATACTATAAAAATAATGAACGGTTAAGGCTTTTGGTGAAGATAATAGCAGTATGGCTTATTTCAAGGGCAGTTATGCTTCTAATGGTTCCGGTGATGAATCTTATTGCTGATGAGCCGCACCAATGGCTGTATTATATGAATCCGTGGGATGCAGAGTGGTATAAAGGGATTGTGGAGAATGGTTACCAGCCTCCTAAGTCATCAGGTATGGCAAGCTGGGCTTTTTTCCCGCTATACCCTCTTGTGTGTATGGCAGTAAGACTTGTCACAATGGGAAGTATAGATACATATGCCGTTGGAATGACAGTTTCCAACATATGTATAATTATAGCAGTGTATTATGCGGTTAAGTATGCAGATATAGAGCTTGATATGAAGAAATATAATAAAAAGACAGTTGAGGATATTATTATATTTCTTATGCTTGCAGGACCATTTGCCGTGTACTATGGTGCTATGTATACAGAAGCACTATTCATATTGTGTGTTATACTCTGCTTCTATAACTCTGCCAGACATAATTATATGGCGGCAGGAATAGCGGCGGCGATGGCAAGTGCAACACGAATTGTTGGCTGTATGCTTGTGTTTGTGCTTATAACATATATGTTTATGGAGACCTGTGCAGAGTGCAGGGCTAAGCATAATTCAGAAATGAAAGATAATAAAGAAGCTGGTATAATAGATAAGTGTATGCTTACAGAAGAAGCAGGTATTCTGATAGCTGGAAATATAAGCTTAGCCAGTGTTATAAGAACTTTTATTAAAAATGTCATAAAAGAACCAAAGAAGCTTGTGGCTATTATGATAAGCCCTCTTGGCATATTCATATATATGAATTATCTGAGATACTTTTGTGGTGATTCGTGGGCATTTTACCACGTCCAGAGAGCGTGGAGGACACAGAAAATGTTTCCGGTAATCGGAGTGTTGTTTAAGTCGTGTACAGGGCAGCTCTCAGCGGCATCAGGAGTTAAGACACTCAATGGAATAATACTTGGCTGGCTCTGCGTTATAACACTTATGCTTTATGCAGCGATGATAAGAAAGAAGCATTATGCACTTGGAATATTTGGAATAATAGTACTTCTTATTCCGCTTACATCAAGCGTTATGAGTACATTGAGATTTATAATGGGTTCATTTGTAATATATATAGGAGTGGCAGAGATAATCGCAGGCTGTAACAGGTATGTACGGTATGGAATAATTACGTTGTTGTCTATAGTTGAGATTGTTGTAATATCGGCATGGTACTTCTGGGATGGTCTGCTTATGTGAAAAGACTTGCTATCTTTATATATTGGTATTATAATTAACACGCTTTTTAAATTACAATTATATATACTGGAGTTAATCTGGTATAAGAATATTAAAAGGAGAAAATATATGTTATCAGTAGTTGTACCTACATTTAATGAGGGAAAGAATATTAGAAATCTGGTGACACAGATAGATGATGCACTTAAGGGAATTGATTATGAAATATTATTCGTAGATGATAGTAAAGATAATACACCTGATGTAATCAGGGAAGTAGCTAAGGATTTTCCACAGATAAGACTTGAACACAGAACAGGTGAAACAGGTCTTGCAACAGCAGTTCTTAAGGGATTTGAACTTGCCAAGGGTAAGTATATGGCTTGTATGGATGCTGATTTACAGCACCCACCAATTGTACTTAAATATATGTATAAGGCTATGGAAAGCGGTGCTGATTTCTGTATACCAAGCCGTCTTATACCTGGTGGAGATGACGGTGGACTTAACTGGTACAGAAAGTTCGTATCTGGTACAGCAAGAAAGATAGGACAGTGGATGCTTCCTTGTCTTAGAAAGATATCTGACCCAACAAGTGGTCTTTTTATGTTCAGACGTGAAGTGATTGAAGGAGCAGATCTTCAGCCAATAGGCTGGAAGATTATGGTCGAAGTTCTTGCAATGGGTTCATATAAGAAGGTAGTTGAAATCCCATATAAGTTCCAGCAGAGAACAGAGGGCGAATCTAAGCTTTCAGGTAAGGTTACAATGGAATATTTAAAGCAGCTTAAGGATCTTAGAAAGAGATACAACAAGGCTAATAAATATGAAGTAGAAATCTGGTCAACAGAAAAGATGATGGCAGAATAAGCTTTTGTAACTGGAAGGAGTAATAATGGGTAAGTATTTTGGTACAGATGGATTTCGTGGTGAAGCTAATGTAAACCTTACGGTTGATCACGCATTTAAAGTAGGAAGATTTCTTGGCTGGTATTATGGCAGGGATAAAGAGGATGGCAAGGCTAAGATTGTAATAGGCAAGGATACAAGAAGAAGCAGCTATATGTTTGAGTATTCATTAGTTGCAGGTCTTACAGCCTCAGGAGCTGATGTTTATCTTTTGCACGTTACAACAACACCAAGCGTATCTTATATAGCAAGAACAGAAGATTTTGACTGCGGAATTATGATATCTGCAAGCCACAATCCATTTTATGATAACGGAATAAAACTCATCAACAGCAAGGGTGAGAAGATGAGAGAAGATGTCATAAGTGAGATTGAGAAGTATCTTGATGGCGAACCGGAGAACATACCTTATGCCACTAAAGAAAATATAGGCTGTACAGTAGACCATACTGCTGGACGTAACAGGTATATGGGTTATCTTATGAGCCTTGCAATATATTCATTTAAGGGTATGAGAATAGGTCTTGATGCGGCTAACGGAAGTGCCTGGACACTTGCAAAAGCAGTATTTGACGCACTTGGGGCTAAGACTTATGTGATTAATGCCAGTCCAGATGGTACTAATATTAATACTAACTGTGGTTCTACACATATAGAAGGCTTACAGGATCTTGTTAAGAGGGAACATCTTGATGCAGGCTTTGCATTTGACGGCGATGCCGACAGATGTCTTTGTGTAGATGAGAATGGCAATGTTATAACAGGAGACCATATATTATATATTTATGGATGTTATATGAAAGAAAGAGGAAAGCTTATAGACAATACAGTTGTTACAACAGTAATGTCTAATTTCGGACTTTACAAGGCATTTGATGCGGCTGGAATAGACTATGCCAAGACTAAAGTTGGCGATAAGTATGTATATGAATGTATGGTTAATAACGGATATCGTCTTGGCGGTGAGCAGTCAGGACACATCATATTCAGCAAATATGCAACTACAGGTGATGGCATAATAACAGCACTTAAGATGATGGAGGTTATGATAGCCAAGAAGATGACGCTTTCACAGCTTGCAGCTTCACTTCAGATATATCCACAGGTGCTTAAGAATATCCGTGTATATGACAAGACAGCAGCACAGGACGATACAGATGTTAAGGCGGCAGTTGACAAGGTAGCAGAAAGTCTTGGCAATGATGGACGAATTCTTGTAAGAGAAAGCGGAACAGAGCCGGTTGTAAGAGTTATGGTTGAGGCTGGCACTCACGAAGAATGTGAGAAATATGTTGATGATGTAATAGCAGTAATCAAAGAAAAAGGTTATGCGGTAGAATAAATTAACGACCCTGTTAATAAGATGATAACAAGTCTTATTAACAGGGATTTTTTATGGGAAGTTATCAGCAGTTTAAGTATAAGAAGCATTTTATTAGGAAAAATGTCTTTATGAGAAAGCATATGTTTCTTAACATCACGGTTGTAGTGGCACTTATGCTTGCAATAAGCTTTTGTATGGCGTGTTCAGGTGGTCAGGCAGATAATCACGAGAAGATTGACTATACAGTTGTTGAGAACGAAGATTTACCAACAGAATTAAAGAAGCTAATAGACAATAAGAAGCAGTCCACCTTAAGACTGACTTATACAACAAAGGACTATACCTATATTGTTGCAGGATATGGAACGAAGGAGACGTCTGGATACAGCATAAGAGTAGATGATGTATATGTGAGTGGTAATGCGGTATATGCAGATTTTAAGCTTATAGGACCAGCAGAGGGCGAGCAGGTAAATGAAGTAAGCACAACTCCATATATTGTGTTGAAATATGAAAAACGTGACGAGTCAGTAGTGTTCAAGATGTAGATTATAATATGCAGATGAAATATTATAGATTAAACGATATATAAACACTTTGCAGTCAGATTATTAATAAAAGAGAATAACAGCAGATTAAGTAATATGCTTAGGAAAGAGTGCATATATTGAATAAGAAATGTATATTGGGAGGTCTGTTGTGAATCTTAAACACGAAAATATTCACGAATATGTTATAAAATGTACTAATACAACCCAGATTACTCTTGATGATGATTTTAATGTTATGGATAGCAAACCGGATATTGATTTAATTGTCAAAGAATGGGGAATGGCAGTAGTTAACGGTGTGAGGGTTAATCAGGATAAAGCCCAGATTGACGGAACACTTGTATTTGCGATTATGTATACAGGAAGCAGTGAGAACGATAAAAGATTTATACCGGTAAGAATGGATGGTTCACTTAATTTTCTTGAAAATGTCAATCTGTCGTGTGATGCTACAGGGCTTGATGTAAATTGCAAGGCACAGCTTGAGGATCTGACGATTAAATCCATTAATTCAAGAAAGATAAGTGTAAAGGCAATTGTGGCTTTGACGGTAACATGTGAGGAGATTAAGAACATTTCCATATCAACAGGAATTGAGGACGGTGACTGTAACGCAGAACTTTTGTTAAAGGATTTTGAATATGTGCAGGCTGACGTTAATATGAAAGATAACTTAAGAATTAAGGAAACTGTGTCAGTTCCTAATGGAAAGGCAGATATAGGAAGTCTTGTATGGGACGATGTAGATGTAAGAAATGTCAACACAAGAATGACAGAGGACGGACTAAGTGTAAGCGGTGAGCTGAATGTATTTATTATGTATATTGCTGATGATGAGGCAGGACAGGTGCAATGGTATGAAACAAGCACACCATTTACTGGAATAATAGATGTGAGCGGTGCAAATCCTGATGGAATATCGTATGTTGGTTACAATGTAATAAGTAAAAATGTAGAGGTAAGACCGGATTATGACGGCAATAACAGGGATGTTGCTGTTGAGCTGGTACTTGATATGGATATTAAATCTTATGAGGAGTGCAGTCGCAATGCTATGTGGGATATGTATATTCCGGGCTTTGATGTTGATATTAAGCAGGAAACACAGCAGTTAAAGAAGCTTATTATAAGAAACAATAATAAATGCAGGGTTTCAGGTAATGTCAAGGTAGAAGATTACATTAATCTTATGCAGATAGTCAATGCAACGGCTAATGTACAGATTGACAGTTACGAATGTATTCCTGAGGGAATAGAGATAATGGGTGCTGTGATAGTTAATATATTCTACATAACTTCTGATGATAATTCTCCAATGGGAAGCATTAATTCAGTAATTCCATTCACAACGGTAGTTGAATTAAAGGAATATAATAAGAATCTGATAGAATATACGATAAGACCGTCAATAGAACAGCTTCAGGCATCAATGAACAGCAGTGCACAGATTGAGGTTAAAGCAGTAATCGCATTGGATACGATTTGCTTTGAGCCATTTAATATTAATGTCATTGACGAGTGTGAGTGCAATAAGAGAGAAAATGTTGATTATTCGGCACTCCCTTCAATGGTGGGTTATATATCTGACGGTAAATGCACAGTATGGGATATAGCCAAGAAATATGACACAACAGGGGATTTGATGAGGGAGGAAAACAGCACTATACAAAGACTTGTTGATTCGGATATAATTCCAGCAGGAACAAAGCTTTTACTTGTGAGAAAAGCAATGGTATAATATGACTACTTCGTAGTCACTTAGAAGTTTCTTCGAAACTTCGGATGTGCTGAAAGGCTGCA
>FONU01000011.1 GCA_900112995.1 [Lactobacillus] rogosae | reverse complement strand
TCGTCCTGCTTCGCACGACTGTTCGTTCGTTAATGGCGCAAGAAAAGTAAATGTCTGCTTCGCAGCCGCTTCCTTTTCTTTTGCGCTCATTATATTAAAATTCTTCTGTGACGTTATAGACATACCCATTCTTTACTCTGCCAGTACGCTTTACTATCTCAAGATAATTAAGAATATTAAGCGTATATCTTGACGCTTCAACACTGACCCCAGCCGCCATGGCAAAGTCTTTCACCGTAAAATCTTCCTTCAAATCCGCTGGAACTAACTGCATATAATCCTCTATCCTGTCAAACTTTACTATTCTTCTTATCCCAACCGGTACTCTGTCATATCTTGTTGAACCTCTTTTCTTATCATAACTCCAGCCGTTAAGAAGCTTATATTCTTCCATATCCATAAGCACAAGATTGATTGAAAGATTAGGATTTTTCAGATAGCTTTTTATCTTATATAACTCGTAAAATGCATCATATTCCGTAAAATGTCTTGGCGACTTTCTCCTGCCCTGAACCTCTCCATTATCAGGATTAACCCAGCTTAACCACTTGTTAAATGGAAGCGGATACACCACAGTAACGTGGTAATCTTGTAGAAATACCGAAAGCTTATCCCTCAGTTTATTAAGCTGGCGTGTCTGTATCTCTATTATTCCTTTGTCATTATATATATCAGCATAATAACCGCTCATAGCGACCTCGTGCTTGTCCTCATCAGGCTCATAATACAGCTTAAGGACAGCGTGAAGTGTCTTTTCTGACAATGTCCCTATCCCTTTGTTATTATGTGCCTTGCCAATTATCTTATCTTTAGCATTAACAAATGCCTCGTAATCTTCATATTCCGATGTTTCATATAATATATTGTTCAATGTTCTGTCCATAACCTGTCTAGTAATGTTATACTTTTTTTAATTCATTATAAATCAGAACATATATTCTTACAACAAAAAGCAGTAAAAGCTTTTAATATATATTCTCATTACATATCTACTATGTATAGAGAATATATTTTACTCTGTTACTTATGCTTTTACTGCCTTTTATTTATTATTTATTATTATTTTTTTTAAAATGTGCTATTTTAAGTGTTGCAATAAGTCCCCTTAATGTGTCTGCCTGTGTACTCATATCCTGACTTGCAGCGGCACACTCCTGTGATGTGGCAGAATTAGTCTGTACTACATCATTGATATCTTCAATGCCGTCATCAACCTGCTTAATTGTCTCTGTCTGAGTATTAAGAACATCTGCAATGTTATTAACTTCATCAACTATATGCCTTGAATTATCCACAACCACACCAAGCTGGGAAGCTGTGTCATTGGCAATAACCATACCTTTCTCAACTGCCGCAACAGATGTATCTATTAATGAAGCTGACTCCTTGGCAGCTTCTGCACTCTGTGCCGCAAGTGCTGATACCTGATCTGCAACTACCGCAAAACCTTTTCCTGCATCGCCAGCTCTTGCTGCCTCTATAGAAGCATTGAGTGCCAGAAGATTAGTCTGTGAAGCTATCTGGTTGATAGTTTCTATTATCTTGCTGATTTCTTTGGAAGCTTTTTCTATTTCACCCATTGATGTGACCATCTCACCCATTTTGCCGTTACTTTCATCAAGCTGTGTTCCTAGTTCATTTACTTTGCCACTTATTTCTCTTGCATTCTGTGAATTCTGTGCAACTCTTTCTGACACACTTGCAAGGGAAGCTGTAAGCTCCTCAACTGAAGCCGCCTGATTAGTCGCTCCTTCTGCAAGCTCTGTTGAACTTGATGCTATCTGTTCTGAACCTTCTGCCACCTGGTCAGCTACTCTTTGAAGATGCTTTACAAGATCTGCCATACTTGCTTCAAAGCTCATAAATGCATGTAATATTTCCTCAAAATCACCCTTCCACTCAACTTCTGGCTTAACATCAAAGTTACCATGTGAGAATTCCTGCATTGACCTTTTAATATCATCAACATATGAACTTAATGTTCTTATTGACTTACGCAGACTGTGGGCTAATGTTCCTAATTCATCATCTGAATGGTATGTAAGCTCACTGTGCAGGTTACCATTAGCAAGGTCTTTAGCTACATTGTCTATATCCCTTAATGGTTCTATTATCATCTCTGTAATCTTAGCACCTATTTTCTTTGATATAAGGCTCGCTATTACAATAAATAACACAATAGCCACACCGCCTATGACTGCCACAACATTACTTAACAATATTGCCTGATCCGCCTCTTTGTTGGTTTCATCCTCCATTTTATCCGCAATACTCATAAGATTGTTAAGTGCAGGTGTACATACTGTGTGGATTTTATTCTTGGCACTTGCAAGGTCGCCCTTTTCAATCTGGTTAATTATATCGTAACCGATATTGCCCCATTCATTAAGTGCTTTAACATACTGGTTATACAAATCATCATCTATTATATTGGTATTCTTTATAATATCAAGCTGTGTCTGGGAGTCTGTAAGAACTGTCTTAACATTATTCTTATAATTCTCATAAGTTGAACTGTCGTCATTTAATGCCATCTCTCTTATATTGCGGGCAGCAGAACTAATATCTATAATACTTTCTTTAGCAGCATTATTTGCTTTCTGAGCCCCTTTTACATAAGAATTAAATCTTATATCCAGAAGAGATAAACAAATTATGCTTACGATTCCTGATAAAATCATAAATTTAATTACAGTAGCGTAAATGTATTTTATTTTGTCGTGTAAATTTAGTTGGTGTAATTTAGATATCATTCTTGTACATCTCCTTCTTTAAATTGATGGGGGTGGAAGATAGACGGACCCCGGACGCGTTGTTAAAGCGAATAGAAGCAACAAAGACACGTTTGCACTGCGTGTCGCTCGCAGCGGTACTAAGCTGCCAGTTGGAACTGCCAGCTAAGGACCGGCGGCTCCCCAGCGTCTTCTTATGCTTCTATCAGCTTTAGCATCGCTGGCTGTCTTTCACCCATTGGTATATTTTGTTTTATTTATTAAGTAGATTTTATAGCATAGTAAAATATATTTGTCAATATATTATATTTGGATAGCTTTAAAATATATTTCAGTGGATTAGGAATGAAATAGAGATGGGGGATTTTTGCGTAAAAAAACAGCCGGACAATAGATTTACGAAAAGGGGATGTCCCCTGTTACTGGACAAGCCAGTAAAGCGGGGACTGGGGATTGAGGCTCTATTGTCAGACTGTTGTGGTTATTGTCACCTATTTATTATCTGATTATGATTTAACTATTTGCTGTCTGTTTATGGTGGACGATAGATATTTATTATTTATCGTCTATTTCTTCTAGTTCCAGTTCTTCAGACTCATTGTATTCTTCGGGGAGATCTTTTGTGGTTGATGACTGATATGGGACGGCATCATCAGATACTTCTTCATCTATATCTTCTTCTAAGTCATCATATAAGATATCTTCTTCATCATCTTCAAGTTCCATATCGTCTAAGTCTTCCTCGTCTATATCTTCGTCTTCGTAGCCGTCCATTGCTCCTACGAAGGCTTTTTTGCTCTTTGAAAGCTTAATGCTTAAGGCTATAACTACAACTATTAATGCTATTATTACAACAGCAAGGACTGCTAATATAACGAATATATAACTGCTGACTGTATTAAATGCCTTATCACTGTCAGCTGTCTTTGTGTTGGTGTTGATTACCTGTTCATCTGCCATATTGTAACCGGCGTAGCCTTGTATTGTGCCATCATTGACATTGTATCTGAACCAGCCTGTTTCTCCTGTAGAGCTTACGCCGTAGAATAATGCGTAGTTGCCTGTTCTGTCAAGAAGGGCATCGACTTCTTTGCCATTGATTACTGTTCTTCCAACATCATAGCCTTCTGGAAGTTCCATAGAAGCTTCATCTATGGCAAGTATGCAGTATGTAAATTGTGGCTGGCTTACTTCTACGAATTGTGAAAATGTCTTTCTCACCGAATCGTATACATAATAACCGCTCTCACCTTTGCCATCTGTACTTTCAAGATAGACAATTGTTACTCCTGTATCAATTCCAACACCTGCTGATACCTTTGTTCCATTATAATCATACTCTGTTGGAGTATAGCCATCTGGAAGTGGGTGTTCATCATTAGCAGATACAATCTTATATTCAGCATTATCTACTGTAATATTCGGCTCTTGTATTGCTTCACTGTTAGGATCCTGCACATCAGGAATATCATTATTATTGTCTGTTGATCCATTAGATGAGTCCGAACCTGTTGCCTGATTATTTTCATTAGAAGCTGAATTAGTTTCCTTGGTTGTCTTTATTGTATAAGTTCTTTTACTGCCATTTTCTGCTGTTACAGTAATTGTTGTTGTGTTAAATCCTGGATCCATTCTCTTGCCAGATACGCTTACAGTTGCCTTTGAATCATTAGGAACTGCACTTACTGTAAGGCTTGCACAGTCAGCACCAACAGATGTTGTATAAGTAGTTACATCTGGTGAAAATGCTGGAGATAACACACCAGGACTTATCTGTAATGAACTTAATGTATTATCTGATGAATATGAAGCTGGTGCAGAAGCTGTAACTGAACCTGACGATTTGGATATACTGCACGCCTGCATATCTATATCAATAACCTTGGAATCACCTATAACATTAAGGCTTGAAGTACCAGCTCCGATAATCCTAAATGTTATTGTCTTTGACTGGCTGCTTGCTGTACTTTCGTCCATAAAGCTGACCATCGCAGTTCCCGAATTACTTGAGCTTCCGCTTAATGCTAATATTGATGGGTCATAGGATACATATATTGTAGCTCCGCCTATTCCGCTCGATGCACTGATTGACACATCTATGGATACTGTATCGCCTACCGTACCACTTGCTGAACCAATTGATACTCTTGCTGTTCCTGCCGCTAATATATCTGTCTTATTCACAAAAGCCATTACAGCACACATACATATAATAAGCAGTGCTGAAATTATCTTTTTAACCTTATTCATATATGTCCTCTCTTCTTGCAGTCACTACTGCTGGATATATCCTATATTTAATATGTGTCTTTTAATAGCAACGAAATCATACAAATCTATAACTCCGTCCCTGTTAATATCCGCAGCCTCTTTATAACTGCCCTGTGGCTGTCCAATTCCAAGAACTGCTCTCTTAATAGCAACGAAATCATATAAATCTATAACTCCGTCACCATTAACATCTCCATATATAACTATAGAATATTCATCATATACACTTCCGTCTGCCTTGTATACAACTAACTTATCACCAGTAACTACTGTGTCGCCTCTCTCGCTTCCGTCATTCTTTAATATTTTTCCATAACAGCCATTGCTGTATGATACATTATCAAGAACACTTGATGCCTGACTTCCGACACCTATCTTAGTCATTATCTTCTTTGATGAATCGACATTATAATCTGTCTTAAAACCATCTGTATTACCACCAGATTGTGCAGACTTTCTTGTTATATTTATTACATATGTCTTTATGTCACCATTTTCAGCCGTTACAGTAATATTGATTACATTATTGCCAACGCTTAAGCTGTGGCTTCCACGTCCGCTTACTGTTGCATTGCCATCTATAAGTCCTGCCGATACATTAACACTTGTAATATCATTTTCTACAATGAGACTGTAATCAGTATTATCAGATGAAAATGTAGGAGTTAATGTATAACCATCTACTGATAATGAACTAAGCCTGTTATTCGCACTCTGGTTGCCATCTGGTATTATACATCTTGACGATGGCATATTATCATATACCGGAATGTTAAACTTAAATGTTGTATTATTAAGCGTGTATGAACTATATGCCTTCTTAGCCCTTGTCGCTTCTGACCTTGGTGCAAGCACATTAGTCATATACTGGTGTGAGAAGTTCTTAACATCAAACTTCTCATAATATATAGTATCCTGACCCTTGTTAATGTACCATTTTCCAAGATTGACAGCACCACCTACAACAGCCCTGTAACGCGAATTCCAAGGCCTCATATTAGAGCTGTCGGTCTGTCTGGCATATTTCAAACCATTCTGGACTGCTGACAGACCGCCGCTTGCATATGCGTTCTGGCTGTAATAATTATAATAGCCCTCGTATCCGCTTACATTTCCAGATATCTGGTTGCCTCGTCCGTCTGCACCCTGTTCCTGAATAATTCTTGTTGCAAGGTGATATGGGCTTACCTTGGATACTTCACCTGCATACATAAGCAGTGAAGCATAGTCATAGCCGTCAAGATTGTGGCTTGAATTCTCCATAAATGTTCCGCTTATAATATTGCGCACACCGTCTATATTATGTACTGATGAGTCATAAGAAAGACTTTCAAACATAAATATGTATGTATCATCAAGAAAGTTTCTTGGGTCAAGTGCATATTTCACAAGTCCCTCAGATGCCTGAACCCAGCCACCACTGTCAAGCTCTGTATACTCACCTGTATTCCAGTCATAACAGCCATCAGCCGTAGACTTCCACGAAGCATCTGCCGAACTGTATATAAGGCTTCGTCCTAATACATTCTGGGCATTAACCATAGTATCCCAGTCCCTTCCATTATGGTCTGCTACAAATACCCATAATGGATATGCACTGTGAAGCTGCCTTAAGCTTTCCCTGTAGGAAGCCGGGAAATTCTGTGCCTCAAGATAATCTTCAAAATTATTATCTGGTGTATAATCTGACTTTGCTTCCCTGGTAGTATACTCTGATGTTATATATCCTCTTGTGTATTCACCATTGAGATAAAAACCTATGCTGTACCACTTATATGTCGCACTCGTATTCACTTCTTCGTATATATCGAACTTAAATCCACCATCTACTTTAGTAATTACACTTCCATTAACAGGTGCTGTCCTTATTCTAAGGCTTGTTACATCATAATTAACATAACCTGTAGCAATAATTGTATCATCTGCTTTAGCGGTAAATGTATACGAAAATCCTGTCACCATACATACAAGAATGACTGCCATAAGTACTATGGCTACTGCTTTTTTTATAATCTCTCTGTAGCTTACGTTCATCTAATCACCTTGTTCCTTATTAAATCTGCAATTTAGTTGTTCTTTCCAAACTCAGATAACTTAAGTCCCTCATTACGTTCAAGCACCATATTAACTGACCAGCTGTTAGCAAATACCAATAACGGATTGCCCTTAAGGTCTTTAATCTTTTTCATATCAGAAGTACCGACAATTCTGTTCACATCAACTTCTTCTGGATTTTCAATCCATCTGATATGTTCATATGGAAGCGGCTCTAACTTTATATCTACATTGTACTCATTCTTAAGTCTGTATTCAAGAACTTCAAACTGAAGTACACCGACAACGCCGACAATAATTTCTTCCATTCCAGTGTTATATTCCTGAAATATCTGAATAGCACCTTCCTGTGCAATCTGGCTTATTCCCTTAATGAACTGCTTACGCTTCATTGTATCAATCTGCCTTACTCTTGCAAAATGTTCCGGTGCGAATGTAGGAATTCCATCAAACTGGAACTTCTTATTAGAAGTACATATAGTATCACCTATTGAGAATATACCCGGATCGAATACACCTATTATATCTCCTGCATAAGCTTCTTCTACAATGTGTCTTTCCTGTGCCATCATCTGCTGTGGCTGTGAAAGCCTTATCTTCTTGCCACCCTGAACGTGGTTAGCTTCCATACCGGCAGTGAACTTTCCTGAACATATACGCATAAATGCAATTCTATCTCTATGTGCCTTATTCATATTAGCCTGTATCTTAAATACAAAAGCAGAGAAATCTTCCTTAAATGGGTCTATAAGACCTACTGACGAATTACGTGGAAGTGGTGATGTAGTCATATCAAGGAAATGCTGTAAAAATGTCTCTACACCAAAGTTAGTAAGTGCTGAACCAAAGAATACAGGTGTTAAATCTCCTGCCTGAACCTTGGCAAGATCAAATTCTGCACTTGCACCATCTAAGAGTTCTACATCTTCTTCAAGCTTAGCCCAGTAATCATCACCAATCTCTGCCTTAAGCTCATCATCATCTATTGATATATTCTTAGTATCTACTTCCTTCTGTCCATTCATTGCCGCCTTAAAGAGTGATACCTCTTTCTGCTTTCTGTCATATACACCCTTAAATGCCTTACCACAGCCTATAGGCCAGTTGATAGGACAAGTAGCAATTCCAAGTACATTTTCTATCTCATCAAGAAGCTCGAATGGGTCGTTGGCTTCTCTATCCATTTTATTAATAAATGTAAAGATCGGAATATGTCTCATAACACATACTTTAAAAAGCTTAATAGTCTGTTTCTCAACACCCTTTGAAGCATCTATAACCATTACGGCTGAGTCAGCAGCCATAAGAGTTCTATAAGTATCCTCTGAGAAATCTTCGTGTCCAGGTGTATCAAGAATATTAATGCAATATCCATCATAATTAAACTGAAGTACTGAAGATGTTACAGAGATACCTCTTTCCTTCTCAATCTCCATCCAGTCTGATACTGCGTGTTTCGCTGTCTTCTTACCCTTTACAGAACCAGCAAGATTAATAGCACCACCATATAACAAGAACTTCTCAGTAAGTGTTGTCTTACCAGCATCCGGGTGGGATATGATTGCAAATGTCCTTCTTTTCTTAATTTCACTTGTAATATCTGACATAATTTCTCCATTTCTTAAATCATTTTACACTTTAACTAATCTAGTATATAGTATCCATCAATTTAATTCAACTACTTAGTGCCGGACTATTTTATAAACTACTCAGTTTATTCTATTACCTATTCCAGATAATTACTCTACAGTTAAGCTTCTTCCCAGTGCAAAGGAATATATTACTTTTTCTTTAACCTTTAAGCCTGTTATCTGTGACAGTGCCATAGCATAGTAATCAAGCTGGATAGAATATCTTCTTCTAAGCTCGTCCTCTCCTGCCCTGCCTCTTAACACCCGGTCAGTCTTATAATCAACTATAACAAGCTGTCCGTCCTCAATAAAATACAGGTCAATGACCCCCTGTACAAGCTGTCTGTCATATTCAAATACAAATGGCTGTTCCCTTTTCACCCCGCCGTAAGCATATGCACGCTTAATTCTTTCACCTATTGATGATCCTGCAAATGTATCTATATCCTTAAGCTTTATGCATTCAGCTTGTTTTAATGACAGCTTTTCTTCTCTTACCATTCTGTCAATTTCATTCTTTATATCCTCAGTGCTTCCAGCTTTTGAATAATTCAGACATTCCATAACCCTGTGGTATGCCGTTCCACGTTCATTACTTACAAGCTCTTTTTCTTCACTGCTTATAAACTTAGGAACTGTTGGAATATATTCGTCTGCAGCTTCAGATTCTGCCCCGCCGTCTGCTTCTTTAACACCGCCAGCCGCTTCTTTAATTCTTTCTGCCTCCATAATGCCCGCAGCCTTTTTGATACTGTCTGCCGCAAAAGCATTTTGCTCGTAATCTGCTTCATTCTGCATTTTCTTTAACTCACTGACAGTTACTTTTACTTTTCTGTCTGCATCAGGGTCTTTAATATATGGCGGAAGCTCCTTTAAAGGCGAAGTTCCATAGGCTGTTTTTTCGCCTACCTGACTTTCATCTGTTGCTTGGCTTCCGGTCTGGTCAATGTCCGATTTGTTCAATAAAGAATTAATTTCTTCCACACCAATAAGCTTTATATTGAATTCTCCTTTATTGTATTCCTTTCCAGTAAGTACAACTGGAATTACCATATCTGCGAACTTGTCTATCTTCTCGCAGTCAGCATAAGAATATATTCCAGACATTCTAATCTCATCAGCAATTGAATTCCAGCCTGTCATTGCCTTGTCTGTGTCAGTGACATTTCCCATCATAATAAGCTTTTCCCTTGCTCGTGTCATTGCAACATACAGAACTCTTTCTTCCTCGGATATTCCATCTCTTACAATCTTTCTTGCAATCGCCCCTTTTATAATAGTAGATGTCTTGGTCTTGCGGTCAAGATTAACATAATCAGCACCTATGCCCAGCTCTTTATCAATAACAATCCTGCTTCTTGCATCCATTTTATTAATCTGCTTGTTAAGTCCGGCTACAATTACAACCGGAAACTCAAGACCTTTGCTCTTATGTATGCTCATTACCCTTACAGAGTCGCCGTTATCTCCCATACCCTGTGAGTCGGTTATATCTATGTCGTATTTCTGCAATCTTTCTATATATCTTAAGAAATTAAAAAGTCCGCTGTAGCTTGTTCCCTCAAATGAAGATGCCCTGTCCAGAAGCACATCTATATTAGATTGTCTTTTAGCTCCTGCCGGCATAGTTCCTGCGTAATCATAATAACCTGTGTTGTATACAATCTCCCACAGCAAATCATAGATAGTCATTATTCTGGATTTATCTCTTAAGACATTAAGCTTATCAATAAATGCACTGCATTTCTTATAATCGCAATCCTCGTCCTCATTCTCTGCTATGCTCTTCATCTGCCTGATAAGAAACTTCTGTGAATATTTCTTTCCTGATATTCTTATCTTGCATAATTCATCTTCCGTAAAACCTCCAAAGTATGACAAAAGCACAGAAGCCATAGGTATATCCTGCAATGGATTGTCTATGCAGGTAAGCAGGCTTATAAGGACCTTTATCTCCCTTAATTTAAAATACTGCTGTGCAGTATCTGCCATAGCCGGCACTCCGCAGTCAAGCAGTTCATTGACAAGCACATCTGCCCAGCCTGTAAGCGTTCTTGTGAGAATAACAATATCACCATATTTTATTCTCCTGTAATCTTCAAGGTCAGCATCATACACGTAATAAGCATTATCTTCTGACATAAGTTCTCTTATTCTTAATGCGGCATATCTTGCCTCTGCCCTTATTCCATCGCCGTCCTCATCACCCGACATATCAACAAGCACAATATCTGTGCTTTTCTCACTGTCCTGCCCGAAGTTTCTTTTATCCTCACACGCTGGATAATCTAACCCACAGTTAAGCTGCTGCCTATCATCATACTGTATGCCGCAGAAATTCTTATTCATAACACGGAAGAACACATCATTGGTACTATCAAGAACATTACTTCTGCTTCGGAAATTCTTCTGTAATTCTATCTTACAAGAACTTATATTCTGCTCACCACCGCCAAATGATGTATCTTCGCAGTCATTATATTGTGCTTTATCTTTGCAGTTATCATTCTGCGATGAATAATTATCATACTTGCTCATAAATAACTCAGGACACGCAAGTCTGAACTTATATATACTCTGCTTAACATCTCCAACCATATATACATTATTGAAATAATCGGACATTCTCTGCCTTGATACAGCAGTAAGTATTTCTTCCTGTAACTGGTTGGAATCCTGATACTCGTCTATTAATATCTCATCAAAGCTCTCTGCAAGTTCATCTGCTGTCCTGGTATACTCAATAATACCAGCATTATTCTTTACAAGAATATCAAGTGCAAGATGTTCCATATCATTAAAATCTATTATTCCACGGTCTTTTTTCTGTTCTGACATTCTTTGTGCAAAATCATTAGCAAGCTTTACCATCATAGCAATCATTGGTGCATTAGCTTTCACATCTTCAATTAATGTATCAATATCTGCTGTGAACACACCACTGATAAGGGAATTAATATATTTCTTGAAATTATTTCTTTCATTCTTGACATATTCTTTTAAATCTTCCCTCGCATCAGGCATTTTCTTATTGCTTAATCTGTCAAATACCGTCTTTCTTATTCTTACCGAAAGGTCATCAAAGTCTGGTGCTTCAAGTATTCTTTTGATATTCATATAATCTGAATTGATTGCATCAAGATATGACACCGGACCGTCTACGTGCTGGCAAAGTTCAATCATATATTCATATTTGCGGCAGTAATCACTCAGCGAATTGATAATGCTTTCATACAGGTCAGCTATCGCCCTGTTGTTAGAATTATCTGGTGCTTCATACATATCAAGCGTTTCCTTATACCATTCAGAAGGCCATGGATTGCTTCGTGCAAGATTATATATTTTCTTAATAAGTTCTTCTATATTCTGGTCATTACGTCCTGTTCCATAAGCCTCTACAAGATTAATAAAATCCTCATCTGCCTCTGTATAATAGTCCTCAAGAAGCTCCTGCATTACATCATTCTCAAGAAGTGTAATCTCTCCATTATCTGCCGCCCTGAAACCGGGGTCTAATTCAATCTCTGAAAAATGATTTTTTATTATCCACAGACAGAAACTATCTATTGTTGTTATATGTGCATTGTTAATAAGTGCAATCTGCTTTAAAAGATTGGTATCTGCCTCATTATTGTCAAGCATATCATCAAGCCTGTTTCTTATTCTTGCTTTCATCTCTGCCGCGGCGGCCTTGGTAAATGTAACAACAACAAGTCTGTCTATATCCGTGCTGTTCTCACCTGTAATCATATTGATAATTCGTTCAACAAGAACCGCTGTCTTTCCTGAACCTGCGGCGGCTGACACAAGTATATTCCTGTTCTTAGTATCTATTGCCTTAAGCTGTTCATCAGTCCATTTCTTTGCCATCATTACACCTCTGAATTACTGTCAGTTTCTTTGTTATATTCTTCACTATCGTTATACTTTTCTGTACTGTTATGCTCTTTACTACTGCTGTACGCTTCACCGCTGTTATTCTCATCTATTAATTTCCATATATCTTCTTTGCTTAAATTGGAAAGTCTTCGATAACTTGTACCCGGCATATCTGTGCTAAATCCACACACACTGTTATACTGACAATAAGTACAACTGTTCTCATTACCCTTAATATACGGATTGATATTAATGCTTCCATTAAGTATCTTTCCTGCGTTATTGACATTTTCTTTATCAACATATTCACCAAGCTTATCGAACTCATCAGTTGTCATAACCCTGCTGTATCGCATATCAAGTTCACCAGATTTATTGTAACTGACAGGAATATTAACAGATGAACCCTCTGTTGAATCCATCATACTTATAATATTCTTATTAGAATTAACAACGCCCTTCATTCTTAATTCTTTTCTTATAAGTGCCTCGACCTCGTCATCATCTTTCTTCGCCTCAACTATCGGGTCCTGAATATTATAATATAAAAGCCCTGCTGGAATTATATTCTTGTCACCATATTTCTTCTTTTCATATATCATTGCTTCCCTCATATATGTAAGGAGCTGGATTTTCAAGCCATAATATGTCTTTAAAAGATTAAAATCTGACTGTCCTGTCTTGTAATCCACGACTTTGACATATAAATTTTCGTCATCCTCGCACACATCTATCCGGTCTATCTTGCCCTTCATATAAAATAGTACATCGTGCGGAAGTTCTTCTATCTGTGTAAGAAATCCCTTCTCAAATGCATCTGGCCTGAATATTCCGTCAGCAAGCTGCTTTCCAATTGCCCACAGTGTCCTGTCAGCGTAATTCTTCATTCTCTGTATAAGATACTCATTACGGCTTGAGTCCTTAAGTATCGTATTGCCATAATTCTCAGCTATTGCATTGATACTCTCTGATACCATCTGGCTTCTTTCCTCATCACTTAAAAGCACGAAGGATTTATTGTTCTGCTTTATATTTTTTGACACATCTTCAATTACAGCGTGAAGAATTGTACCAAAGTCATTAACCGCAAACTGATATTCTTCCCTCTCTTTAAGCCCAAGTCCATACTGGCAGAAATATGCGAACTGGCACGAAGCGAACTGTTCAAATGATGTTACGCTTCCTGTAAGCTCCCTTCCATATAATTCAAGTGCAATTCCCTCTGCAAGCACTTTATTAAGATTGACCTCGCTCCATACAATGTCTGCTTTTGGAATTCGTATATATGCGTGTTCTGCAAATGTATCCTCTCTTGCGTACTCTTTAACAAGCGGAAACATTTTCTTAATCATTCTTATTATGTAAGAAGGAAGAACCGCTTTCATATCCATGCCATTGCGTGCATAAGTTATATAAAGCTTTTCTGATGTCTTTGTCATAATAAGGTATAAATAAAATCTCTGAATAAACGCTTTTTCCCTGACTGACATTGATAATGATACGTCCATACCCTTAAGCCTGTCCCTGTCTGTTTCTGAAAGAACGCTTCTGTTGTCGCTTTTTTTTGGAACATACCCATCATTAACGCCCGCAAAGAACATTACCTTTATATTATCAAGTCTTGTTCTCTCAATATCACCTATTACAACGCAGTCGTTAGCCGGAGGTATAAGTCCTATCTTAATCTCCTCCAATCCAGATGCTATAATATGATTGTATTCTTTTAATGTAACCTTCTCACTGCCTAATAATTCAACTATCTTATCTAATAGTTCTATTATCTTCTTATATATCTGTCCATATTCTTCACTATCCACATCTATAGATGACAGCTTTCTTTCACAATCAAGTCCTGCTATGAATTCATATAAAGCCCTGGTAATGGCAGCTACATTTCCATCTGCCTCCTTAATATCTTTGTGAAGAACATCTATTGGAGTAATGACTTCGCGTCTTAATCTGTTAAGAAGTCCAAGGTCTGTATCTTCCCTTCCTGTCCTGAACTTTCTTATCCATTCATTGTTCCACTGCTTCCTGCCCTTTATGCCAACCGCAAGACAATAATTATCAAGAATATCTATCTCATCTCTTGTAAGTTGGGTAAATCCTGTTCTTAGATATCTGAACATACTGTCATAGGCATAATTCTTCTCGATAATATCAAGTACTGCGGTAATCATTTCCACTAAGCAGTTATCTGTTATATGACGTTTCTGGTCTAAGAAAAATGGTATTTCATTCTGGGAAAATATATTAGCGGCAAGCTTTCCATACACACCAATATCACCTGTAACAACCGCTATATCACTGTATCTGTAGCCTGACAGACGTGTAAGCTCAAGTATCTTTCCTGTTATATACTGCAATTCGTCCTTCGGCGTTGTCCCTGCATACAAAGCTATATCATTTACTTCACCATTATAATGCCTGCTTCCAGCCCTGAATATATTCTTTTCAAGAAATGCAAGCTCCTTTGACGACTTAAAACGTGATATATTATCATCATCAATCATCACAGCATTTTCTATATTAATATGCTGTTCATCACATATCTTATACAAATGTGCCACTGTATCCTTAGTCATATAGAAAAGGTTCTCAATGCCCTCATTGACATTAACCTTCTCACTTGTATCTATAGTCAGTACCACCTTAATATCCGTGCATATATCAAGAAGCAGACCAATAAGCCTGTACTGTACAGGCGTAAAACCAGTAAAGCCATCAAGTGCTATCACACTGTCTTTAAGCTTTTCTGACTCCTGCACTTTCCTGCACAGAAGATCAAGTATCTCCTCTGATGTAATGTAATTATCTTTTATAAAATTCCTAAATCCACTATAAACAACATTAATGTCACTTAATTTCATTCCAAGCAGACTGTTATTATCAACAGTTTTATTAATTTCATCTATCTTATCAACAGTTATATCATACTGTAACATCTCTGATATGACTGATTTCATCTCAGCCACAAATCCGGTATTGGATATATTACCACTAAAGAATCGAAGTTCTTTCTTGTGCTGTTCTAATATTCTTCTTACTATAAGATTCTTTCCTGTATCATCAAGAACCGGATAGTCAGAAGCCCCGACCTCCTCAAATACTCTATAAGCAAGCCTTTCAAAGCTTATGACATCTATATTAAGAATTCCCTTTCGTGGGTGAAGCTCAACTACACGCTTCTGTGTTGCCATAGTGTACTGCTCTGGCACGATAATTATATAATCTGTGTCTGGATTGTTAATCGACTCCTCTATTATTGAACTATATAAATATGTTGACTTGCCAGCACCCGATCCTCCAAGTATAAGTTGTAATGACATAATAATCCTCATTTCCGTGCACATTTTTATTCAATGAAACTCATTTAAGTATACCATATATAAGTTCTATTTATATATGAATGCTCATATATTTTATCAAAATAAATGTGTGTTATATGAGGGGGATATATGAGCGGTTCAACCAGGATTGTGGTAATTCCACTTAAGAAACTGATAATTATGGTATGCGTAATTGCTGCTCTTATTATATTAGCGGCAATATTTATATTTGGCGGAAGCAGTTCAGATGCTGCCAAAAGTACAGGTGTTAATATAAGCACCAGCACTGACACAGTAAAAAAGAATACATCTTGTCCTACATATTCACCAGGTGTATACACTTCCTCAATACTTCTTAATGGTACTCCTATAGATATTCAGGTTACAGTTGACTCCGACAATATCAACAATATCGAAATGGTTAATCTTTCAGAGTCCGTGCAGACTATGTATCCTATGCTTAATTCTTCATTTGATGAGATAAAGACCGCCGTTATCAACAACGGCTCAACAGATAATATCACCTACAATGCAAGCAGTAAATATACAGCAACTATGCTGTTATCAGCTATAGACAGTGCACTTGCCAAGGCAAGGAACTAACTGCGTAAGGCATTTAAGTCTTTCAGATAAACTTTTTACATCAGACACAGCCGTCTGTAACACTCTTTCTATACAGACGTATGTAAAAACTTCGGGTAATCTATATCCAGTTTGTTCATAGATTACCCGAAGTTCTATTTTAATTATTAGTTCTCAAAATAACTTATCCCGTCATCATTACTCACATTAATAAAGCCTGCATAACCTCTTTCTTCAAGCTTTCCTAAGAACTTGCCCATCTTCTTTGGCTTAACATAAAGCGAACATATCTTGCCTTCTGCCCTGTACTTTTCTGCAAGCTTATAAGCTGCTGTAAGCTCGCCCTCATCATACATTACTGCTATCTTATTGCCCTTATTAGGAAGGTCAATTCCGTGTTCCATAAGTATAGAGAATATTCTCTCAAATCCGATAGAAAATCCTACTGCACTTACCTGCTGTCCTAAGAACTTGCCAATAAGGTTATCATATCTTCCACCACCTGCAATAGCACCCTTAAAGTCAATGCTTTCAACTTCAAATACTGTTCCTGTGTAGTATCCCTGTCCTCTTACTAATGAAAGGTCGAATACAACATCGAACTCACCATTACAAAGCTCATTAACTGACTTCATAATATATTCGAGGCTTTCTGCTGGTGCTTTATCTACAAGAATATCTTTAACTGACTCTAAAGAAATCTCCTGTGGATTGCTTACATTTGCAAGAAATCCTGTAAACTTGGCTATAGCTGCTTCTGCGAATTCCTTCTCCTCAAGTTCCTTCTTAACGCCCTCAAGACCAACTTTATCCATCTTATCAAATGTTATACATACACTGTCAAGCTGGCTTTCTTCAAATCCGCAGTCCATAAGAAATGCTCTTAAAAGTCGTCTGTCATTAACTTTAACCTTAAAGTTCTTCATTCCTATAGCTTTAAGTGCCTTAGTTGTTATAAGTATAAGCTCAACCTCTGAATCTCTTGAGTCAGAACCTATAATATCTATATCACACTGTACGAATTCTCTTAATCTGCCCTTCTGTGGACGTTCTGCCCTGTACACTCTGTCCATCTGTATACACTTCATTGGAAGTGTAAGCTTATCCTTATTATTAGCAAAATATCTGCTTAAAGGAAGTGTAAGGTCATATCTTAAGCCCATATCTGCAAGAACATTTTCATTCTGTGAAGTAACTCCGCTTGCAAGTGCCTTGTCAAGCTTGTCGCCTCTCTTCATAATCTTAAATATAAGATTAAGGTTTTCTCCACCATCACTCTTATCAAGATTTTCAATATCTTCAATAACCGGAGTTGTTATATGTTCAAAACCATTCTCTACATATACTTTTAATATTTCATTCTGGAGATAATCTCTTATCTCTACTTCATTAGGAAGATAATCATTAGTACCTTTTACAGATGTAATCTTCATTCCATTGTCCTCCATTATTACAATTATTACACAATAACTCCCACCATTATATGTGGCGGGAGTTACTTAAACACATTCAATTAACAATTATGCTTCGTCTATAGCTTTACCTATATCGTGACGCATATATTTATTATCAAAATTAACCCATTCTGTCGCTTCATAAGCATTAGCACGGGCTTTCTTTAAATCCTCACCTAATGCTGTTACGCCAAGAACTCGTCCACCATTAGTAACAACCTTGCCTTCTTCGTTGAACTTAGTACCAGCGTGGAATAAAAAGTATGAATCTTTACCCTTGAAATTCTCCATACCTGTTATCTCAAAGCCCTTCTTGTACTCAAGTGGGTAACCGTCTGATGCAAGAACTACGCATACACACGCATTATCAGTAAACTTAAGATCTATCTTATCTAATGTTCCGTCTATGCACGCTTCAAATACATCAATTATATCATTCTCCATTCTTGGAAGAACAACCTGTGCTTCAGGATCACCAAATCTTGCATTATATTCAAGTACCTTAGGACCTTCTGGTGTAAGCATAAGTCCAAAGAATATAACACCCTTAAATGGTCTTCCCTCTGCCTTCATCGCATCAACTGTTGCCTGATATATGTGTGCCTTGCAGAAATCATCAACTTCCTTAGTATAAAATGGTGATGGTGAGAAGTTACCCATACCACCTGTATTAAGCCCCTGATCTCCGTCCTTGGCTCTCTTATGATCCTGTGCAGAAGACATTATCTTTATAGTATTACCATCAACAAATGAAAGAACTGAAACTTCACGTCCTGTCATAAATTCTTCTACTACAATTGTATTACCTGCTGAACCGAACTTCTTGTCAAGCATAAGCTCATCTACACCATCAAGTGCCATCTGCTTGTCTTCACATATAAGAACGCCCTTTCCAAGTGCAAGACCGTCAGCCTTAAGAACGATAGGATACTTAGCTGTTTCAAGATACTTCTTAGCTTCATCAGCAGATGTGAATGTCTCATATGCTGCTGTTGGTATATTGTATTTCTTCATAAGGTCCTTAGAAAATGCCTTTGAACCTTCAAGTATAGCTGCGTTCTTTCTAGGTCCGAATACCCTTAAACCTTCTGCCTCAAATGCATCAACAATACCGCCAACAAGTGGATCATCCATACCAATTACAGTAAGGTCGATTGCATTTTCCTTAGCAAATGCAACAAGCTTATCAAATTCCATAGCTTTAATATCAACACATTCCGCAACCTCAGCAATACCTGCATTACCAGGTGCACAATATATCTTATCAACCTTAGGGCTCTGGCTTATCTTCCAGCATATGGCGTGCTCACGTCCACCGCTGCCTACAACTAAAACCTTCATCTGTTCTTCCTCCAATATAATCTAGTCTTTCTAGTTATCATGTTCATTAGCTATCTTGTTAATAGCGGCAGGCAGTAACTTCCATTCTGCCTGTTCCATAACTCTCTTTTGAAGAATTTCTGGCGTGTCACCATCTTTAACTTCAACAGCTTTCTGGAATATAATCTCTCCTGTATCCATTCCTTCATCTACATAATGCACTGTTGCACCTGTAACCTTAACACCTTTGGCAAGTGCAGCTTCGTGAACGTGAAGTCCGTAAAAGCCTACACCGCAAAAAGATGGGATGAGTGATGGGTGGATATTAATAATTCTATGGCTGTATTCGTGTACCATTTCTTCTGGAATTTTAACAAGGAAGCCCGCAAGCACAACAAGGTCTACATTAAGCGAATTAACCTTTTCAAGAAGTGCTTTATTAAATTCATCTCTTGTAGCATAATCCTTAGGTGATACACAATAAGCTGGTATTCCGTTCTCTTTAGCTCTTGTAAGAGCATAAGCATTAGCATTATTACTTATAACAGCAGCAATCTGTGTATTAGTAATTGTCTTGTCCTTTACACCATCAATTATAGCCTGAAGATTAGTTCCACCTCCAGATACCATAACAGCTATTCTTAGCATAAAGTTACTCCCTTCTCACCTGCTTCAATATTACCGATAACATAAGGTGTCTCACCAGCAGCTTTAATAGCTTCCATAGTTGTATCTACGTCCTCAGGGGCTACTGCAAGTACAAGACCAATACCCATATTAAATGTGTTATACATCATATCTTCTTCAATCTCGCCATCTGTCTGTAACATCTTAAAGATTGGGGGAACTTCATAGCTGTCTTTCTTTACAACAGCTCTTACACCATCTGGTAACATTCTTGGAATGTTCTCATAGAAACCGCCACCTGTGATATGGCTGCATCCCTTAACACGAACTCCTGCGTTCTTAATAGACTTCATAGTCTTAACATATATCTTAGTTGGAGCAAGTAAAGCCTCTCCAAGTGTCTTGCCAAGTGAATCATAATATGTATTAAGTGACTCTTCTGTTATTGTGAATACACTTCTTACAAGTGAAAATCCATTAGAATGAACACCACTTGAAGCAATACCGATAAGTGTATCGCCCGGCTTAATATTCTCACCTGTTATAAGGTCTTTTCTATCAACAACACCTACAGCAAATCCAGCAACATCATATTCATCTACTGGCATAAGTCCTGGGTGTTCTGCTGTTTCACCTCCGATAAGTGCACATTCTGACTGACGGCAGCCCTCTGCTACACCACCTACGATTGTTGCAATCTTTTCTGGATAGTTCTTTCCACATGCAATATAGTCAAGGAAGAAAAGAGGTTCTCCACCTGCACATACAACATCATTAACACACATTGCAACTGCATCAATACCGATTGTATCGTGCTTATCCATAATAAAAGCAAGCTTAACCTTTGTTCCACAGCCATCTGTTCCTGAAAGAAGAACCGGGTCTTCCATCTGCTTAATCTTCTCAAGTGAAAATGCACCTGAAAATCCACCGATACCACCTAACACTTCCGGTCTGAATGTAGACTTGACCGCATCTTTCATTAATTCAACTGACTTGTAACCTGCTTCGATATCAACACCAGCATTCTTGTAATCCATTGTAATCCTCCATTCTTACGCAGCTTATCTGCGAATAACTATGTATGCTTTATAAGCACCATTTTATAATTTAACGACAATCTGATATTTTAATTACTTTGCGTAATTCTTGTATCCAACTTCCTGAAGTCTTGCATCTTTAGCCTGAACACTTTCCTTTAATTCCTTAGTATAATTCTTAAGCCTTTCAAGAAGCTGTTCATCTGATGTCGCAAGAATCTTAGCTGCAAGAATACCTGCATTAGCACCACCATTAATAGCAACTGTTGCAACAGGAATTCCTGTTGGCATCTGTACTATTGAATATAACGAATCTCTACCACCTAAAGAAGTTGTGTGCATTGGAATACCAATAACTGGCATAGGGAATATTGCCGCACACATTCCTGGCAGATGTGCTGCCATTCCTGCTCCTGCAATGATAACCTTGAATCCTTTCTGTTCTGCTGTCTTCGCATATTCAAAGAATACATCTGGTTCTCTGTGAGCAGAGATAATTGTCATCTCATATGAGATACCTAACTTGTCTAATATGTCTGCTGCCTTTGCCATAACAGGCATATCAGAATCACTACCCATAACTATTCCTACTAAAGCCATGTTTAACTTCCTCCATTCTGATAGAAATACAACTATCATCTTAAAATAATATTAAATCACTTATAATTTCATATTATCTGATAAATCATCCATCTGGATAATTAAACAGATAATATAATACAATACCTATAATATTTTACTTTGTTTTAGATATATCGTCAAGGAATTTAACATAAACCGTGTTATTGAACCAATGTCTGTTTTAATCTTCAAACGGTTCGTTAAGCATATCAGTTCCTGAAAGCACAAATCTTCCATTTTGTATTATGCTTGTTTCTTTTCCTGAATAGTCTACAACTGATATTCTTCCAATTTCATCATATGGAATTGTAATATCTGTATGACAATTGTAATATGCCTTGTCAGGCTCACTCTTTCTTAATAAAGACACCTCATTATCCCTTGAGATTATCTCCTTGCCATCAGGATTGAACACTGCAACATCCTCTGACCTTGAATAGCACGTATCACCAAGTGCAAAATGTGGTCCCATTTTCTCAACAATAAGAATTGGAAGTAGATACACAATATCATATCTGTTCGCTGACACATATGCTGTAGTATTAGTTCCTATTGCAAATTCACCGATTGGAAGTGTATCGTGGTTAAACAGGACATTTTCTTTAAATAAATCCTTGCAACGCTTCTCATCCTCATAATTATCACACATATAATCCGTGACAAAACCATCTTTAAAATGCACCTTAAGGTTCTTGAAATTAATGTCGTTAAGATATACCTTGCTTACATTAAGCACGCCCTCTGTTCCCTTAAGGACTGGCGATGTAAATACTTCACCAAGCGGTATATTAACATCTGCAAGGCAGTTCTCAAATACTGTCTGCTTACTGCCATCATTAACCTTCATTATAGATACTTTCATATCCGTTTCATTGCCGTTACAGCCTTTGACCCTGACATACTCTGCTGTATCAAGCACATCTATAATTCTCTGCTGGACAACCTTGTACTTGTCATAATCAAGAGTATTTATCTTGACAATCTCATCAAAAATCTCAGTGAACTTGTCGCCTGCCTCTGGTGATGGATAAGCTATTATAGTAAAGCTTCTCTCCTCGCCTTTAATATATGAATTAACTATAGCTCCTGATTCATTATTATATTTGACTATAAGCTTCTGCTGTTTATCATCAAGATGATAACATTCTTTAGCATCATCTGGCTCAAATGGCTTCTCACCAAATACTTCCATAACAGCAGGACCGCCGTGTACATCGGCAAGCTCTTTATGCTTTTCATACGCATTTTTTAATGCACCAAGCTTTCTCTCAACAAAATCTCCGTCAAGATATAGTGCATTATCAAATCTATGGTCAAATTCCATCTGTTTATTAGGACTTGCGCCATAATAGCCTATCTTAATATGCATACGCTTGTTAATTGAATTAACTGCCGCCCTGTATATAGTAGGCTTAAGCCCCATTGCCTCAAACTGCTTTATCTCCTCTCTTACAAGTCTTTCAAAGCCTACGCAGTATCTGATATTGACAGTCTGCTTCTTCTCTAACGGCTTATTGCCAAGAATAAATCCCTTTCGGTATCCTTCTGTAAATGTTGCCGCCATATCTTTTATCTGCTGTTCAGATAATGAGTTCAAATGCTGTGCCATTTTAATTTCATTATCAGTAATATATTCCCCATATCTGTACAGATATCTTAAATCATTCAAATCGCTGTCCATAATAATTCTTACAGCAAAATCCAGTGATGGGTCTATAAGTTCCCTTATCCTGTATTCAATATGGTCATCACTGTAATCACTTACATACCAGTAGACTGCTTCCTTAAGATGCTTATAATCAGCCTCTGTATTATCAGCCGCACAGTCCTTAACTATGCAGTAAAGCTCAATAAACAGCTCAATAAGTGCTGTTGCATCTGCTAATCTTCGCTCATACATATATACAATCAGACCCCTGATTTCCATATATACCATTGAGAATAATCTTCCGCACTGCTCTCCAAAGCACCTAACACTAACTCTTGGATTAGCATAACTTGTATTATAGGCTTCTCCTGTCACATCTTTATATAAAGCCCTGTTATATTCGCCAAGCTCCTCTAATGAAGCGTTATCAAATACTTTGCCAGCTATATCATTCTTGAGCTTATCCATAAGCAGTATAAACGCCGATACATTTTTAAAATAATCAGCATAACTGCCAGCACCATAATCTGACAGCTCATCATCTTTATTAATCTCTGATATTCTTTCTATTGCAAGCGAATATCTTTCTTCTATATTATCATCAAACATATTAATCTCCATTTCTATAATAAATATATATATATTAATATCCATTACTATATATATAACAATCCTATTATTTTACATTGTCACACAACAAATGTACTAATCTCTAATACTGCACAACTATTATATTATTCTTTATTGTTACACAAAAATATATTAGCAATTACACTATACCCATAAGGAATACCGCTGCCATAAATACTGCGAGTATTCCACATAACAGTGAGCCCACCTTTGATAAAGTATAGAATTTATCATCTTCCTTAAAGCTAAGAAGCCCGATTACTGAACCTATTATTGAAAATAACAGACTTAACAGTCCAAGACTTCCTACCTTTAAACCTGCATATCCTTCAGCTTTGTAGGATAAATACACGCCATATATTAAGGAAGCCAATGCAAGCAGACCCATTATGGTAGATATTATTCCACCAAGCGACTGCCTTTTATCCGAAAACTTGTATTTATTAAATAATTTCACGCTTAATCCTCTCTTCTAATAATTTTGTACCAGACTGCATATATGATGTATCCTGTCAGTCCTCCCAGACAATTTAATATCAAATCATCTACATCGCAACTTCCAACCATAGTTATAAGCTGTGTAAGCTCTATTGCCAAAGAAAGACTAAATGAATATAAAGTTGTTGCTATTAATTTAATTCTTCTGTGAGATAGCACTGGAAGAAATATTCCAAAAGGAATAAACGCAACAACATTTCCTATAATATTAAGTCTTGCTATTCTTCCAAGTGAATCATTATCTAATATATATTTCCAGAACCTTTTTATTTCTTTAAAAGGTTCCAGATTGTATATATGTCTTGTCTGCGATGTCCTTCCCATTGACTCAGCAAAGAATACAACGTATATAAGCAGACACATATATATAACAAAAATTATCCATTTCATAACATTATGAAACTTCTGCTTATTCATAATCTCTCTCCACACAATATAATATGCCTGACATACCATTGCAACACTCTGTTAAAGCATTGCAATAATATATCAGGCAGTATATACATTTAAAATAATATATCTGATTTATGTGCAAGAAGTCTTGCTCCATTAACTATCATCATAACACCAGCGCCGATACCAAAAGCGATTGTTACAATTCCAAACACAAGATTTGATACGCCAACTGACTTCATTTTTTTATATAATTTTTCTTCCACAACAATCCTCCATTCCTGCTGGCTTGATAAACCAAACTGACTAATTAATTACGCACCCCATACTGTTCATAATAAGTATCTATGGCTGCCTTTAACTTATCGTCAATGACAACTCTGCCTTCACATTCTTTATTATAAAGATGTTCTACAACGTCTGCCATTGAAACAATTGCACTTGTCTCAAAGCCATATCTTTCCTTAATCTCATCTAACGCGCTCACCTTGCCGCCAAGACCTACTTCCATACGGTTAAGTGATACCATAAGACCGATAATTGTAACATCAGCTGCTCCTCTTACCTTAGGAACTGTCTCTTCCATTGACTTACCTGATGTTGTAACATCTTCTATCATAATAACTCTGTCGCCATCTTTTAACTTGCTTCCAAGGAAACTTCCCTTATCTGCACCATGGTCCTTCTCTTCCTTACGGTCTGAACAATAACGCACTTCCTTACCATAAAGCTTAGCATAAGCAACGGCTGTAACTACGCTGATTGGAATTCCCTTATATGCTGGTCCAAAAAGAACATCAAAATCATCACCATATGTCTCGTGAATTGCCTTAGCATAATACTCGCCAAGACGCATAAGCTGTGTACCTGTTACATATGCACCTGCATTCATAAAAAATGGGGACTTTCTTCCACTCTTTAATGTGAAATCTCCAAACTTTAACACATCACTCTCAACCATAAAATCTATAAATTCCTGCTTGTATGCTTCCATTGTATCTAAAACCTCCTGTATATGCGGCTTCGCACTGTTATTGTTATATTGGGTCTATTCTAACATAAAACTTTATTGGTTTCAATGTGTATTTGCATTATCAACAGGCTCTGCGTTGCTTGGTGAAAATTATTTTAAATCTGTAAAATATTACAGACCATTTGTTTGTTTTGTGTTATTCTCCTACTTTTCTTGTTCCAAAAAAATTCATCGGAAGTTCCAAAACGTGTCTGTAATATCCTAATAATAATGCTATATCAAGTTTCTGACTTAAATATAATAGAAGGTGTGTTCTAAAAGCATTTAAAATAACTTTAAAAATATTCAATACAATTATTCCAATTGACAATGTTGTGAGTGTTTTCATCAAGCTGTCTGGTAAAATATCATCTACTAAAACTTTAAAATAAAATGCTGCTAATATGCCTAATATTGTATATATAAGTGAAGCTATAAATATATGAATTATCAATTTTTTCTGTGGTAATAATAAATGTATAAATCTCTGAAATAAACCTTTAGTTTCATCTCCTGTTTGAAAACTTTCTGATTTCACAAGAAGTATTAGTACTCCACTCCACTGATATTTTGGTGGTTTTCCCTCCTTATGAACATCTCCAAAGAACTCCTCTGGTGTAAGTCTTACAATGCCTGCTCCTGGATCAGCAATAACAACTTGTTTTTTTGTTATTTTATGTATAACTACATAGTGCAATAAATTGCCATCCATTATTACATGTGCAATGCAAGGTAATGGAAACTCTGAAAAAAATGCTTCTTTATCTCCTTTTACACCTTTAGCACTAAAACCTAATGTTTCTGCGGCTTTTATTATTCCATAGACATTCGTTCCTTGCTTATCTGTTCCGGCAACTTCACGAATTCTGGTAATTCCAATTTTATAATCATTTTGCTTGCAAATTGTTGCAAGACAGGCTGCCCCACAGTCTGTTATGTCGTGTTGTTTTACACAATAATATCTCATTTGTCTAGCACTCCAATCGCTGATACAATTTAAACCTTAATTGGTAATATTCATCAGTAAACATTTTATCAAAACCTATTTTTCTATAAATATATATGCAACTATTTAATCAAATTCAAGTTTTTATTTTTTTAATAAATAAACATTAACCACAAATAATACTAATATAATTAATATTATAAGAATTCTATTATAATCTACTAACAACATAATACTAAGCACGCCACAAAATGCATTTATACTACTCAAGCAATATTTGTATCTTTTATTCATTTTTATTATCCTCTAACCATAAATCTATATGTCCACATTCTTCACATAAATATGCATTTATTCCTTTTTCAGATTTTTTATCATACTTATTTTTCTTAATCTCATTAACAACTTTTATCTTCCAAATCTGATTTGCTATAAGAGCCATTTTAACCATTTGTTGACTTTGACAGTTTGTACATCTCATTTAAAGTATCCTCCATATAATTACTTTATATATATGCAATAAATTTAAAATACAATACTGTGGGTTGTTTTGATAATTAATCAAATAACAATTTTTACAATCCACAGTATTGCAAAAAATTTAATAACTAATTAGATATAACTTAATATTATCCAAATAATCCTTTCCAAAGCTGTCCTACTGAATAGCTTCCTGCTCCCCATACAGCTCCTCCAAGAGCTCCAACTCCTACAGCAGGCCAAAATGTTCCTCCTGTGCATACCGCTGTGACTCCTCCTGCCGCTGCACCTCCTACACAATTACCTGCTGTTGAAGCTCCAAAATCACTCCAACTCCAACTCCATTCTCCTCCATCAAGTAACAGAATTTCATTTACACTCATTTCACATAACCCATTGCTCATTGTTAATTCCATTTTAATAAATCTCCTTTGTTATATATTTTTTACACTTATATAAAAAGTGATAATCTCTACCTAGGTACTTTTTATAAGCATTAACCATTAAAAAATTTGATATTTTGCGCAATTTATCAAAATTTCCCTTTATATATAAAACAGTTTGCTTTTTGCAAATCTGATTTATAACTATCTTACAAATTCTTTAGACTTATACCCCTATATGTATCTATAAATGGGATTATAATTTTTAAGAACTATTTTTACTTCATTCCAAACAAATCTAACAATACATCATAAACATTTTTCCAATATGTTACTTTTCCTTTTGAACTTCCACCAACTATGTTTATTTGTTCCAATTCTGACATTTCTTTTAATTGTTTTTTATAATTCATATATATCATCTCCTTTCTCAGCAAACATATCACTTCTATATTTCTAATGCAATAAACATGTGCTATTTGGTATTTAAACTGTGCTATTTGGTAAAAATTGACTTAATTTTTATATTCTGTATAATAATATTGTTACTACAGGGGGGATTTATGAATTTTTACAATATATTTTTTGACACAATTGAGAATTTCTTTGATTTTCTAATTATTGATTTGTTTATTAAAAATCACGGTTATAAATCATATTATAAACACATACTCAGACCTATTTTTTTAACATTTAGAATATTCTATGCAATAATAACTTTTCCTAACTGGTTCGTATATATATTAAATATTATTATACTTGCCTATATTTTAGTAAGCTGCAACGGAGCACTTATCAAACGCCTCATTACTGCCATTAAATATTTTATGTATGATTATATTTCCACATTTATAATTATATTACTGCATGCATTATTTTTTAGAGATTTATTGCAAATTGCTTCAAATCAACTTTACACACATTATAATTCGACTTCTGGTATTATCATTTCTTATATCATAGCCTGTATATATTTTAATACTAAAAAAATCAAATCATTAAACACAGCAAAACCCTACATATTTCTATATGATTTTATATCAATTGCAACTATCATCACTTTATCAATAGCACCTATTCTCACTGAACCAACAATACTTAATTCACAGATGCTTATTCCTATGTTTTTTATATTAATCGCACTAATAATCATATTTTGTCTTACTACTTATAGTAGAATCGCAATTACTCTTGAAGAAAATGCTATGAATAAAATTCAAATTGAAAAAGCTGCTATGGAATCTGAATATAATTCTCAGATTGACGATAAATTACAACAGCTCCACACATTAAGACACGATATGAAAAATCACCTTCTTATTATTGACAGTTTGTCTGCTGATGGTAAAAATAAACAAATTCACGATTACATACATAAGATAACTGATGAACTTAACCAGACTCAGACTATATCTTCCACTTCATCTACCATATCAGCACTTCTTAACTCTAAAAAGCTCATATGTGATGATAATAAAATAGCATTTGATACACAGTTAGATTTTAACAACATCTATATAAATGACTTTACTCTCATAACAGTGCTTGGAAATATATTAGATAATGCTATAACTGCCGCTTCAAAACTCGATAACGGATATATTAATCTTGCTATTAAACAGGCAGATACATATCTGGCAATACATTGTGAAAATAATCACCACGAAAAAATCAAAAAAAGAGAAGGTCGCTTTATCTCAAGCAAACCTTCTTCTGTCTCTAAGGCTAATCCTTTGCACGGATTAGGTCTTATTAGTGTTACGAATAATGTTAATAAATACGGTGGCACAATTGATATTAACTACAATGATACTACCTTCATTGTTGATATACTTATTCCTAATTACAGATAATAGTATTTAATTATTATCTGTAATTAACAATAGTGTTATCTCTACATTTTTCTTTCTTCAAGCAGCTTTCTTATTTTACTCATATGCCTATTCTTCACTTCTTTATAATGACTTCTGCTTAGTGGCACTTCAACGCCATCCCCAAGACATACCACATTTTCTTTAACTTCTTTTATTGCATCAAAATTGACTATATACCCTTGATGCACATATATAAATATATTTTGATCTAACTTACTACAAATCTTCTTTAATGTTTCATAACACGTTATCTCTGCATCTGTACAATGTAAAACGCATTGATTTCTTCGTTTTTCAATATACTGTATAGTCCTTACGTCTACTATTCGGGTATTTCTCGAAACAGGAACCTCTATGTATCGTTCCTCTGCTTCCTTATAATCAAATGTATATTGCACCAATACAACAGCTCTTGACAGCACTCTTTTCAATTCAGCATATGCAACTGGTTTTACAACATATGCTAATGCTTCAACACCATAAGCTTGTATTGCGTATTTATCAAAACTCGTCACAAAACATATTATTACATCTTGTGTAATTTTACGTATCTGCCTTGCTATATCTACTCCATTAATTTCTGGCATTTCAACATCAAGAAATATAATATCATACTTTAAATCATCATTTTCTATATCCTTCAACAATGCCATTCCTGAATTATATGATGTTATATTAATATTTATTTCAGATTCTTCCGAATATACCTCTATATATTTAACAATTCTGTCTATATGCACTTGTTCATCATCGCATACTGCTATCTCTACTGTTTTCATACTAATCCTCATTTCTTTATTTATAAATAAAATGTATCACAATGACTATACACTTTCAATTGAGATGTGTTATTTGGTATTTAATCAGTGCTATTCAGAATAAATTCTGTATCTAAACACCCATATGAACTGTTGGTCGTGGTACTGCTCCGTCTGGTGCTTCAACTGGTGAATTTGAGGCTCTTGAGTTAAGGGATGGTGATAAGTCAAGATATTTAGGCAAAGGAGTTACAAAGGCTGTTGATAATATTAATACAATTATCAATGATACACTTGTAGGTCTTGATGCGTCTGATATATATGCTGTTGATGCTGCTATAATAAAAGCTGACGGAACTAAGGATAAATCTAAGCTTGGTGCTAATGCAATACTTGCTGTATCAATCGCCTGCTGTAGAGCTGCAAGCATTGCTCTTGATATTCCTCTTTATAAATTCTTAGGTGGAATTTCAGGCAACAGACTTCCAGTTCCTATGATGAACATTATTAATGGTGGCTGTCACGCTTTATCATCTGGACTTGATGTTCAGGAATTTATGATTATGCCTGTTGGTGCACCTTCTCGTTCAGAACGTGTTGCTAAGTATAACCAGTTACTTAGAATTGAAGAAGAACTCGGTGACTCAGCCGTATATCCTGGAATTAAAGCATTTAATGTTCATTAATTAAATGTATACATAACAATAAGCTGTAAGTGCTAAGAGGATTGGCACTTACAGCTTATATTTTTATTTCTCTCGAATTCTATCGGCACTTTTTTATCGGCACTTTCCTTATTCCATCCCTTCCTCAAGCCACTTAGCAATATTAGAAAAGTCTATAGCAAGGTCACCACCATAGATATTCACTGGAACCGGCTTGTCAAATCCATATATAACAGGATAGTTGTCACCTTCAAAATAATATACAAGTATCTTCGCCTGCACGAAATCCACTATCCAATATTCACGGACACCAGCTTCCATATACTTTGACAGCTTAAGGGCATAGTCCCTTTTCTTAGTAGATGGAGATATTACTTCAAGAACAAAATCCGGTGCTCCATATATTCCAAATCTCTTAATCTTGGAAGTGTCACATATTATGCCAACATCTGGCTCAACCATTGTCTTATTATCGCAGTCAAGCTGTACATCTACCGGTGCAATAAATGGACGGCAGCTTCCGTTATGCTCCATAATATAATTAGCAATCTGACGGTGTATTTCTCCTGCAATTGACTGATGTCCAAATGTAGGCGACAGCATTGTATAGAAATATCCATCAATTAACTCAACTCTCTGATCCTCTGGTAAGGCATAATAATCATCAAGCGTATAACTTCCATTCCTGTCAGTCTTATAAGAAGCAGCAGCCTCGCACACTACAGATTGCTCTGTAAAAATCTGTTCAAGTGCCAGAAGCGTATCATAGCGTGGACTTTCTGTTTCTCCAGAAAATATCTTCTGTATTGTCCCTAATGGCACTCCCGATAACTCAGCCATCTGTGCATATGTGTAGCCTTTTTCTTTCTTCTTATCCCTCATCTCCTGAATAGTCATATACAGCACCTCCGTATAATAGGTCTAATGTCTATAAGTTACTTTAATTAAAGTATAGGAGGTGAATTTCCATTTGTCAACCGGTATTATATATAATTTTAACCGTTAATATAATAAAATTTCCATTTTTTAACCGTTTATCTTTATTAATTTACCATTTAATCTTTTAACAATTTTATCATTGTATTAAATGCCCATTCCATATGCTATATACTATATAACCTTCTTAATCCACTTACCGCTAAAGTATCTGCTTACAAAGACTATTCCTCTTACTGTCCAGTCTGCGAACATACCATACCACACTGCCATTGGTCCCATATTGAATACCTTAACAAGACCAATACACAATGCAACCCTGCAACACCACATAGTTGTCATTGATGTTATCATTGAGAACTTTACATCTCCTGCCGCTCTCATTCCGTATGCTGGAACGAATGAGAATACCCACGCAATTGGCTTATATATTGTTATCGCACCAACCATCTCTATACACATTCTTGCACTGTCTGTCTCCATTCCACCAAGAACCGTTATAGGACGTACAAGTGCATACACGATAATACAAGATACAATAATTCCTATCTCTGCTATTCCGCACAATTTGACTATGTAATACTTGGCTTCTTCTTTTCTTCCTGCTCCAAGACACTGTCCTACAACAGTCATAAGGCATATACCAACACCTATTCCAAAGACACCATTAACATTTTCTAATATATTAGTCATAGCCTGTGCCGCAATAGCCGCTGTTCCCATAGTTGATACTGTTGACTGGATTGCAAGCTTACCGAACTGGAACATACTGTTCTCAATTCCTGACGGAACACCTATCGCAAGTATCGAGCCTATAAGCTTATAATCAGGTCTTATCTTATGATATTCTGATACTACTATATCTATCTTTGGCTTGGATAATGCAATAAATATAACAACCATACAGAACACTCTTGATACAAGTGTTGATATAGCTGCACCTGCAACTCCCATATTAAATACGAACATAAGAAGTGCATTTCCACATACATTTATTACGTTAGAGATTACTGATACCATCATAGGATATCTTGAATTACCACACGATCTGAATATCGCTGAGCCTGCACTAAACAACGCAAGAAATGGATAACTTAACGCTGTATACAGAAAGTATGTTACTGCATTGCTCATAACCTCAGGTTCTACCTTACCAAATATAAAACTTAAAAGAGGTCTTCTTAATATAAGTCCTGCTATTGTTATGACAACTGCTATTGTGGCAACTGTAAGCACAACCTGTCTTGCCGCCTTATTAGCACCCTCACGGTCTTTCATTCCTATATAATGTGAACATATAATTGCCGCACCTGTAGCCATAGCAGAAAATAACTGTACGATAAGGTTATTAACCGAGTCAACAAGCGATACACCCGATATTGCCTGGCTTCCAAGGTTACTTACCATCATAGTATCCACCATACCCATAAATGAGTTAAGCAGCTGTTCGACAACTATTGGTATAAGAAGTGCAAACAGTGCTTTATTGTGAAACATCAGATTATCCTTATCAATATCAAATAATTTCTTTTTATCTGCTAATAATTTACTCATAAAAATTGACGCTCCATTTCTTAACTAACTTACCTCGTATAAGATAATCAATTAATAAGCGAACGTCAACCTTTATTTACATATTTAACTGCAATATTTACATACTTTAACTACAATATTTGTATATTTAATTATATAATGATGCCGGGGTCAAAAGCCCCGACTTTGATACCTACTAATATCAAATCAGTATACTGCCTATACTGTCATATTATCAGCAAATACAACTCTTATAGTAGTTCCCTTTCCTAATTCACTTTCAAGCTCTATATGTGCATTATGGTGTTTGGCTACTATATGCTTTACAATCGCAAGCCCAAGTCCTGTACCACCAGTAGATTTTGACCTGCTCTTATCAACTCTGTAAAATCTTTCAAATATCCTGTCCTGATGTTCCTTAGGTATTCCTATACCGTTATCCGCTACTTCAAGAACATTTTCAGTCACACCATTATTCTGTCTTGTATACACAGATACCTTAACCTTTCCACCCGGATTATTGTAACGTATCGCATTATCACACAGGTTATATATAAGCTCCTCAAGCATCTGCTTATCAGCAGTAATATTAACATCACTTCCTGTAACATCAATAATAATGCTGTGCTTCTGTGCACTTATCTCAAGCATCTGCACCGTTGACCTGGCTGTTTCATACAGATTAACTGTCTCGAATATTTCTTCTGTCGATATGGCATCAAGCTCTGATATCCTTATAATATCATTGATAAGCGAGAGAAGTCTTTGTGAGCTTTTATGTATTTCACCTGCAAATCTCTTGGCATCATCACCTGCCGCCATACCACTTTCAATAAGCTCAGAATAGCCTGATATTGATGTCAGCGGTGTCTTTAATTCGTGCGAAACATTTGCCGTGAATTCCTGCCTCATATTGGCATTGCGCATAATATCCTCGTGTTGCCTTTTAATAGTTGTAACAAATGGAACAAGCTCCTTATATACTTTAACCGACTCCGAAGCATCCATATTATTGGCAAGATACTCAATCGGCTCAACAATGCTTTTTGTCAGAAAATGTGAACTTATCATACAGATTATAAAGAGAATTACACATAACACAATTATAACAGGGAGCATACTTGTCATAATACTCGTCATACTGCTTACTTCCCTTGAAACTCTTAGCACATATCCATTATCAAGTGCAACTGCATAATAATAAGAATTCTTATTAAGTGTTACGGACCTTCTTATGTCACATCCATAACCATTCCGTCTAGCCGCAACAACCTCAGGACGTTCGTTATGATTTTCCATTTTATCAATATCAACAAGTGTATCGACTACCGCATAACCCTGTGAATTAATAAATGTTATTCTAAGATTTCCATCGTAATTATCAATTACCTTCTGTTCAACTATATTGTCAGGGTCTGTTACCATTCCCCAGGCATCTGCACCAATAAACACATCTATGTAATTGTGCATATCTTCAAGCACTTCATGCTTTAGTACATTGTAGAACACAGTACACGCTATAGATACAGATGCCACAATAGTAACAAGTGCCATTATCATATACAAAAGATTAATTCTTTTTTTCATTATCTGGCCTCATCATCCATAAAATATCCTACATTACGGACAGTCTTTATATAATTACCAGCCGCACCAAGCTTATGTCTTAATGTCTTGATATGAACATCAAGAGTTCTTGACTCGCCCTCGTAATCTGTACTCCATATTCTGTCCATTATATTATCCCTTGTCAAGACAATTCCACGGTTAAGTGCAAGATATTTTAATAATTCATACTCTTTATAAGTAAGCTCAACAGGTTTATCATCGACATATGCAACTCGTTTTTCATCATCAATAAAAAGACTTCCAATTCCTATAAGCTTCTCTTCATCAGAACTTCCTGTCCTTCTAAGAAGTGCTTTAACTCTTGATATTAATTCCATAATTCCAAATGGTTTGGTTATATAATCATCTGCTCCAAGGTCAAGTCCTTTAACTTTATCAAGCTCTGTTGTCTTAGCTGTAACCATTATAACAGGAACTCTTCTTGTCTCTGGAGTCTGTCTTATCTTTCTTAATATCTCTAATCCATCTTCATCTGGAAGCATAACATCAAGAAGTATCATATCTGGTATTCTGTCTCTCATAAGCTTATGGAATTCTTTGCCGCTTGCACACTCAACAACTGTATGCCCTGCATTCTTTAAAGCAAAGCTTTCAATCTCGCTTATATTTTTATCATCTTCAACAACATATACATATGCCATAATATCCTCGATTTCTGCGACAGATTTCAGCATATTAATACATTTTATCTTTAAAAAATTATACAAAATGTATCCGCTGATATCTACGCTTTACACAAATTTTCTAGTTTCTGGAAGTCTGTATTTTTCCTTGTATTCTTTATATTCTCTTGCAAACTGCTGGTTATCCCTGTTCTTCATTGCATCAAGATATTCGTGTGTATCAAAATTTTCCTTATCTGACTGGATAACATCTACTGCTATATTAGAACAATGGTCTGACACTCTCTCAAGATTATTAAGAATATCTGAATGTGCAAATCCCAGTTCAATAGTACATTTTCCTTCTCTTAATCTTCTTATATGTCTAGCTTTAAGCTCAACTGTTAATGTATCAATAAGTTCTTCTAATGGTTCAACTTTATCTGCTTCTTTAATATTATTAGTCTTAAAGGAATCAAAGGATATATCTACAACCTCTCTTACTGCCGAACATAATATATCTAACTCCGTCTTAGCTTTAGGTGAGAATTCCATCTGCTTATTATGCAATTCTCTTGCAGAGTCGCACAGATTACAGGCGTGGTCTGATATTCTTTCAAAATCGCCTATGCTGTGAAGCATCATATTAAGTGTCTCTGAGTCATCTTTATTAAGTATCTTGGTACTTATCTTCATAATATATGTACCAAGCTCATCTTCATATTTATCAACCCTGCTCTCAAGCTCACCAACATACAATGCCTTATTCTCATCATAATTACCGATAAGTCCAAGTGCTGTAAATAATGACTCCCTTGATATATCAGCCATATTGCCTATAACTGTCTTACAATGTTCAACTGCAAGGCTTGGTGACTCAAGAAATCTGTCATCTAAAAGCGCAAATTCATTAACACTCTGTCTTTCCATAAGTGCCTTTTCCTCATCATCAACCCTTATAGTCATATATGCGAGCTTCTCAAGCACATTTCTTAACGGAATAAGAAGTGCAGTTGTAATAATATTAAAGGTTGTATGTATTACCGCAATTCCCATCTCATTAGCTGTATCATTCAGAAATGAAAAATGTACAAACATATTAACTGTATAGAAAACCGTCATAAATACAACTGTACCTATAACATTAAAGTACAGATGAACTATAGCTGCTCTTTTACCATTCTTGCTTGCACCAATACTTGATAACATAGCTGTTGCACAAGTACCGATATTCTGTCCCATTATTATAGGAAGAACAGTTGCATAGCTTAATATTCCTGTAGAACATAATGCCTGTAATATACCAACTGAAGCTGATGAACTCTGTATTATTGCTGTAAATACAAGTCCTGCAATCATACCAAGTATTGGGTTTTTAAATGTTGTTAATAAAGCCTGAAACTGTGGAACTTCGGCAAGCGGCTCTACAGATGAACTCATAGCTTCCATACCATACATAAGAAGTGCAAATCCAATAAATATCTTAGCCGGATTTTTAAATTTGTCTTTCTTTAGGAATACAAGCATCACAACACCAATAACTGCAAGGATTGGTGAAAATGATGTTGGTTTCAACATTCTTATAAAAAAATTATCACTCTCAATACCAGTAAGGCTTAATATCCATGAAGTTATGGTAGTACCTATGTTAGCACCCATTATAATGCCAATTGCCTGTCTTAACTTCATAATACCTGAATTAACAAAACCTACAACCATAACGGTCGTCGCTGATGATGACTGTATAACTGCTGTAACACCAGCTCCTAAAAGAACAGCCTTTATCGGGTTAGAAGTAAGCTTTTCAAGTATATTCTCTAACTTTCCTCCTGATGCTCCCGTTAAGCCTTCACCTAATAAATCCATTCCATAGAGGAATATCGCCAATCCTCCAAGTAATGCTAATACACCAAATATATCCATTTTTCCTCCAAAATTTCTTATAGACTTTACTTTTTGTTTACATTTTGGAGTGTAAAACAGTTATATGAAGCTTATATGAACCTTATGTAAATTCAATGTAAAATGTAAAATTAATGTTAAATAACAATTATTGATTATTATTTATCATCTGGGTGCTGACCTGTTATAGAGAATATAACCCATTCTGATATGTTAGTCGCATGATCCCCTATTCTCTCAAAATATTTAGCAGCCATAAGCAGATCTGATGCCTGCTCACCTGCATTAACATCTTCGTGAATCATAGCTATAAGCTCAGCCTTTACCTTGTTGAATAAATCATCAACAACATCATCGTGTACGATAACCGTCCTTGCCTTATCCATATCCTTGTTAACAAATGCTTCAACACTCTGGACTAGCATTACCATAGTTTCTTTAGCCATCTGCTGTATATGATCAAGCTTCTTAATATATGATTCTTTAGAAAGTTCTATTGTAATCTCTGAAATATCAGTTGCATGATCCCCTATTCTTTCCATATCTGTAATCATCTTTAATGCTGCTGATATAAGTCGTAAATCCTTTGCAACCGGCTGCTGCTGTAATAATAACTTAAGACATAACTGTTCAATCTCACGTTCCTGATGATCAATCTCCTCGTCATATTCTATTACATTTGAAGCAAGCTCAATATCCTGATTAACAAGTGCCTTTACTGTATCAGATATAGCCTTCTCAATCATGCCACCCATTTCAATTAATTCATTATTAAGTTGTACTAACTGTCTGTCAAATCTATTTCTCATATTAACCTCTTTTCCTGTGCTTCTATTGGCACACGGTCTAACACTCAATTATTTCAATATTGCTGACAGGTTCTATTAAGTTAATATGATGAATTCTCTGGTCATTACAGATTATCTTTTTCTATATATTATAAAACGTCTGTTTAATGCCCTTAACGCACTTCTGAACGCTTTCGCTCTCTTAGGATACTTAAACATCGCTCCAATCTTGTTATACATATAAAAAGAATATACGAGCACTTTGTTAAGCTTTCCTATCTTGTCCTTGGTTGTATATATATATCTTGTTCCACCAACCTTAGGATGATTGCCATCTTTATAATATTTTATAAGGTCGTCCTCTGTCTTTATTGTATCTGGAATAAGTGCATATCCCATACCAACACAATTACTGTTATGGGCATCACTTCCGCCTGTAAGTGCTACCCTGCACCCCTTGGCGAACTTTCTTGCATACTTATTGCTTTTCTCACTCTCGCAGGCATTATAACCTTCTACGAAATCAAAATGAACCATATGTGCAATCTGCTTTGACTGATTCCAGTACATAGTAGATGCAAAGCTCATAAATGGTTCTCCATAAGGATGTGCAGGTCCTAATATTCCATCACAACAATGGACAATATATATAAGCTTATCTAAAGTAAGGCCCTTATATCTCATAAGCTCATACACCTCTTTAGGTGTATCCTGTGGAAGAATAACTATAAAATGTCCGAACTCCAGACTATCATATTCTATGCCTCTTAATACCACGAAATCATCATATTTCTTACCATATGAAAGATACGCATCATATCCATCATATGAGTCATGGTCTGTTACAACCATTCCGTTAAAACCTTTGCTCTTAAGTATCTTGATATAGTCATCTATCCCAACCTTGGCATCTACTGAACCCTCGGCTGTATGACAGTGCATATCGAATTTTACATATCCCATATAATAAATACCTCGCATTTATATATCTATATTAATTAATCACATTACAACTAATTAACTTCATTATACTTCTTAAAGATTTTAATAACAAGGTACTAAAATATGTAATTATCAGCCAAAACGTCCTGTGATATAATCTTCTGTCTTCTTGTTCTTAGGCATAGAGAATAACTGTTCTGTCTTATCGTATTCAATCATCTCTCCTAACAGGAAGAAGGCTGTATTATCTGATATTCTTGTCGCCTGCTGCATATTGTGTGTTACCATTATTATTGTATAATCATTCTTTAACTCAATCGCAAGGTCTTCAATTCTTGAAGTTGATATTGGGTCAAGGGCTGATGTCGGCTCATCCATAAGAATAACCTCTGGTTCAACTGCAAGAGTTCTTGCAATACATAATCTCTGCTGCTGTCCACCTGAAAGTCCAAGAGCTGACTTTTTAAGTCTGTCCTTCACCTCGTCCCATATAGCAGCCTGTTTTAAAGCTTTTTCTACTATAATATCAAGTTCTGCTTTCTTGTACACTCCAAATAACCTTGGTCCGTAAGCTATATTGTCATATATGCTTTTAGGAAATGGATTAGGCTGCTGGAATACCATTCCAACCCTGTGTCTTAATGTTATGTCGTCCATCTCTGTAAATATATTGGCTCCGTCAAGGTATACTTCACCATCAATCTTAACACCCTCAATTAAGTCATTCATTCTGTTAAGTGTCTTTAAAAATGTAGATTTACCACATCCAGATGGTCCGATAAATGCTGTAATCTGATTTTTAGGAATATTCATATTAATATTTTTTAATGCGTGAAAATCTCCATAATGAAGATTAAGATTTTTGATTACAAATTTATCATCACCTGTATAATTACTGCTTCCATTTTCAGAATTCTTATTCATATCTATATTACTCATACTTATCCTCATTTCTACGCTTTCTCACCAGAGTTCTTCTTATTTATCTTATTACTTAACACATTAGCTCCTATGCTGAATGCAAGCACAAGTATAAGAAGTACCGCTGATGCAAGGTTAGCCAGGTCCTGATTTTGTCCATTAACCTGTAAATCCCATATCTGCAATGATAATGTCTCTGCTGAACGAAATGGGTTAAGTGGACAGGTTGATGATGCAAGATTCCAGTTGCCCCATCTTATGTTAGTTCCTGAACCTGTTGTATACAAAAGAACTGCCGCTTCACCAAAGCCTCGTCCTGCTGCAAGTATTACACCTGTCATAATTCTTGGAAGGCAGGCTGGCAGTAATATGTGGAATATTGCCTGCCAGCGTGTTGAACCAAGTCCCATACCCGCTTCAAAATATCCCCTAGGAAGTCCTTTTATGGCATCCTCTGTTGTTGTTGTTATAAGTGGCAGTGTTATGATTGATACGGACAATGCTCCAGCCATAAGGCTTTTATCCAGTCCTATAATAACAAGAAAGATGAGGTAGCCAAATAAACCAACAACAATAGATGGAAGTGACGAAAGTGTTTCTATACATATTCTTATGAACTTTGTAATAAGTCCTCCCTTGGCATATTTTGCAAGATATATTCCTGCAAATGTTCCAATCGGTACTGTTATAAGCAATGACAAGAATACAAGATATATCGTATTAAAAAGCTGGTTGCCTATAGCACCACGCCTTGTAAAGCCGAACATTGAAGGTTTTGCACCAGCAAAGCCCTTAATAATTACATATCCGGCAAATGCCGCAAGAAGCACAAAGAAGAATACGGCTATGCAGTAAAATATAACTGTCATTACTTTATCCTGTGCCTTGGCACGTTTTATCCTATTCATATAATCTCCATTTCTGTGCACGCTTCTGCGCACTAATATCCATTTTCACCCTTTATTAACTTTAACGGGCGATTTTAATTAGTCTTTGCACTCTTCTTTTTATTTCCAGATTCCTCTGACTGCTTAGCAGACAGAAAATGTATTAAAAATATGAACAAAAGTGATATAAGGAACAAAAGCAATGCAAGTGTCCACAACGCTGTCTTAGTTTCTCCACCTTCCATCGCATTTCCCATCTGGGCTGTTATCTCTGTTGTAAGTGATTTGGTTGTTGAGAATATGCTGTCTGGAAGTGCGGTTGTCTGTCCTATTACCATCGCAACTGCTAATGCCTCACCAAACGCTCTTGCAAGACCAAGTATTATGCCTGAGAATATTCCAGAAGCTGAAGCTGGAAGCACTATTTTATATATTGTCTGCCAGCGTGTTGAGCCCATTCCATAAGCACCCATTCTGTAATCTTTAGGAACTGATCTGATTGCATCTGCTGACACACTTGTTATTGTAGGGAATATCATTATTGCAAGCACAATACCTGCCGCTAATATTGAATGTCCTACCTGTCTGTGAAACATATCTCTTATAAATGGCACAAGCACGGTAAGTCCGACCCAGCCATATACTACTGAAGGAATTCCTGCAAATATCTGGATTACAGGGCGGTAAAATTTTTCACCAAATTTAGGTGAAATCTCTGTCATAAATATAGCTGAACCAAGTGCAAATGGTGTCGCAATAAACAGTGCAAGACCACAGGTGCTTAATGAACCTACTATAAATATAAGTGTACCTACTGAACCGCCGCCTTCCATATTGTCTATAGGTGCCCAGTCAGGTGAAAACAGGAACTCACCGATTGAATGATTGAATTTTAAGAATGTTCCTGAACCCTTGTATACAAGAAATCCACCTATTCCAAGAGTAAGCACTATAACGAAAAGACCACACAGGGTGACGATTGTACGCCACAGGTACTCTTTGGTAAACATACCTCTTTTAATATTCATACTTTCTCCATTCTTAACATATAAAATTTCGCTGTTATATATTCAACGGAAGGAGGATTAATAACTACGGACGTTGTGCGGAGTGTTATATTACCGCTGGGCACGCTTACGCTACTTGAAACCGTAGCGGTACTAAGCGGCTAAAGGACAGCCGCTAAGTGCCGACGGTTTCAACAGTACCCAGCTTGCAATATAACACTCCGCACAACTGGGTTGCGATTAATCTGCGTTGAATTGTTTATCAGCTTTATGTATCTTCTTTACTCTTTGTTATTTGCTCTTTGTTATTTCTTTTTTACATTTTCATTTTATATGTTATTAATTTCTATGCGTTTAGGCGGGCAGGAAATCTGCTCGCCTAAACTGGTTACTTATTTGATAACCTATTTCTTTGTGTTTTTGATTGATTTTCTTTCAATCTTTTAATTTTGTCTGCTGGTGATTGTGTAAGATTGAGTCTTACTTTTTAATTAAGGGGGGGGTTACTTTTTTAACAACTATTTTTTAGTGTTCTTTTACTGTCATCTTTGATGATACGCCGTAGCCTAATGATTCCATTTTCTTGCCGTATTCATCTGATGTGATGTAGTCGAGGAACTTCTGGGATACTTCATCTGCGTTGCCCTTTGTGTACATATGCTCGTATGTCCATACTGGGTATTTGCCAGCATATGTATTCTCAAGTGTTGGTTCAACACCATCAATTGATACTGTATCAACGCCTGGGTTGCTTACAAGGTAAGATAACGCTACATATCCGATAGCACCCTTTGTTGTCTTAACATTCTGTAAAAGTACGCCTGAGTCATCTGTTTCCATTGACTTGTTAGAAGCTTCGCTTGCACCATCTAATGCGTATTTCTTAAATGTTGCTCTTGTACCAGAAGATTCTGGACGAGTGATAAGCACGATTGCTTCATCAGCACCACCAACTTCTTTCCAGTTAGTAATCTTTCCTGTAAAAATATCTGTAAGCTGTGCCTTTGTAAGGTTCTTAACACCACCTGCTGTTACGTCCTTGTTTACGATAGGTGCCATTGTTACTACACATACCTTATGGTCTACAAGTTCTGCTGCCTTAGCTGCATCAAGCTTTTCTGCTGCCTCCACATCAGAGTTACCAATGTTAACTGTTCCCTCTGATACCTGCTTAAGTCCTTCACCAGAACCACCTGCATCGATTGTTATGTTAACATCTGGATATTTTTCATTAAAAAGGTCTGCCGCATCATCAACAAGTGGCTTTAATGCTGATGAACCTGCTGCTGTTATGCTTCCGCTAAGGTTAGAGTCTGCATCTGCTCCATTATCTGCACTGCTGCTTCCACAGCCAACAAGTGCTGTTACCATACATACTGTACTAAGAATTACAGCTGCGCTTTTCTTAAAATTCATCTTTCTCATAAATTTTTTCCTCACTTTTCTTTTAAAGGTCTATGTCTTATCGACAGATAAAAGAATAGCAGTGGTATGTAAAATGCAATACCACTGCTACGAGAAATCTATGTAAAGTCTTTGTTAAATTATAATTTTACTTAACGCAGCCAATAAGCTCGTTAATGTCTGCTACTCCATTTTTAGCACAATAATCTCTTATTCCGTCCACAACCTTAATTGTTGTAAGAGGGTCATTAAAATTAGCTGTACCAACTGATACCATCGTTGCACCTGCCATAATAAACTCAAGTGCATCATCTGCATTGGCAATTCCGCCCATTCCAATAATAGGAAGTGCTACAGCATTGGCAACCTGATATACCATTCTTACTGCAACAGGCTTTATAGCTGGACCTGAAAGACCGCCTGTCTTATTGGCAACAGCAAATGTTCTTCTATTAATATCAATCTTCATTCCTGTTAATGTATTAATAAGGGATACCGCATCAGCACCACCTGCCTCAACAGCTTTAGCCATCTCTGTAATATCTGTCACATTAGGGCTTAACTTCATAATTACAGGCTGCCTGGCAACCTTTTTTACCGCCTTTGTAATACGCTCTGCTGAAGCTGGAACCTGTCCGAAAGCAATACCACCCTCTTTTACATTAGGGCAGGATATGTTAATCTCAAGCATATCAACTGGCTGTTCGCCTAGCTTTTCCACAGCATCAACATAATCTTCTTCTGTCTTTCCACACACATTTACTATTATCTTAGTATCATACTGCTTAAGAAATGGAATATCTCTCTTTACAAATGTATCAAGCCCCGGATTTTGAAGTCCGATTGCATTAATCATTCCACCGTAAGTCTCTGCTATTCTAGGTGTTGGATTGCCCGGCCAAGGTACATTTGCCACACCCTTAGTTGTGACCGCACCTAATTTATTAAGGTCTACATATTCACAATATTCCATACCTGAACCAAATGTTCCTGAGGCAACAGTAACAGGATTATTAAATTCAACTCCCGCAATATTTACTTTCATATTAACGTCTGCCGGATTAATTGGATTTACTCTATTAGCCATTATAACTCTACCTCCTTAACATTGAATACAGGGCCTTCTTTACATACTCTCTTATTCTTAACCTTTGAATGGTCATCAATATCTGTTGACTGACATACGCAGGCAAGGCACGCTCCTATTCCGCAAGCCATTTTTTCCTCTAAGGATACGAAACAGGCGATATTATTGCTTACCGCATATTCCTTTATTGCTCTTAACATTGGTGTAGGGCCGCAGGCAAATATTACATCTGCTGTTAAGTTATTCTCTCTTACTGCATCTAATACATTACCTTTAGTTCCAGCACTTCCGTCCTCTGTTGCAACATATACATCAGCAAACTGCTCAAATTCATCTTTTAAAAACATCTGTGAGTTTCTGTAACCAAGTACAGCCTGCTTCTTACATTCGAGCTGCTTAGCAAGCTCAAGCATTGGAGGAACACCAATTCCACCACCAAAAAGAATTGCCTTTAACTCTGTGTCAGCACAATCATTTCCTGTGACATTCTTTACATATTCCATAATAGACTTAATATCATATCCATTGCCAAGAGGTCCTTGAATATTAACATATTCCCCCTCCTTCATCTTAGAGAACTCCTCTGTCCCCTTTCCAGCAACCCTGTATACAATCCTTAAATTATCTTTATCTATTCTGCATATGCTTATTGGTCTTGGAAGAAGTCTTGCTCCATCGTTAGAATATACCGATATGAACTGTCCCGGTACAGCCTCTCCTGCCATATTATCTGTCTTTAACCACATTTCATATATGCCTTCGGCTAAACACGAAGTCTTAATTATTAATGCATTTTCTCTGTATGACATATGTATTCTCCATTCTTAATTAATTATTTCAAATCCTTGTATACAACATTTCCATTGCATATAGTATATTTTATTTTACCATAAAGCTTCTGTCCGATAAATGGTGAATTACTAGCTTTCGATACGAAATTCTCTGTAACCTCCCACTCCTCATCTGGATTAAATATAACCAAATCAGCTATCTTTCCAGCCTCAATACAGCCTTTGTCCATTTTGTAAAGCTTTGCTGGATTAACTGTCATCTTAGTGAGCAGTTCCTCAAGTGTTAAATAGCCTTTCTTTACAAGATTAGTAATTCCAAGTGCAAGTGATGTTTCAAGCCCTATCATTCCGCTCGGTGCTGCCTTGAACTCCTTAGCTTTCTCATCCTTGCTATGTGGTGCGTGATCTGTTGCAATTATGTCTATTGTTCCGTCCTTAAGGCCTTCAATTACAGCAAGCCTGTCAGCTTCTGTTCTTATTGGTGGATTAACTCTTGCAAGTGTGCCTTTCTCAAGCACAATGTCTTCTGTAAGCGAAAAATGCTGTGGAGTAGACTCTGCATGTACATCTGCTCCCAGCTTCTTAGCTGTCCTTACAAGCTCTACTGATACCGCTGAGCTTATGTGCTGTATACATATTGTTGCCTTGGTTTCAAGTGCAAGCATACAATCCCGTGCTACCATCATATACTCTGAGCAGGCTGGTGCTCCACCTATATTAAGCTTGTCTGATACAACGCCTTTATTAATTCCCTGTTGTTCTATATATGCAGGATTTTCCTCGTGAAAACTTAACGGCATATCCAGCTCTTTAGCTTTCTGCATAGCTTCCTTTACAAGCATTTCACTCTTAAGTGGAATACCATCATCTGTAAATACAAGTGCCCCGCCATTCTTAAGTTCCGTAAAGTCAGTAAGTTCTTCTCCCTTAAAGCCTTTAGATACTGCCGCAGCTGAATATACATTTATCGGCGTAGTTCTTCCCTTATCTATTACATACTGCAGCGTTTCTTTATTATCTACTATAGGATTAGTATTAGCCATACAAAGAACTGTTGTAAAACCTCCTGCCGCAGCTGCCGCAGCTCCTGTATTAATATCTTCTTTATAAGTAAAACCTGGATCCCTGAAATGAACGTGTGTATCTATAAGACCAGGTGCTACCACAAGACCTTCTGCATCAATTACTTCATCTACAGCTATGTCGGATACAGGCACATCAAATGCTTTTACCTGTATTATACCGCTTATTATTCCATTTTCCACAAGAATATCTGCCTTATATGACATATGTCTTGCCGGATCTATTATATGTCCATTCTTAATTAAAGTTCTCAATATTATCTCCATTCTTTATAAAAGCGGCATTACCAGTCTGTTGCTGAGTGGTACTGCCGCTTATTATAATAATTATTTACTTTCCAAGTGCTCCATTAATATCTGCAATCATATCAAGAGCTGCCTGTCTTGAAGCTTCACCGAAATTCTTAGCTCCAAACTTAGCATACTCATCTTTAGCATATGCAGCTATAATTCCTCTTGAACTATTAACTATCGCGCCAAGTCCGTCTGGGTTAAAGAATGCTGTAAGGTCTTCAGCCTTGCCACCCTGTGCCCCATAACCAGGAACAAGGATATAAGCCTTTGGCATAACCTTTCTTAATACCTTACCCATCTCTGGATATGTAGCACCAACTACCGCACCTACATTACTATAAGTATCGCCCATACACTGGCTTCCCCATTCATTAACCTTAGCACCTACATGCTCATATAATGGCTTGCCGTCTATAAGCTGATCCTGAAATTCTCCACTTGAAGGATTAGAAGTCTTTACAAGGATAAATATACCTTTGTCTTCTTCATTGCATACCTTAATAAATGGATTAATTCCGTCAGAACCAAGATATGGATTAACTGTTGCAAAATCTTCATCAAATGGTGTTAAAAGCTTAGAACCAACTTTAACCTTTCCAAGATGTGCTACTGCATAAGCCTCAGATGTTGAACCTATATCGCCTCTCTTAACATCACCGATTACAACCATATCCTTCTCGTGACAATAATCAACAGTCTTCTTAAACACCTTAAGTCCTTCAATACCGAACTGCTCATACATAGCAATCTGTGGCTTAACTGCTGGTACAATATCATATATATTATCAATGATTGCCTTATTATACTGCCAGATAGCTTCTGCCGCACCTTCAAGAGTTTCTCCATACTGCTCAAAAGCTTCCTTTTGAACATGCTCTGGAATATACTTCATCATAGGATCTAAGCCTACAACTACAGGTGCATTTGTCTTAACGATTTTGTCAACTAATTTGTTAATCATCTATATTCTCCTTACATATCAATTAATCTATCTTATATTACAACTTTGGAACATCTTTATCAATAATAACTTCTGTTCCGTTGATATTAGAATATACAATCTTACCACCAGCTATTGTATACTTAATCTCACCACTTACCTTCTTGCCGTTAAATGGAGTGTTCTTGCCTCTTGAAGCAAATGTCTTACTGTCTATAACATACTCTGCATCCGGATCAATTATAGTAATATCAGCAGTCTTGCCAACAAGAAGTGTTCCCTTGTCTATACCGATAATCTTAGCAGGTGTATAACTCATCTTATCTGCCATCTCAAGAGGTGTAATAACATTTTTCTTAACAAGATCTGTCATTATAATAGCAACAGCTGTTTCAAGACCTGATATTCCAAATGGTGCTTCTACAAAACCTCTGTCTTTCTCTGTAAGATGATGTGGTGCGTGGTCTGTTGCAATTATGTCTATTGTTCCGTCCTTAAGGCCCTTAATAAGCATATCTTTATCCTTATTAGTTCTTAATGGCGGATTAACCTTGTAGTTAGCATCATCTTCATTAATATCATCTTCTGTAAGTGTTAAATGGTGTGGCGTTACCTCTGCTGTAACATCAAGACCTTCTTTCTTGGCTGCCGCTATCATTCTTACGCTGTCCTCTGTTGAAACATGGCATATATGAAGCTTGGCACCCGTATTCTTAGCAAGGAGTAAATCTCTTGCCACCATAATATCTTCTACAGAATTCATAATTCCGTAAAATCCAAGTTCTCTTGCTTTATTGCCGGCATTCATAACTCCCCTTGCTGCAAGATCCTTATCTTCACAATGTGCAAATACCGGTATTCCTACTTCTGCCGCAAGCCTCATAGCCTGTCTTGCTACTCTAGCATTCATAACAGACTTCCCATCCTCGCTTACTGCTACAGCTCCTTCCTCATAAAGCCTCTCATAATCAGTTATATACTCTCCGTCCTGACCTGCTGTCATAGCTGCTATAGGAAGAATATTAATATCTGTTACTTCTTCTGACTTATTCTTTATGTATTCAACCATCTCAACGCTGTCAATTGCAGGCTTAGTATTAGGCATTGGACACACTGTTGTAAATCCACCTCTTGCCGCAGCTCTTGCACCAGTTCTTATTGTTTCCTTATGTTCAAAGCCTGGTTCTCTGAAATGTACATGTAAATCCACAAGTCCTGGCATAACCATACAGCCCTTAGCATCAATAACTGTATCTGCTGCCTTGTCAATATCCTTTGCCACTTCTGCTATAACCCCATCTTCAACAAGAATATCCCTAATGTCATCAGTGTTACTTGCAGGGTCAATAACTCTTCCGTTCTTAATCAACATTCTCATATATTAATCCTCCCCTTAAAATTTAATCTTTCAAACTCGTAAGCAGGTTCAGGTTTACCATAATAGTATCCCTGTATGAAGTCAACACCCAGCTCTCTTAATATATCCAACTGGCTCTTATCCTCAACACCTTCTACAACTATCTTAGTTCCTATAGTAGCAGACAATTCAACTATAAGCTTAATGAATGCCTGTGCATACTCATCTTCCGTTATATCATCAATAAATGTCTTGTCAACTTTAATAATATCAAAAGGAAGCTGTTTAATGTAGTTAAGTGATGAATATCCTGTACCGAAATCATCAAGAGCTATCTTTGGTCCTAATTCCCTTATGCCATTAATTATATTAAGAACCCTGTCCATATCATTAATAGCAAAGCTCTCTGTAATCTCCAGCACGATATTCCTAGGATTAACTCCTGTCTTCTTAAGCACTTTAGCTACTGTATCTACTATATCTTTCTGAAGAAGCTGGACAACCGACAGATTAACATTGATATGGAAATCCGGCATACCATGTTCATTCCAGTATCTGCACTGTCTGCAGGCTTCCTCAAGAACATAATCACCAATTGAAGTTATAAGTCCAAGATATTCAGCAAGCGGAATAAAATCACCCGGACCCATAAATCCAAGCGACTTACTGTCCCATCTTACCAGTGCTTCACACGATGCACATTCCTCTGTGTTAATATCAACTACAGGCTGGTAGAATACAACAAATTCATCAATTCCTGTCGCAACAGCCTGCCGCATATTATTTTCAATATCAAGGCGTCTTACAGAATTCTGTTTGTTGCACACATCATAAAAAGAATATCCATTCTTACCATTCTTCTTAGACTCATACATTGCTATATCAGCCATTCTGATAATCTCGTGTACATCTTTGCTGTCATCTGGAAATACCGCAATACCCATACTCATAGTACAGAAATATTCTGTCTCCATAAGATACCACGGTTTGTTAAATATCTCTTTAACCTTATTGGCAATTCTCTCTAATTCAAGGAACATATCAGGCATTACTATGGCAACAAATTCGTCACCACCCATTCTGTAACATCTGCCTCTAAGACCTACTATACTCTGAAGTCCTGCCGCAATCTGCTGTAAAAGAATATCTCCATACTGGTGTCCAAGACCATCATTAATGTGCTTGAAATCATCAAGGTCGATAAACAAAACCGCCCCCTTAACACCATCTCTTACAGCTTCGTTAATTATAGTCTTTAAGTCTGACTCACACTTCATACGATTATAAAGACCGGTAAGGAAATCGTTATGTGCCTGAAATTCAATCTTCTGCTGATTCTTTTTCTTCTGTGTTATATCAGAAGCTGTACATACAATCACCTCACTTGCATCTATCCATATAAGCTTGGTAAATCTTACTTCAAACCACAGACCTGACTCAGCATTATACTTCTCCACAGGTCTTATGTATTCTCTTGTATAATCAGAAAAATCATAATATCCATCAATATTATTGCCCTCAGCATTATTAATATATTCTTCAAGTGTCTTCTCTACATCTTCTTCTGTCGGTACAAGAATATCCTGCATACATTCTTTTATTGTATCTTTAATCTCCTTCGACTCAGCCGCCACCTTATTCTCAAACAGAATATTGCCTGTAGCAGTATCACATACAATAATACCTGAACCTATGTTATTAAGAATATCCTTTAAGACTTCATATGATGAAAGCAGTGAATTATTAGTTACTCTCATCTGGGCAATACTCTGAATAATACCTGTAACATCATATATAAAATGCATATTGTCCTCATTATCGGACCATAGCTTTATATTGTTCTTATCATATATGACAAAATGCATAGCATCTATGTCATTAATCCTAATAGGAACGCTTATGCTGTTCTCACCATTCAGTGCCATAACATCGCATTTCTTAGCTTCCTCTATACATTCACCCTCAGATGCAATTACTGTCCATTCATCATCTGAACCCTTCTGAAGCAATGCAATACAATCAGCATTAATGTATGCTATAGTCTTATGTAATATTAGTTCTACTGTATGCTGAAATGTATCTCTTGACTCAAGGCTTTCTATCAATTCTGACAACACTTCAAACTTCTTATTAGTCTCTCCCAAAACTCCTGCCTCCAGAATGTTTTACATAGACTAATTATATAATATTTATACCAGTTTGGGAACTGTTTTTATATATTTTTTAAATTACATACGAAATGAAATGCAATTTTTAATTGTTTTATTAAACTATGCGTGATATTATGAATATTATGTTTTTATGCAGATTTTATAAACTCATTCTGCAAGTGTTTTCCAACTGGTATATGCAGAACACTTAATTAAAATATTGCAGCACATTACTATGTAAGAACAGGAGAATTTATGGATAATATTTACAAATATAATACTACCCTGAAAGCTTCAGGCAATGATTACAAAAAGATTGTATTCTGGAACAGATTTTTAAGAAACCCTGTCGAACTTATACTTTCGTGGGTTCCTGCCGTTATCTCAATAATTATGCTTGCCTCTGGCAGATACAACACATTTTTATTAATTATATATGCAATATGCTGGTTCTATCCTATATACATATTTGCATTCCAGTTCAAATCAAGCGTTAATTACCACTTGAAGCACAGAGATTCATCAGAAGATGCTCCCTGCACAATAACATTAATGGATAACGCGATACTTGCTGATATCCCAGACCATAATTTAATATATACTTACGAATGGGAACAATTCACAACTGTATATTTCAAATATGGATATTATATGTTGTTTAACGGGAAGCAAATGGTTGTAATGCTTAATAGTAATGATATGCCTGAGAATATCAAGAAGAATGTGGGCGGATTTATTATGGAGCATGTAGATAGAAATAAGTGCAGGATAGTGTACTAGGCTCATACGGACGTTGTGTAGTTTTACTATATTACCGCTGGGCACGCTCTCGCTGCTTGTAACACGTAAGCGGCTAAAATACAGCCGCTAAGTGTCGACGGCTGCAAAAGCACCCAGCTTGCAATATAGTAAAGCTACACAACTGAGTATGGCAGAATGTAAAATGTAATTAGCGAAATTATGCGAATACTAAATAATTATCGTAAAATGTTTATGTTAAAATATTTTAAAAATGTGCTTACCAAATAAAGGGAGATATCGACACGGATTAAATATGTTTAATTATGAGGAAACAGGCAGACTTTAACATCTAAACTTCGTTAAAGTCTGCCTGTTTTTTAGTTGCGGTTTTTATCAACACATTTTGTCCTATAAGTCCCATTTTGGTATATAAGTCTAAGTCTATAAGCAAAAAAGAGCTTTCCTTTAATTGGAAAGCTCTTTTAATAGCTATTTCATAATTTTTTGTTTTATCTTGCCAACCAGCCGCCGTCTACTGCCAGGGTAAAGCCGTTGACGTAGTCTGAGGCTTTAGATGCAAGGTATATTACTGCACCTTCCATATCTTGTGGTGTGCCCCATCTGCCTGCTGGAATTCTGTCAAGAATAGCTTCGCTTCTGTCGGCATCATCTCTTAACTGTGCTGTGTTATTAGTTGCCATATATCCTGGTGCAATTCCATTTACATTAATGTTATACTTTGCCCATTCATTGGCTAACGCTCTTGTTAAGCCTATAATTGCACTCTTGCTTGCTGTGTATGACGGAACTCTTATTCCACCCTGATATGAAAGCATAGAGCATACATTAATTATCTTTCCGCCTTCTCCCTGCTTCATAAGCTGCTTGGCAAATGCCTGACTTAAGAAGAATACCATTTTCTGATTAACCTGAATTACCGAATCCCAATTCTCCTCTGTGAATTCAATTGCATCCTGTCTTTTAATAATTCCCGCATTATTAACAAGAATATCCACTCTGCCATATGTATCAATCGCTGCTTTCATAACTACATCTATTGAAGCCATATCTGAAAGGTCAGCTATAACCTCTGCGAACACGCCGCCATCTGCTTCTATCTTATTCTTAGTATCTTCGCAGGAACGTCTTGCAACGCCAAGAACCTTAGCTCCTGCCTGAGCTAAAGCTACTGCCATTCCCTGTCCTAGACCTGTGTTAGCACCTGTGACAACTGCTACTTTTCCGTCAAGTTTAAACAAATCTAATATCATAGTATTCCCTCATTTCTGCACACGCCATTTTAATTAAATCCAATAAGCTTATTCATTACTTTATAACCAGTCTTAGATATTCCTCTGCCGACTTTGCCCGGAAGATTAACTGTATTGCCAAGTATGCTGTATCTTAACTCTTTATAGAGCTTGGAATCTGAATCCTTAACATACTTCCAAAGTTCCTTTTTCTTAACAAGGTTCTCATCTGTGCCTGATATAATCAGGAATATTGATGATACTTCCATCATAATTCTAAGATATGTCACCATATACTTTCTGCATCTTTCATTGACAGGCTTATTGCCAAGATATGAATCTATAAGACGTCTTGTAACTCTTAACTGCTGGTCAATTCTTGAAATCATAACTGTTTCATTAACTGACTGGTCTTCCCTTCCAATAAAATATCTGTAGAAATTAACATTCATATAGTACATTTTCTGAACAACCGGCAATGGCTCAAATACAAATATATTATCTACATAAAATGTATGCTCAGGAAGCTTCAGACCGAATTCCTTTATAAGCTGTGTTCTGTATATTACTGAGTGCATAAGAATATACTGGTCTACCTTGAAGTGTCCCATCTCATCCCATCCAAACATTCTGTCAACTGGAAGTGCATTCTCATAGTGAATGACTTTCTTTCTCTTAGCACCAACCTTTTCATATACATAATTCGCAATAAGCATATCTGGTAGGTCATCTTCCTCAACAAAGCTCTTAAGCTTAGTTAATATCTTCTTATAGCTTTTAACATCAACCCAGTCATCGCTGTCTACAACCTTAAAGAACATCCCTGTGGCATTGGCAAGACCTGTATTAACAGCCTGCCCATGTCCACCATTCTCCTGATGTACAGCCTTGACTATGTTAGGATATTTTGCTTCATATTCCTTGGCAATCTTTAATGTATCATCTTTTGTTGAACCATCATCAACAATTATTATCTCTACATCGTCACCACCTGCAAGGCATGATTTGATACATTTTTCCATATATGCTGCTGAATTATAACATGGAATTGCAAATGATAATAACTTCATATAATATCTCCAATCTCTACATTCTGTCAGGACACTGTATACCTAATAAATCAATACAAGTTTCAAGTATCTCTTTAGTAAGTGTGATTAATGCAATATAGCTTTCCTGCTGTTTCTTATCCTCTTCTGCAAGAATCTTTGTGTTATGATAAAATCCGTTAAATGAGTTAGAAACCTCATATATATACTGGCATATCTTGTGAGGTGCATTATCCTTGTATGCTCCATCTATAACATCTGAGAACTTAATAAGTGCAAGTGATAAAGCCTTCTCTGACTGTTCTTTTGAAGGCAGTATTGTAAGATCACCAACACTTACGCCTGTTTCCTTATACTTTGCAAGAATAGACTTTATTCTTACTATTGTATACAAAATATAAGGACCTGTATTACCTTCAAATGAAGCAAATCTATCTACATCAAATACATAATCTTTAGATGCCTGATTAGATAAATCACCATACTTAAGTGCAGCAAGACCCACAATCTTAGATATATTATCAGCTTCTTCATCCGTCATTGAACGGTTCTCTTTAATCTTATTAAGAATAACTTCATTAATATCAGATATAAGATGTTCAAGACGCATAACACCACCTGAACGTGTCTTAAATGGCTTGCCATCCTTTCCATTCATAGTACCAAAACCAACAAATCTCATATCTGCATCTGGTCTTACAATTCCAGCCTTCTTAGCTGTTCTGAATACCTGAGTAAAATGAAGCTCCTGTCTTTTATCAGCGAGATAAATGTATGTATCCGGCTTATATAACTTCTCTCTCTCAACAATAGTTGCAAGATCTGATGTAGCATAAAGTGCCGCACCGTCTGACTTTCTTACTATGCAAGGAGGAAGTTCCTTAGTATCTGTTGGCTCTGCAATATCTACTACTGTAGCTCCCTGGCTTTCATAGGCAATTCCATCTTCAACCATCTTATCAACCATATCTTTAATATATGGCTGTGCATCACTTTCACCCTTCCATAAGTCAAATGATACATTAAGATTATCATAATTCTTCTTTAAATCCTTCTTGGAAACATTCATAATATGCTTCCATATTGCTGTGCATGCTCTGTCCCCGCTCTGAAGCTTAAGTGTGGATTCGTGTGCTCTCTTAGCGAATTCTTCATCTTCCTTAGACTTAGCACTTGCCGCCGGATATATCTGTTCAAGCTCTGATATCGTAAATGGGGGTTCACTTGGATACTCTCCTGTATACGCCTCATCAAAATATGGAAGTTCAGGCTTTCTGTCCCTTAACTCCTCTATAATAAGACCCATCTGAAGTCCCCAGTCTCCAAGGTGTACATCACCTATTGTATTGTTGCCTGCGTATCTGTTAATTCTCTTAACACTCTCACCAATTACAGCAGATCTTAAATGTCCTACATGTAATGGCTTAGCTGCATTAGCTCCACCATAATCCACTATTACAGTCTTAGCTTCCTCGCTGTTCTCATATCCGTACTTATCATCTTCTGACATCTTATTAAGATAATCTGAAAGATATCCAGCACTTACCTTTATATTGATAAATCCTGGCTTAACACTTTCAATTGTGTCAAACATACCATTAGATGTAAGCTTTGCAACTATCTCATCTGCAATAACAAATGGAGCTTTTTTATAAGTCTTAGCTGCTGCCATCGCGCCATTGCACTGGAATTCGCATAAGTCAGGTCTGTTAGATATAGTAATTCTTGCGTATTCTTCTGAATATCCACATTCTGCAAATGCTTTCTTAAATTCATCTGTCATAAGTTCAATTATGGTCTTCATTATATTCTCCATTCCTGTTAAATTCTGCTTCATAAAATGTATTATTATAAAGTAACAAGAAAAGAATCCCGAAATCCGAGATTCTTTAATAAAATCATCTATTTAGTATAAAACACTTTCAAGGAAAAGTCCATAGCTCTCAGCTGGAAGTGACATAACAACATCCTTGCCAGCCATAATATTCTCTACATCTTCCACCTTCTTAAGTCCGCTTCCTACATCAAGAAGCATACCAATCATATATCTTGCCATATTATGAAGGAAATCATCTGCTGTTATTCTTATCTCACAACTGTCTCCATCTGTAGTTATCTCTACATCTTTGATATCCCTTACTGTAGACTTGCTCTTCTTCGCAGTAGTAAATGCTTTAAAATCATGCTTTCCAATCATATAAAAAGCTGCCTGCTTCATAGCCTTAATATCCGGAATATCAAATGTATGATAAGCATACTTTCTTGTAAATACATTCGCTACATTAGCCATATCTATCTTGTATACATATGTCTTCTCCCTCGCATTAAGCTGGCTATGAAATCTTTCATCTACTAATTCCACGCGATTAACAGCTATATCCCTTGGAAGATATCTGTTAAGGTAATTCTTAACCTCTACAGGCTGGTACTTATCATTAAGCTTGAAATTAGCTGTCTGATTAAGTGCATGAACACCTTTTTCTGTCCTGCATCCAACATATATATCAATATCTTCACCTGTCATCTTCTGAATTATCTCTTTAATCTTACATTCTATAGTGTTAGAATTGGAGTCCTTGCCCATTCTGACCCAGCCGTCATATCTCCCACCATCATATTGAAGTTGTAATCTATAATTGTACATCTATTCTTCCATAACCTTTTCAATTGTATTAACAATCACGTCCATATCAAAAGGCTTCTGTATAAAATCAGCCGCTCCTTTCTTAAGAGCCTCTATCATATTAGCCTTCTGTCCTGCCGCTGTTACCATAATAATCTTGGCATCAGGGTCTATCTCTATAATATCCTTAACTGCATCTATTCCGCCAAGAACCGGCATTGTAATGTCCATAGTTGTTATATCCGGTCTGTATATTCTGAACTTTTCAACGCCTTCTGCTCCGTTAACAGCCTCTGCAACAATCTCGTGTCCAGCCTGTTCAAGCATATTTCTTAAGAACTTTCTTGAAGTCTTAGAATCATCTACTATCAAAATCTTCGCCATAATATTCCTCCGTTCCATATGTCTATAATTAACCACCCGGCTTGTGCAGAAGCATTTAGTATCTGTAATCAACTACAAATACAATATATCTATAATCATTCAACAACCAACAATAATTGACTGATAATTATTAACAACTTCAGCTTCTGTAATACGCCTTAATTATGTACATATATTTTTATACATTAAGCTTAACTTTATCATCCGCAACCATAAGCAGATTAAATCTATGTCCTTTCATATTAAATGTAACTACATACATTCCATTATCAGCTTTAATCTGTGTATCCTGATAAAATACCGGTGGGTGTAAAGACACCTCTATCTCTTCATAACTGAGCTTAGTCGCATATGCACCATTAATAATATTAATAAGTTCGCATATTGCATCATAAGCATCTGCATCAAACTTATTCATATCTTCCTGGGAAAATGTAGATGCAACACAAAGAAGGTCAGCATCTTCACCCGCTATCCCTAAGAATACATCTATATCTCCATCCATAATCTGACAGCCGACAAATTTACCATCAAATTCCTTCTGATATATTATTCTCTCAAGTTCAATCTCAGTGCTCATAAACTGTGTAAATACCTTTAAAACACTCTGCATCTGCTTATTATAATATTCTGTATTCATATCAAGAAATGTTGTAACCATATCATCTATATTACCATCCTTGATAACCTGCAATTCATTGTCAGTAAATACAGATCCAGAATGATTCTTAGCAATATACTTGTTAATCATCTTATCCTGCATACCTCTTCTCCTTGTGCATAACCTTCTATAAATACATTATTCATACAATTTTACTGTAAGATTATTATACATCAAGAAAACATATATTAGCAACATCAATTTTCACTTATAAACACTTATTATCGGATTTTATTTTCACTTATAAACGCTTATCAGTTTAATTGTTTAGACAGTTTATTCAATTTGCCACATTTATCATATACAACTTGTGCATATTTCACATTTAATATCCCAAAGATAATACACTAAAATTGACGCACAAACAACCCCAGCATTAAAATTAATTAATGCCGGGGTTGATTAAATATCTATTATTCTAATCTGTTTATAATAACAGCTTTATATTAAGCGTTCTCTACTGAGTAGTTAGGGGCTTCCTTAGTGATATGAATATCGTGTGGATGACTCTCTCTTAATGCAGCAGATGACATCTTAATAAACTTACCTGTCTCCTGAAGCAATGGAATTGTAGGTGCTCCACAATAACCCATACCTGAACGAAGACCTCCCATAAGCTGGAATATTGTATCTTCAACAAGTCCCTTATATGCAACACGTCCTTCAACACCTTCTGGAACAAGCTTCTTAGCACCTGTCTGGAAGTATCTGTCCTTGCTTCCGTTCTCCATAGCAGCGATAGAACCCATACCTCTATATACTTTATACTTTCTTCCCTGGAATAACTCAAATGAACCAGGAGCTTCATCACAGCCTGCAAGAAGACTTCCGAGCATACATACACTACCACCGGCAGCAATAGCCTTAACAATATCACCTGAGAACTTGATACCACCATCAGCGATAACTGGAATACCGAACTTCTTAGCTTCTGCATAAGCATCCATAACTGCTGTTACCTGAGGTACACCAATACCAGCAACAACTCTTGTTGTACAGATAGAACCAGGTCCTATACCAACCTTAACTGCATCTACACCAGCTTCGCAAAGTGCCTTAGCAGCTGCACCTGTAGCAATGTTACCAGCGATTACCTGTAAATCAGGGAATGCTGACTTGATATTCTTTAATGTTGTAATAATATTCTTAGAGTGACCATGTGCTGAATCAATTACAATACAGTCAACACTTGCATCAACAAGAGCCTGAACTCTATCCATAACATTGGCTGTAATACCAACTGCAGCACCTGCAAGAAGTCTTCCCTGTGAATCATGTGCAGACGCAGGATACTTAATAGACTTCTCAATATCCTTTATTGTAATAAGCCCTCTTAACTTGAATTCATCATCAACGATTGGAAGCTTTTCTTTTCTTGCCTTGCCAAGGATCTTCTTAGCTTCTTCAAGAGTAATTCCAACTGGAGCTGTTACAAGATTCTCGCTTGTCATACATTCCTTAATTGGTCTTGAGAAATCTTCTTCAAATTTAAGATCTCTGTTAGTAATAATACCAACAAGCTTTCTATCATCATCTGTGATAGGAACACCAGAAATTCTGAACTTACCCATAAGTTCGTTAGCTTCCTGTAATGTATTATCTGGATGTAAGAAAAATGGATCTGTAATTACTCCATTCTCTGATCTTTTTACCTTATCAACTTCCTCTGCCTGCTGCTCAACTGACATATTCTTGTGGATAATACCTATACCACCCTGTCTTGCCATAGCGATTGCCATTCTATGTTCAGTAACTGTGTCCATACCTGCACTCATCAAAGGAATATTAAGCTTAATATTCTTTGTAAGATTAGTTGTTAAATCGATCATATTAGGTGTTACTTCTGAATACTGTGGAACTAATAACACATCGTCAAATGTAATGCCCTCACCAATAATTGTACCCATTTTCCTTTGTCCTCGCTTTCCTGTGAATAAAATAATTAAGTTATATGCGCATAATAACGCAATTCTTGGTACAAAAAAATCCGAATACTTAATTCGGACATTTCTGTGTGGAGAAATCTGATAAACGTTCTATCATATTCCTTTTGTTTATAATATTAGAATTGTATCAGAGCATTTTTTAAAAGTCAATAACTTTAAACACATCTTTTTCAACAACATTTTGTATGCTGTGAAGAATACGTTCATCAGGATATACAAATACCCTGACCAGTTCGTTATGTTCATTATAAGCATATATGACAACCGAATCGTGGTTGCTTGCACCAACTGAATAATCATAAGTCTTAACGTCCATATGGTTCATACGGAGTGCATCCTGCGAATCAGCTCTTGCCACAAGCTTTGCTCTTGAAAGTGTATACACACCACATCTTTTTCTTGCTGATTTTGCCATAATCCTATCAATCGTAAGCGTATCATCCACTATCGAATACTCAAGCTCTGCATTATAATACTGGAATACCAAAAATGTCATCACCGCAAATAATGCAAGCACAATTATTCCAAATGTTCTTGTCTGTGGTATGGTTGTAGCCGCCACAATACAACCTATTATAAGCAATGCCTTATAAACAACTGCTGTCTTAGGCGGTTTTACCTTTACTATCTGTTCTACTGCTACATCAAACATAAAACTACTCCTATCTTGTAATACTTCCAATTAATCAAAGTAATTAATTTTCTTCTTAGTGCCTGCAGCCGCCTTAACCTTTACATCTGGTATCTCATAGTCTTCTATATCAATTATATCCTTGCTTTCGTCGCACATTATAAGTAATTTAGCAATCATTTTAAGCTTTTCTTTCATTCCGAAGCTTCCACCAACACTATAAGCTGTACCATTTACTTCATATCTGTTCATTAATGAGAAATATACTGGTCTGTCTTCTTTAGCAACATCTGTATAATCTTTAACATCAATACATAATAAAGCATCTGCTGCTTCCTCTAACTTGTCTGGGTGCTTAGCTATAACAGAACTGCATATTGTTCCAAGCATATCTGTCTGGTTCTGCGCGTATTCATTACCATATACGCTGAATTTCACAAGTGCTCCACTTCCCTTGCCGCCAGCAGAAGAACCACCTCTGACCTTTACCGCTGGAAGTTCAACCTGTTCTGAGCTGAATATCTCTGGGCTTTCACCACATATATTAAGCAGAAGTGCCATTTTCTTTAACTTGTCTACTACTGAATATGATGTTCCAACGCATATATGGCTTCCATTAGCGAATTCAAAGAATTCACAACTTCTGAAATATGTAGGCATATCTGCCTTACGATTCTCAGAAAGACTATAATCAACATCAGATACGCAGTTCATCCCATTATACGAAGGAAGTTCGTCCACAATATCCTGATGTTTATTAAGAACGTGTGCAAAAAATGTAAGCATCATATCTGACTGATTAAGCTCATACTCCTTGCCATAAAGCGTAAATCTGATATCACCTGTACTTGTAGCCTGTCTTGTCCTGCTGTTATCAGTTGTGTTGATGTTGTCTGTTGATGTGGCAAGGTCATCTGTAGCAACGCTGTCTATTGCTGTGTTGTTTTCATCGCCAATAATATCATTGCTGTTTATTTCATCGCTATTTGTATCATTATTATTTGCCACATTGTTATTCTCTGTACTCTGAATATTATCAGAAGTTCTATTATTCTCAATGTCAGCTTCTGTAGTATTATTCTTAACGGCTGGTGCAGAAGCACTGCTCTGACTTGCTGTAGATGATGTAGTTGTGGCAGATGATGAAGCATTGATGTACTTTTCTTTAAGTTCCTCCAATACATCAATATTAATTTTGTCATTCTTATCATTAGTAAAATTGTTATACATTAACTGTGCACAATCACCAGCTGTTCCATATTTCTGAATACTATAGCTTGACTCTTTAAAAATATAACTAAGCATACTTATCGCAACTCTATGTGCTGTATTCAAACCATCTATAGTTGACCTGACATCTTTCTTTAACTTGCTCTTTACTGCAATATTATCTTCCATGACATCTTTAAGGACATTTACTTCCTCTGGAACCATCTTTATTGCCATACTCTGACTTTCTTTTGCAACTGTATTATTATACACTGCATCTTCCATTTTTTGTATTGTAGACATATTATCATCCAATGCAATATAAAAATTCTCAAGATACTTGCCTTTTTCCATCTTTAAATCCTCTGAACGTGTTACAAGCTGTTCTATAAGGCAGGCATAACTACGGAAATAGTTAAGACTAAGAAATGAAATCATAGCAACACAATCAACATCATATAAACGCTCCTTAATATTCTGTAACCAGTTCTTAGAAATATTCTCCTGAAGTTCTATATCTATATATACATTAATTCCACGTTTTCTAAGTTCATATACAAATTCATAAACCTTCTCTTTATCCTTACTTGCATAACTTACAAATACATAAGGTTCACCCTTTATCCATCCATCTTCAAGTTTCTTTTTAAGCTCATCAATATCAGCCATCACCATTCCTCCTGCGTGACAATTAAAATCCAATATGGAAGTATTATAACATACCCACTGACTTTTTTAAATAGAAACAACTATCCCTGGTATTTTTCACTAATGTTTTATCTTGTAATATTTCTTACCCAGATATACTTCTTATAATGTATATATACTGCCGGGAGCTTTACCAGCTCATCCAGGCTTATTATGATATATACAAGCCAGACTGGTGCATTGAATACAAATGCTGCTATAAAGCCAAGCGGAACCGCAAAGCACCACATTGCACCAATATTCCCCTTCATATCAAACTTTGCATCACCTCCGGCACAGAATATCCCATCCAGAACAGTTGTATTCACCGACTGCCCCATCAGATTAATGCCGAGGACTATCAGCATAAAGCCAAGATACCCCTTCGCTGTATCTGACATAGGGGCTGCACGCGATACAACCGGAGCTACAACGATAAGAAGCAGACCTGTTATTATCCCAATGGCTATTGACAGTCTTGTAATTCTTCCACCATATTTCCTGGCTTTATCAAGCTTACCTGCTCCTAGAAGATTACCTATAATAATTCCTGCCCCGGCACTAACACCCCTTATAACGCACTGCACCATGCTCTTTACTATACTGGCTATGGAATTCGCTGCAACAGCATCACTTCCCATATGTCCAAGTATAACTGAGTATAATACAAATGCAATGCCCCACACTAAGGAGGCACATAGCACAGGTGTTGTGTAATACCAGAAATCTCTTGTCAGTGCTTTATCTGTATGAATAATTCCTTTCCATTCCAAAGCGGCAATCCTGTCTTTGTTAACTACAATATATGCCCATACAAGCTCTATCACTCTCGATATTACAGTTGCATAAGCCGCTCCACGTATGCCAAGACGTGGCATACCAAACAAGCCAAATATAAGGACAGCATTGCAGACTATATTAACAGCAACTGCTGATGAGCTGATAACAGAGCTTTGAGCCGCCCTTCCTGTATTCTTAAGAAGAATCAGATATACCTGCGATACTGCACACAGCACATAAGATAAGGCTACCGCCCTGATATATAGTGTACCGCTTGCAATAAGCTCCGGTTCGTTAGTGAATATCCTTATAAGTCCCTCAGGTATGAGAAGCGCAAGAATAGTGAATATGCCGCCTGACAGCAGATTAGCATATAAAGCCACCGGCATGACCTTTTCAATAGCTTTTATGTCCTTCTTTCCCCAGTACTGTGAAATCATTATTCCTGAGCCTGCTGTTATCCCTGCTATAAACAGATTAAGCACAAACTGTATCTGTCCGGCAAGTGAAGCTGCAGACAACGAGGTCTGGTCCACAAATCCCAACATAACCGCATCTGTGGCACTTACAAGTGCCAACATAAACTGCTGTATTGCTATCGGAACAACCAGTTTAACCAGCTTTTCTGACAAATCATCATTCTTTCTTCTACTAAAAAACATAAACCAAGCTCTCCTGACATATATGAATCAGCTCAATCTGCTGCAATTCACTTAATAACCTTGATAGCATAACACATTCCTTTTATATTGCACAACAAAAAGCCCCCTTGTTTATGAATATAAAACATAAACAAAGGGACTTTTTTAATATAATGTAAGTGTTAAATTTATTTTATCAACTTGCTGATGTATAGCAAATTATTACTTATTACATCATTCCGCCCATACCGGCAGCTCCTGCTGGCATTGCTGGTGTATCTTCTTTGATATCAGCTACAACTGACTCTGTTGTAAGGAGTGTTGAAGCTACACTTGTAGCATTCTGTAATGCACTTCTTGTAACCTTAGCTGGGTCAAGAATACCAGCATCAATCATATTAACGTATTCATCATTAAGAGCATCGTAACCTGTTCCTACTTCTGACTCTCTTACTTTGTTGATGATAACTGCACCTTCAAGACCTGCATTGTGAGCAATGTGGTATAAAGGAGCTTCAAGTGCCTTAAGAATAATCTCTGCACCTGTCTTCTCATCACCACTGAGTGTAGCAGCAAGTTCAGCAACCTTCTTAGAAGCGTGGATATAAGCAGAACCACCACCTGAGATAACGCCTTCTTCTACAGCAGCTCTTGTTGCATTAAGGGCATCTTCCATACGAAGCTTAGCTTCCTTCATCTCTGTTTCTGTTGCAGCACCAACTCTGATAACAGCTACGCCGCCTGCAAGCTTAGCAAGTCTTTCCTGTAACTTTTCCTTATCAAAGTCAGATGTTGTTTCTTCAAGCTGTGCACGAATCTGTGCAACTCTTGCTTCGATATCTTCCTTAGCACCTTCGCCGTCAACGATAACTGTATTTTCTTTCTGAACCTTAACTGACTTAGCTCTACCAAGCATATCCATTGTTGTATCCTTAAGTTCAAGACCAAGTTCTTCTGAGATAACCTGACCACCTGTAAGAATAGCGATATCCTTAAGCATTTCCTTACGTCTGTCACCATATCCAGGTGCTTTGACAGCTACAACATTGAATGTACCTCTTAACTTATTAACGATAAGTGTCGTAAGAGCTTCACCTTCAACATCTTCTGCAATGATAAGAAGCTTAGCACCGCTCTGGACTATCTGTTCAAGAACTGGTAAGATTTCCTGAATATTAGAAATCTTCTTATCTGTGATAAGGATATATGGGTTATCAAGGTTAGCTTCCATCTTATCCATATCAGTTGCCATATATGCTGAAATATATCCTCTATCGAACTGCATACCTTCTACAAGATCAAGTTCTGTCTTCATTGTCTTAGATTCTTCGATTGTGATAACACCATCATTAGAGACCTTTTCCATAGCATCAGCTACCATCTGGCCTACTTCTTCATCACCAGCTGAGATAGATGCAACCTTCGCAATCTGGTCTTTTCCTGTAACCTTCTCGCTCATATGTGCAATAGCTTCAACTGCACAATCAGTAGCCTTCTTCATACCTTTTCTTAAGATGATTGGGTTAGCACCTGCTGCTAAGTTCTTCATACCTGCATTAACCATAGCCTGTGCAAGAACTGTAGCTGTTGTTGTACCATCACCTGCTACATCATTAGTCTTAGTAGCAACTTCCTTTACAAGCTGGGCACCCATATTCTCAAATGCATCTTCAAGTTCGATATCCTTAGCGATTGTAACACCATCGTTAGTGATAAGTGGTGCACCATATGATTTATCGAGAACTACGTTACGTCCCTTAGGTCCGATTGTAACCCTTACAGTATTAGCTAATTTATTAACACCCTCTTCAAGAGCTTTTCTTGCTTCAATTCCGTATTTAATTTCCTTTGCCATTGCTATTACCTCCATTATTATCTGTAATAAAAATATATCTGATATCAACTAACTATCACTTTTCATATATCCGCCAATAAACTGGCTGTATCTGATTAATCCTCGATTACCGCAAGAATATCATTCTGCTTTACAACGATGTATTCTTCATCATCAAGCTTAACTTCTGTTCCAGCATACTTAGAATATATTACCTTATCACCAGGCTTAACCTGCATTGTAACTTCCTTGCCATCAACAACCCCGCCAGGTCCAACTGCAACTACCTCTGCCTGAGATGGTTTCTCCTTTGCCTGTCCTGGTAATACGATACCTGACTTTGTAGTTTCTTCTGCAACTAATGCTTTAATTACAACTCTGTCTCCTAATGGTACTAATTTCATATATATCCTCCATTCCGCTGTCTGAAATGTATATGGCAGCAATTTGTTTTTTGCTTGTTAGCACTCATTTCAACCGAGTGCTAATTTCAATAAAATTAAGATAGCACCCGGCTAATAATTTGTCAACAGCTATTTCTAAATATATTAATGATTTAACATTTTGATTATACTTTTTTTATTTTTTATTCTTATTAGCGACACCCATCTTGACAGTCTTTCCATAATAGAAAAGATACTGCTGTGCATATCCGCCAAGCTCGCCAAATCTTTCCTTAGCAAATGCAGCTATAACATCTTTGGAAGTATCATTTCCGTCAAAATACAGATATTCCATTATTCTTTTTATCCACACATCAATAGGAAAGCTGTCCCTTTTACCCAATGCAAAAAGGCTTACACAGCTTGCGACCTTGTTGCCAACCCCTTTTATCTGACACATTTTCTCAATGCCCTGCTCACTATCCAGTGCAATAAGCTCATCATAACTAATCTTTCCCTCGCCGACACATTTTACGGCATCATATATGTAAGGTGCTCTAAAGCCTGTCTTTAATTCCTTCAAATCCTCTACTTCTGCTTTGGCTAACTTCCTTACATCAGGAAATGTATACATAGGTACACCTTTCACCTCACCCGCATAATCGCCATACTTTGCAGAAATATCTGCAACAATCTTCTTTATATGTGGTATCTGTTTGTTCTGCGATATAATAAATGAAATAAGTGTCTCAAAAAATTCCTGATTAAGAATTCTGACACCTGACATTGCCTCAATTGCTTCCTTAAGCTTATCATCTTTCTTTAGAAGCCTTTCCTTTATAAGACCATAATTCCTGTCTATATCAAAATAATTTCTCCACAAATCCATATACAGCTTCTCATCAGTATCATAAAATACAATTTCTTTTTCAGTCTGTATTATATGTAACATATGTCCAAATGCTGTAAGGACATAATCATTTTCATCAAGCTTATTAAAATGGAAGCACTGTCCACATTCAAGTGTTTCATTCAATTCAAAATCATCAGGTTTGTTAATAATATAATCGCTCATATTAATTCTCCTCCCTGTACAAAATAAAATGCACGGTATATTTATCATCAGACTGCCATAAATATCCATATATCTAGCAGTTGTGTATTATTTTATAATGTAATATAATTATAATATATAATGTAATAATACCAAATTACATTTAATTTAACAAAGTAATAAACCTAAATTATTATAGAAAGATTTATTAACATATATGAAAAATTTATATAAGCCTATCCATAAGCGTGTCTGCGTTATACTCACACTTGTGCTTTTATCTGTCGCATTGACAGGCTGTACAATTCCAATATCGTTTAATATGCCTTCCAATTCAGCTATGACAATACCTAAGACTGCATTTTCCCAGTCCGCAGATACAACTGAGGAGATTGTCCAGGCTATAATTGCAAGTATGGATAGTGATAATAATGTCTGCGAATTATTCATTACTGATGAGGAGTTAATTGATGCCAACAAATGGCTTTCATTAATTAACGGCATAGAACAGTTAAGATGTGAATACAGGCGCATTAAAAATGGTTTCAATGTGCGGATAACTTATGAATGTTGGGACAATTCTGCTATTATTAAAGCTTACAGAAGTGAGTCAACATATAATCTTAATGAACGCCAGCTTGTGCTTTATGACAAATATACCAAAATACTTGAAGAAATTATTTCGCCAAATCAATCTGATATAGAAAAGGAGATTGCCATACACGATTATCTCGTTGATAACATCAATTATGTTGATACCGGCGACTCTTCCTACAACGCCTACAGTGCATTAATCAACGGAATTGCTGTATGTAGCGGCTATACTGAATGTTTTAAGACATTGTTAGATATGCTTGGAATAGAAAATGCAACGATTTCAGGAGAGGCTGGCGGACAGCAGCACATATGGAATGTTGTCAACCTTGATAATCACTGGTATCACGTTGATGTAACGTGGGATGACCCTGTTGGCTCATCATCTGATTATATCGACCACTCATATTTTAATATCAGTGCTGACGATATGGCACTCGACCATACTTGGGACAGAAGCCGTTACTCCGCTTATGAAAAATGTGGTGCAAAATATTCCTACTGCAGATACAAAAAACTACCTTTAATAAGCAATGTCAACCAACTAAATAAACTCATATATTCAACAGTTAAAAATAAAACTGCACATATTGAATTCACTACAACTTATAATGCAGATCTTAAAGAGGCAATATCAAGAACCGGACAGCAGTTATCCTATTCTTATAAGAATATTGATCGTGTTAATTACACGTTATATTCTGTTACATTTACATATTAATTGATATATAAATGTAATAATTATTACATTTATATATCAACAAAAAGCTGATTATCTCCATTTTTATTAATGAGGGTAATCAGCTTTTATTAATATCAATTAATTTCTTAATATAATGTATATATCATACCATAAATCTTGTGCAGCTTTTCTGCACATATAAAGTTCCATAAGGAACTTTTAAGATGAGCACTTTTGTGCTCATTATACCATAATGAACTTATCTTCTTCCGAAAAATAACACATTATTATGTTATTGGATATTAACTCCAGTATCTTTTAATGTTGCTCTTACGAGTGAGTCTTTAGCATTTTTCCAGGGCTCATTGGCATATTTGTGATCAAATTTATTAATAAACCAGGCTACATCATCTCTTACTCTCTTCATATTATCTATATAAAGCTTAGTGATAAGCTCTGTGAATTCTGTATACTGTGCTCCCGAAAGCTTGTCGCTCGCCCTTTTCATCAAAAGTCCATAGTGGCTGGTACAAAAGCCTTTGCAGTTTTTAAGTTTCTCTACAAAATCTTTGTCGTGTTTATACATATAAAACACTGTATCTATGTATCTTTCAATGGTATCTTCTACCTTATCGCACACAAAGCATTTTCCTTCAAGCTCATCTATATAACTGCATACCTGTGCCTCTTTGCCTTTTTTTAGGAGTGTCTTTCCAGTGCCCTTATCATATCTATAACTTTCTATCTGCTTAATGACATAATCCATATGTGTCTTCATAACAAGTGCATAACCAAGTCTGTTATTCTGCTCGTATATCTTCTTAATATGACGGCTGCAAAATCCCATTTTATCTGTCTTTTCTCTTATGTCATCTTCCATATAGCTTGGACCCATGGCATACTCAACCGCATCATTCTCCAGCTTTTCAAACATTGAACAAATCGGACATTCACTATCCAACGCAAACGCATCATTAACTGGAACTGTATATATCTTTTCTTTCATAATTGGATATCCTTTTCTATTAATCTTGTAGTGGTATTTTAGCAAGAATGGGGAGAATATTCAATATTGTTGGGGAGATAATACTTTGGTGTGATTATTTAAAGTCTTTATGTGTTTAAGGGTATGCGGAATTATTTAGGTTACTTAAACCTAATTACCAAATCTACTTTTTATCTGATATCTACAATCAGTAGAAATTACTCCTATAGCATAGCCGCATACAATTAATGTATCTCTATCAATCTACAATTAGCCGAATTCTATTATATCCAGCTCTATTATCACTTTTGTTACCGTTAGGTTATGCAAATATTATATTTAATCTCATATTATATGTCAAATTCAATATAATTACATATAGTAGCATCAAGTCATTTTCCACATATAATACTAATAAGTTTAATATATGGAGTTTTTTTCGATTATGAAAATGCAGAATACGTGGGCGATTGCTATGTGTTATGTACCGTGGCAGAAATGGGGAGATTTGTATGACCCTTGCAAAGCCCTTAAATGTGGAACTTTATTTCCTGTATTATCCAAACCTTTTGCAGGAGGCAGAGTATGAATAATATGACTAACCAGCCATCTATGAACCAGAGGTCTTCCTGCAATTGCCAGCAGAATTGCAATAATGGCTATTCTAATAATAGCTGCAATAACAACCGCAATTACAATAACAATCTGTGCAACAGCGGCAATTCCAACAGTACCCTCACTCCAACCCGACAGTCCAGTTGTACTTTAACAGCCGACAAACGTGGGCTTATGCAGAATATTTATGAACTGGGATTTGTACTAACAGAAGTCAATCTCTACCTTGATACTCACCCCGATGACCTTGAAGCAATTGAATATTATGCACAGATTAAAGATAAATACTGCGATTATATGACACAGTACGCAGATTATTATGGACCTCTCGATAAATTACACATTTCCAACGACAATTACTGGATGTGGGTAGCAACTCCAATGCCTTGGGAAATGGAGGGCTGCTGATATGTGGAATTATGAAAAGCGACTTGAATACCCTATTAAAATAAAACAGACGAACCCTACTCTGGCGGCTATGATAATCAGTCAATATGGTGGACCGGACGGCGAGCTTGGTGCTTCTATGCGTTACATCTCGCAAAGATATTCTATGCCATACAGGGAAGTTGCCGGGCTGCTTACAGATATCGGCACTGAGGAGCTGGGGCATTTTGAAATGATTAGCACAATGGTTCACCAGCTCACAAGAAACCTTACAATGGAACAGATTAAAGGAACTCCTTTTGAAGCCTACTATGTAGACCATACATCAGCAGTGTGGCCTCAGGCGGCAGGTGGTATTCCATTTAATGCGTGCGAATTCCAGTCAAAGGGTGATTCTATAACAGATATCGTTGAAGATATGGCGGCAGAACAAAAGGCACGCACAACTTACGATAACCTTATAAGGCTTGCCAAAGATGACCCCGATGTTCTCGACCCGCTTAAATTCTTAAGAGAGCGTGAAATCGTCCACTTCCAACGTTTTGGTGAAGCCTTATCTATAATACAGAGCAAGCTTGACTGTAATAATTACTATCTATACAATCCTGAATTTGATAAAAACTGCAACTGTATCAAGAAATAATTATGCCAATATGAAATCATAGTCTATAGCATAAAATTGGACTGTCGCAATAAGAAAATATAACTATATAGATATACCGACTTAACTATCAATCTATATAATATATACATTTCTTAGTGCGGCAGCCCCTTTATTAATATATAAAGCTGTCTGGCAGGTGTACGCTCTCCTGTATCTTCCTTATATTTCCTGTCTATACAAGCTGCGTGTGAACCATACGAATTCTTCCACATCAGATAGCTTCTATATCCAATAATAATTTGTATCAAATAATAATTATATATTCTTAATTAGTATGTCATAACCTCATATCCATCATCAGTAACGTGAACCATTATTTCCCACTGTGCTGAATATGAATCATCTTCTGTGTATATTGTCCAGCCATTGTCATCATCAACATATACATCCGGGTAACCGGCATTAATCATTGGCTCAATAGTGAATACCATACCGGGTGCCATAACCATACCTGTTCCCTTCTTAATAACATAACTGACAAATGGTGTTTCGTGGAATTCAAGACCAATTCCGTGTCCTCCCACTTCACGAACCACTGAATATCCATTTTCCTTGGCGTGCTTGCTTATTGCATCTGCAACATCCCCCAGATGTCCCCAGGGCTTAACCTGTGCAAGTCCAAGCTCCACACATTCCTTTGCAACATCTACAAGCTTCTTATGCTCTGGTGCAACATTTCCTAAACAGAACATTCTTGAAGAATCTGAAAAATAGCCATTAAGAATTGTTGAGCAGTCAACATTTACGATATCACCATCTGCTAATACTATATTAGATGATGGAATACCGTGACATACTTCATTGTTAATAGATGTACACACACTCTTTGGAAATCCTTCATAATTAAGAGGTGCCGGAATTCCACCCATAGCTGTTGTCTTTTCATACACCATCTCATCAATTTCCTGTGTTGTCATACCCACTTTAATGTTCTCAGCTACATAATCAAGTACAGCAATATTAATCTTACTGCTCTCTCTCATACCCTGAAGCTGTTCTTCATTCTTTATAATGCTTCTTGGCGGAACTTTGTGGAATTTCTTTCTGTACATTTCAATTTTCTTATCAAAATCCATATGGCATTCACAATAAGGCTTTTTACTGCCACACCAGCAAGGGTCATTTCTCATTAACTTCTTCATTGTTGTTACTCCTCATTTCTGTGCATATATACACTTTATAATCTGTAATATTACTATATATACAATACCAATTTATAATACTGTTATACATATGCAATACCACATTATATCTGCATCAGCTATACCTGCAAATTACTAATTACTGCTATATATTTACATCAGCTATACCTGTGCATTACCACTATATATCTACATCAACTATACCTGCAAATTACTAATTACTGCTATATATCCTCACCTTCACATTATTGCTGTAATACCTCAACTATAGCTGGCAGGAACTGCTTTTTACGCGAAACAACACCAGGAAGTATTACATAATTGTTGGTTATCTCATCAAGGTTAAATGCCTGCATAAGCACCTGTTCAGCATTCTTACCTGATAACATAACATAAGATGTCTCTTTCATTACATCTGTCAGAAGAAGATATGCAATATTTATCTCATCTGACTTATCCGTAACACTTGTGATATAAGAAGCTTCTTTCTTAATAAGCCCCTCTATCTCTTCCTGACTCATACAATTTACTTGTCCAACACCTACAGTTATCTCTCCAATTGAGAACTTCTTGTAATCCCTATAGAATATCTCTTCTTCTGATTTGTCGGAAAGATTACTTCCTGCCCTGAACATTTCCCTGCCGTATTCTTCTATATCAATACCAGCTATATCAGCTAATACCTGACAGGCATCAACATCATAGTGTGTGCAGGTTGGTGATTTTAATATAAGCGTATCTGATATTATTGCCGAACATAACAGTGCGGCTGTCGTCTTATCAATATCTATATTATGCTCACAGTACATCTGATATATTATTGTTGCAGTACAGCCAAGCGGCTGATTTCTGAAAAATACAGGTGTTATCGTCTGTATGCAGCCAAGTCTGTGATGATCTATTATCTCTAATATATCAGTATCCTCAATACCAAATACAGCCTGATTTTTTTCATTATGGTCTACAAGAATTATCTTCTTCTTATCGGTCTTAATAATATTTCTTCTTGAAATCATACCGACATATCTGCCTGTATCGTCCTCAATTGGGAAATCCCTGTAACGCTTCTTAGCCATTATATCCTGTATATCTTCAATAAAATCGTTTAGCTTGAACTTAATAAGTGCTTCCTGCTTCATAAAGAAACTTACAGGAATGGCCTGATTAATAAGTCTTGCAACTGTATATGTATCATACGCTGTCGATATTATAACACAATTATGCTGTGCAGCTATCTTGGTTATTGTGCTTGATACCTTTGCACCCTCACATATTATAAGACATCCCGCCTCCATCTCAATAGCACATAATTGTGACTCATATCTATTGCCAAGAATTACAAAATCACCCTCTTCAATCATATTTTCCATCATATCAGGATTGGCGGCAGCAATAATCATCTTCCCCTTATTAAAATGCTTATCTATATCACCAGTTATAACTTCGCCCTTAAGGGTATCCACGATATTACTGAGACTTGTGCCTGAAACAGATAATATATCACTGTCATACATTTCAAAATATGACTTAGCAACATCACTGATTGTAACAAGTCCTTTCAGCTTATCATCTTCAATGATAGGAAGTGTCTCAACACCTCTTTCTTTCATTAATTTCCACGCATTTCTTACTGAAAGATCTTCCGATATTCCACTTATCTTCCTGACATCAATATCTCTTACCTGAGGTCTAACATCTTTAATATATGCAGGAGGTTTTACACCACATTTTTCAAGAACATACTGAGTTTCTTCGTTAAGATGTCCTGCTCTTTTAGGAATATAATCCTCACTTCCAGTAATCAGATTTTTCAGTCTGGAATAGCATATTGCTGAGCACACCGAATCTGTATCCGGGTTCTTATGTCCTATTACATATACCTCTCTCATAACAATCTCCATTCTTACGCAATTTAATACAACATTGCTGTATTGCGAAGGGACAACAGGCATTCTTAATGCATACCTGCTTGTCATAGTAATCACGAATATATCATTATTTATTCATAACTTATATTATGAACTCTTATTATTAAAAAGTCCAGTATATAGATGATTGAGTTTTATTATTAAAATCCATTATATATGTGGTTAAATTTTGTTAATTAAATCCCATATATAAATAGTATATAAATAATTAAATTTTATAAATAAAAAAAGCTGGAATTCTACAAGCTTATATCCTTAAGGCATATCCTGCATTAAAGACAGCTATGTAAATTCCAGCTTATCTTATAATCTGTGATTATATTTAACTAATTCCTGAAGATAACTATCTTAGTCTCATCTGTATATCCAATTGTTCTCATATAGCTCCTCATCTCACCGATAGCCTTCTTGAATTCTCCATAAGCTTCACGGCACTTTTCAAATGCCGCAATAGCTGCAGCATCATCTCCCTTATCCTTAGCCATCCAAGAATCACAAGCATACTTGTGAACAAGTCTATGTGCAGAATCAAGCTTCTTGAATTCCTGACTTCCTGTAATCTTAGGATCTGTCTGTGCATGCATCCACTTACCAAGCTTACAACTGTCTGGATTGTTAAGCTGTGTAATCTTTAATCTCTCGAAATCTGCGACATTGTTATACACTCTCCACATAACGATAAAGTGGTCAACCTCGAATATTTTTAACATATCCTGAGTTGTTACTTTACCAGCTTCCCTGAACATATCGCTTCGGCAGGTATCTATGTATCTTCCTATCTTGAATATATGGGTACCAGTCTCTGTACATTCCTTAGTCAGCATTCCGTAAGAATCTGCTATTGTCTGTACCTGATTAGTAAATTCTGTTGTTGTCTCTGACTGTCTGTCAATGTCATTGAAAATGCTTTCTACAGAAGCATTGATTGCTACCATCTGTTCATTCATTCGCTCAATATCTCTTAATGATATCTCTACCTTTTCATTACCTTCTGATAACTTGACCGTTGTCTCATTCATTGAATTAGCAAGCACTTCAATATCCTGCTTAAGTTCATTGACATATTTAACAATATCTTCTGCCGACTCAGATGTATTACTTGAAAGTTGTCTTACCTGATCAGCAACTACTGCAAAGCCCTTTCCTGCTTCACCTGCTCTTGCAGCCTCAATTGAAGCGTTAAGTGCAAGAAGATTGCTCTGGCTTGCTACCTTCTTAACGATATCAACAATCTCGCCGATCTTATTAATCTTCTCGTGGAATGCATTAACCTGATTGTTAATATCCGCTATCTTCTGTGATGATTCATTAACCACTGTTATACTGTCGTTCATATTAGCAGCACTACTCTGTGACACCTGTAACATATCGTGGGTATTATCACGAATCTCACCCATTGCGTCTGAAATATTACCAATTGACTCCTTAAGTATCTGGCTTGAAGAATTCATATCTGTTATAGACTGCTGTTGTGTATACACCTGATCAAGCATATTCTTAACATATGAATTATCTCCTATAGACTGCATTGCCTCATTAAGTCTCATAATATAATTATTATTAGCTTTCTTATATGCGCCAATCATCTGGTTAAGCTTTTCTGCATATATAGGATCTCTAAAACCTTCAGCAGAGACCTCACTGAAATCGCCGGCTATAATCTTATCCATAGCCTGCAATAATAATTCTCTGTCATTGCCTAATGTGTCTTGTGCTGTTCTATTTTTTCCAAACATAACAAAACGACCTCCATTCATTGCTACTTTTTTATAGTTTATTTTAACATATTTAATATATTTAGCCAACTAAATAATTAGCTTTTTTAACATTTTTCACAGATTTAATCACATATATTAATTCATCTGAATAATATAATTATTGAACAGATAAAAATGTGTTTTATACATTTAGAATGGAGGATTTTATTGAAGACAATCAAACGTGTCATTGCTATGCTGTTATGTGTAATGATGATAATGAGTGCATTTGCGTGCAGAAAAGATACCGATAATTCTACAGTTAAGATTACACTCAGCGAGGTTGCCCATTCTATATTCTACGCACCACAATATGTATCTATTGAGCTTGGATATTTTGAAGATGAGAGCATTGACCTTAATCTTGTCACAGGCTTTGGTGCTGATAAGGTAATGACCGCTCTTGTATCAAAAGAAGCTGATATCGGTTTTATGGGTTCAGAAAGTTCTATATATGTATATCAGGAAGGTTCTACTGACTACGCTGTCAACTTCGCCCAGCTTACCCAACGTGCAGGCAATTTTCTTGTATCCCGCGATAATGAAACTGATTTTAAATGGGATAATCTTAAAGGCAGGACAGTTCTTGGTGGCAGAGCCGGTGGTATGCCTCAGATGCTTTTCGAATATATCCTTAAGAAAAATGGAATATCTCCTGTAGATGACCTCACAATACTTCAAAATGTTGACTTTGGTTCTACAGCAGCCGCTTTCACATCAGGAATAGCTGATTACACTGTAGAATTTGAGCCTTCTGCAACGCTCCTTGAACAGCAGAAGGAAGGCTATGTAGTAGCTTCTCTTGGTACTGACAGCGGATATGTTCCTTATACTGCCTACTGTGCTAACAAAAGCTTTATTGAAAAACACCCTGATGTAATCCAAGGCTTTACTAACGCTATCCAGAAAGGCCTTGACTACGTCAATTCCCACACCAGCAGTGAAATCGCAGAAGTTATCGCTCCACAGTTTCCTGAAACCGACCTTGATACTATAACAACCATTGTTGACCGTTACAAGACGCAGGATACATGGAAGGGCGACACTATCTTTGAAAAGAAAAGCTTTGAGCTTCTTAAAGACATATTAAAGCAGTCTGGCGAGCTTGGCAGTGATGTGCCTTATGAAAAGCTTGTAACAACTGACTATTCTAAAAAGGCGGCCGGAAAATAAATCTGCCTTTTAAAATTAAAAATGTATGGATTATAATCCAGCCACAGCGGCATAATCCATACATTTTATACATTGTATATCTTTTGCATATTATATATCTTTGCATATTATATACATTTTATATATTCAATCCGATACAACCAAGAGCTCCACCAATCTTTATAAATCTTGCAGCTACCCCTTAAGAAGCTTTCTAAATCTTCTGCTATGACCTTCAATATATTCTATTACTGTGCCTACAATCCTGCACATCAGTACAAACAGTCCAACTGCAACAACTGCATACACAATAATCATATTAAGCATTACCATATTGATAGCTGCGATTGCAAATATCTTCTTAAAGAATAATAGACATATTGCAATTCCAACCCCCATCGCAATACATACCAATGCCCTCAGCCAGTCAAATGGCCTGCATATTCTTATAAGTGACATCATTCCGATTATAAGAAGTACTATTATTGCAACTGTTGATATCTGCTCATTGCTCATTCCAATAACTGCACCATGTATCGATATCACCGCCAACATAATAAAATCAGTTATTCCTGCGGGCAGTGCCTTTATAATGACATTCGTAAGGAAATCCCCACGTATTATATTCTTATTAGGCTGTAATGCCAGAAAGAATGCCGGTGTTCCAATTGTAAATGCTCCAAGCAGTGACAATTGAGTTGGATAAAGCGGATAAAGGTTAGCCGCTATAAGTGTAAATATTGTCGTTAATATCGAGAATATATTTTTAACAAGAAACAGAGAAGCTGACCTCTGTATATTATTAACCACACGCCTGCCCTCAAGCACAACCTGAGGCATTTTGGAAAAATCTGAGTCTAAAAGAACTACCTGTGCCGCATTGCTTGCTGCCTCGCTTCCCGATGCCATAGCCACACTACAGTCAGCACATTTTAACGCTAGCACATCATTAACTCCATCTCCTGTCATAGCTACAACCTTGCCGCTTTCTTTATAGGCTTCTATAATCTCCTTCTTCTGGCTTGGAACAACTCTTCCAAATACAGTATACTTAGTTATCGCTTCCCTTATATCCTGTCTGCTCTTAAGTGTCGTTGCATCTATATAATTCTCTGCATTGTTAATTCCTGCCCTCACAGCCACCTTTGAAGCTGTGACCGGATTATCTCCGGATATAACAACTATATCCACACCTTGCGAAGCAAAGTATCCAAATGTTTCTTTGGCTGTATCCCTTATCTCATTCTCCAATATTATAAAAGCATAAGGATTAACCGCTTCTTCTATAATATTACCGCAAGGGTCACCCACACACTCGCCAAATACAAGTATTCTTTCTCCGTGTCCTGAATATCTTTCAAATATATCCTCATATTCTGCATATGTATCAAGCAGTACATATTCAGGTGCACCGAATATATAACATCTGCCATCTAATACTGCTCCGCTGTATTTGTTCTGTGAAGAAAATGAGTATACTCTCTCTGCACTATTATCCCTGCCCGTAATATGGTAATAATTCTTTATCGCTTTCATCGTTTCATTATCATCATCCATATTGCCGGCAACTCCTGCAATAAGCTTTCCTACATTGTCCTTTAAAAATACGACATCACTTACAGACATATCCGGTCTTGTAATTGTACCTGTCTTATCAACGCACAACACATTAACCCTTGCAAGTGTCTCCACACAATTCATCTCATGTACTAATACATTGCTCCTGGCTAGCTTCTTGACACTGACTACTAAAGCCACGCTGGCAAGCAGATACAGACCTTCCGGAATCATTCCTACCAGTGAGGCAACCATAGATACAACACTATTCTTTATAGTATGCCCAAGAAAGAAATGGCTCTGCAAATACATAATAATTCCAAGTGGAACTATTACAACTCCAATTATTTTTACAAGATTATCCAAAGATTTCATCATATCGGTCTTTTTTTTCTTACGCCCTGCCTTGGCTTCCAATGCCAGTCTTGCCGCATACGCCTTATGGCCTACTTGCGTAAGAACTGCCTTACATTCTCCTGATACAATATAACTTCCTGATAATAATATGTCTCCTTTATTTTTAATAACTTCGTCAGATTCACCTGTTACCATCGCCTCATTAACTCTGACACAGCCCTCTGCAAGTATGGCATCGGCACTGAGCTGGTTGCCTGCTGTGAATATACATACATCGCCTTTAACAAGTGTAACTGAATCAACCTCTGATACAGCACTGTCCCTTATAACCTTAGTTCTAGGGGCATTAACAACAGTAAGCCTGTCTAATACTATCTTGGCTTTTATTTCCTGTACTATACCAAGTATAGTATTAAGCAATATAATAGGCAAAAAGGTCATATTAATATATGACCTTACAAGAATTAAAAGTGCTGCAAATACCGCAAATACAAAGTTAAAATATGTAAATACATTTCCTGCGATTATCTGTCCTATTGTCTTAGACTGATTGCCTACAGGAATATTATCTAAACCCTGCTCTTTTAATTTATTTACCTCTTCTGTTGTTAAACCAGTTACTATATCAGTCATTAGCGTAATTCATCTCCCTGACAACAACCTTGAACACATATGCTATTGCCGCAATATCTATAACCATCTTAATAACAAAGCAGACTATTATTGATACTGGCGAACTGTAATCAAATATCTGGAATGATATATAACTTGCAAACTGTATTATTGCAACATAACAGCCTGTCATATAAGAAGCCACACCCTTAACATATGCCTGTATAGCAGCACTGAGTGCTATAGAAAGAATAACATCAAGTGTGAAGGCTATTCCCATTAATAACCACAAATATGATGGTGCATTAACAAGATTACCAAGTGTCTGGTAAAATGTTTCTGTATCATTCTGTGTAAGTCCTGCCATCATTGCATCAATCCCCTCATTGTTAATAGCTGTGGCTATTGACATTGTAGATATGACTGTAAGTCCATATAGAACTCCATCACCTAAAGCAAGACCTATACCTGATAAATATATATCGCCTTTTCTTTCAAATCTCCCATTCATAAACCTGCACAATACATATCTTGCAAATGTCATTGCAACAGCCGCAAGAATTGAATATACAACTGTATATGCTGTACTGTTATTAGTAAATGCTTCATCTATTGATGGGATAAGTGCAAGTGCTGACATAATCAGGTTACAGCATATAAATACAAATATTGAGTATGCAAATGCACCAGCCAGCACATTAACAAAACGTCCATTCCACCTTTTAATGACAACTATAGTAAGCACTATAAATGCCGATAATAAAAGAATTCCGCCTGCTGACAGCATATTCTCTGCTCCTGCAGGTATTCCATTTTCTAAACTGATACCATATTCTTCCACAATAATTCCTCCGTAATATTTATCTGTTATTAATTCTAACATACAATGCACTTCTTATACAATTAACTATATATAAAAAAAATTATAATAATCATCTCCACTATATACAAAAGAGCAGCCACCCAGAAGCGACTGCTCTTTAATAATCTTAATTGTATAACAATATATCTTTTCAAAAATCTATATATAAATCAGGAAAAGGCACACTGCAAACCATTCGGATTATAATTTTGTTACGTTGACAGCCTGAGGACCCTTAGCACCTTCTGTTACATCAAACTCAACAGCAGCACCTTCCTCTAAAGACTTGAAACCTTCCATATTAAGTCCTGAATAATGAACAAAAACATCCTTTCCAGACTCATCACTTATAAAGCCGTAACCCTTCTGGTTATTGAACCACTTTACTGTACCTTTCATTTCAAGTACCTCCAAATTTAATATGTGGTGATTACACCTTTTTCATATTAACATTTTCAATTGTTAGTGTCAATTTATTTATTATAATTCTAATTAATTTGGCACAATATATGTGGTTCTTCCAAGCTCTATCTTATCATTGCCTCTCTGGGCTATTGCTATTTCATCTCCTGATTTGATACTGCGTTTAGGTACTCTTATCATTGTACTACTTATAAGCTCTGCATTTTCCTGCTCTTTATTATTAATGTATACAGTGCTGAAATCATTGAAATTCTTACCGCTTATACATACATAATCCTTATAATCATACACTTCATCTATTGTAATATCGTCAATTCCCATTTTTAAATCTGTGGCTACATAAGGAACTTTTCCGTCATATATCTGTTTATCACCATACAATATATCGTATTCAAGTACCTTTAACTTCTTAAGGTAATCAGCATCATTATGCTTTGCCTGATGGAACTTCATAATATAACCTTCTGATATTCCAAGCCTGTCAAATACTGCAGCTGATAGCTGATATGCCTGAAGATCAATATCTTTCTTCTCTAAACCATAATTAGACCATATAAAATACTCTGTCTGGTATATATCACCATTCTCCATAGTATCATTAGTGAAATTAAATGTTGGAAGATGATCGCCATACATAACAAGTACGGTTTCTTCATTTCTTCTGGATAACATATTAGTAAGTTCACCTATAAATGTATCCATCTCGTGAATCTGGTTAACATAATACTCGAACTGTACCTGTTCCTCTTCATCAAAAAATCCTGAAACTGTTATTCCTGGAATAAAGCCCTCTGGCATTGTCGTTGGATAATCTCCATGTCCCTGAACTGATATAGTAAATATATAATCTGCTCCTTCTGTTGAGTCAAGAGCCTTCTTTATCTGTGCTGTAAGCATTTTATCCTTAGCCCAGCCAAGTGGCGTCTTCTGATAATCACTATCCATATATTCAATAGATGTAAAAGTATCATATCCAAGATGTGAGAATACCTTATATCTGTCATAAAATGTTGCATCATTATTATGGATTGCGTGTGTTGAATAGCCAAGCTTTCTTAAATCATAAGCGGCTGACTCACACGTCTTTGACTGCATAACTGTCCTGTAAGGATATTCACCTGGTCCAAAATCATCAAGGTTAACACCTGTCTGAACCTCAAATTCAGTATTAGCCGTACCTGCACCAAAGCAAGGCACTGACAGATATCCTGACGAATATTCTTTCATTATCCTGTCAAGATTAGGTGTTGGATTACTTGAAAATGTAACACCCTTTACAAGCTTAGGGTCAAAAAATGATTCAAGCTGTACAAATATTATATTAGGTGAAGTCTCTGATGCGTCAGGTACATTTTCATCAAGCTCATCTTTTATTCCATCAATATATTCTTCTGAATATTCCTTGGACTTGCTTATTCCACGGTCTTTAATACTGCTTGTAAAGCAATACACAAATCCATACTGCTTATATGCCTGTGCAAGATTGCCAAAATGTGTCTGTACATATCCATTAATTATAAGACTTGCCGCAACCGCATATGTAAGCAGGAATATCACTGCAAACTTAAAGCCTGAATGTAATAACTGCTTATATAATGGCAGTTCCTGTGTATACACCTTTGTTCTTTTAAACAACATTACAAGCCCCGATATAACTGCGATTATCCCGACTACTATAAGTATCATCTGGAATACATTAATATACAGCGGTATGACCTTTATGGCATCACTTATAAGATATATATCCATCGCTGTAAATGGTGTCTTTCGTGAATACAACACTACAAAGTTAATAAATGCTAATATAATCCACAATACAGCCATAAGCACATATACAAATATTCTTCTCTTAAAGAACAACCCTATTGATAATGTAGTCATTATTATCAAGGTGTTCATAAGAAAGATAACAGGACTTGTGAATATCTTCAAAAGTCCTGTTAATCCTCTGTTATTAAGACATTCAATCACTGCATTTAGTGCAATTGAATACATGAATATATGAAATGTCTCATATGACCATAGCTTTTGAAACACTGTCTTAATTCTATTCATTTGCTTTAATCTGTCCTAACAATCCCCTTGCCTTCTCCTTAAGACCTGCCTGTGCAGACCTGGATGTTACTATTGATGAGGCAAACTGCTTTGCTGTACCATAATCTTTGCATTTTATGCCAAGGCTGGCGAGCAGATAATTAATTGTATTCTCATCCATACCACATATAGGAGGGTATTGTGTCTGAACTGCCTCCTTAAATCCTTTATAGGCATCCTGAATATACTCCTGCTGGGATTTCAGGTGTTGGTTAATTATTTCTTCACTGGCATTCTGGCTTCTAAGTTCTTCAATCCTGCCATCATAAAGCCACGCTAATCTTAAACAAAGATACGCACTTTCACTTATCTTAGTACCTGTTATCATCTCCGTAAGAAGTGCCATTTTACAACGTCTTATCGCTACATCATAAGAATAGCTGTCCTCTTCCTTCCATGTAACCTTGAATTTACCTTCAATATTATCTCTGATTAGCTGCCTCTGTTTAGGTGTCAGCTTTCCATAAGTTCTCGGAACTGCCGCATAGCCACAATGAGGACACATAATAATATCATACTTCGTACTATCTATTCCTGTATACAATGGCTTAAGTATGTCGTTAGTTCCTGTATATCTGGCTTTGCCAGTTCTTACCTGCTTAGTAGTAAACTCTTTGTTACATACATTGCATTTCATCGTCTTATCAAATATATAAGACTTTTCATCTTTGATTTCCATATCATTACCCATACTGCCATTATAATGGCATTAATTACTTCTGAAGTTTAAATGAGCTTTTCAATGAAACTATTCTATTGAACACCAATACATTCCCCTTTGAATCCTTGTTGTCAACGCAGAAATATCCATTTCTTACAAACTGGAATCTGTCCTCTGGCCTGGCTTTAGCAAGCTCTGGCTCTAATACACAGTTCTTAAGAATTGTAAGTGAATTAGGATTAATGTTCATAGAACCATCTTCATTGTATACACCCTTTTCTTCGTCTACAATATTATCATACAATCTTACCTCAGCATTTATTCCCCTTGATGCTGATACCCAGTGTATAGTTCCTTTAACTTTTCTTCCAGCAAAATTGCCGCCCTTTGTCTCTGGATCGTAAGTACAATGAATACAATTAATATTGCCATTCTCATCTTTATCAACGCCTGTGCATGTTACATAATAAGCATTCATAAGTCTTACTTCATTGCCTGGGAACATTCTGAAATACTTCTTTGGAGGTTCTTCCATAAAATCTTCCCTTTCAATGTATAATTCTTTAGTAAATGGTACTTTTCTTGTTCCCATTTCTGGATTTTCCTGATTATTGGCAACGTCCATATATTCAACCTGATCTTCTGGATAATTGTCAATAACAAGTTTAACAGGATCAAGAATAGCCATCATTCTCTTAACCTTAAGCTTTAAGTCTTCTCTTATGCAGTATTCAAGCATAGGATATTCAACTGAACCCTGTGCCTTAGTAACACCTACAAGATCCACGAACATCTTTATAGATTCTGGTGTAAAACCTCTTCTTCTTAAAGCAGCTATAGATACAAGCCTTGGGTCGTCCCAGCCATCTACAACACCATCTTCTACAAGCTTCTTAATATATCTTTTACCTGTTACTACATTAGTAAGATATAACTTGGCAAACTCAATCTGCTTAGGATTTTCCTCTGGTGATGTCTTATATCCTGTCTCAATAATAACCCAGTCATATAATGGTCTGTGGTCTTCAAACTCAAGTGTACATATAGAGTGTGTTATTCCCTCAACAGCATCCTCAATAGGATGTGCAAAGTCATACATAGGATATATGCACCACTCATCACCTGTTCTGTGGTGTGTCATATGCGCAACCCTGTATATAATAGGATCTCTCATATTGATATTAGGAGAAGCCATATCAATCTTAGCTCTTAATACTTTCTCTCCGTCTTCATACTTACCTTCCTTCATCTCTTCAAAAAGCTTGAGATTTTCCTCTACAGAACGCTCTCTGTAAGGACTTTCCTTGCCCGGCTCTGTAAGTGTTCCTCTATACTGTCTTATCTCCTCTGCTGAAAGGTCATCTACATAAGCCTTTCCCTTCTTGATAAGTCTGATAGCAGCTTCATACATCTGTGGAAAATAATTAGATGCAAAAAGAACATCTCCATTCCATTTAGCACCAAGCCATTCAACATCCTTCTTAATAGAGTCTACGAACTCAACCTTTTCCTTTGTTGGGTTAGTATCATCAAATCTCATATTAAACTGACCATTATATTCCTTGGCCAGTCCATAATTAAGTAATATTGATTTGGCATGTCCTATATGAAGATATCCATTAGGTTCTGGTGGGAATCTTGTGACTACCTTCTGGCAATGTCCCTCCTCAATATCCTTATCAATAATCTGTTCAATAAAATTCTTTGAAACAGTCTCGTTATCCATTAGTAAGTTCCTCCTAAACAGTTCCTGCTTAATCAATCCATATTAAATTAATAATACAGCAATTATATAATAAATTCAAGAAATAGCTGATTTATATTCATTATCTTGCTTTAATAAGCATATCCTTTAACTCATCAACGCTGAATTTGTAGTGGCTGTTACAGAAATGGCAGTTTACCTCTATTGGTTCACCCTCATCTATCATCTTCTGAAGCTCCTCTTTACCAACACTTATTACAGCCGCACTTACTCTTTCCTTAGAGCAGTTGCAGTAGAATTCTGTAGGAACTGTATCAAGTATCTGTAAATCCATATCTCCTAATATATGCTCTAATATATCCTCTGGTGTCATACCCTCATCAAGCATATTAGTAACCGACTTAATCTCTTTAATTCTCTTTTCAAGCTTGTCTATAAACTCATCTGTTGCATTAGGCATAAGCTGTATAATAAATCCGCCAGCTTCTCTTACTGTGTTGTCCTTATTCATAAGAACACCAAGTCCTACTGATGATGGAACCTGCTCACTTGTTGCAAAATAGTATGTCAGGTCATCAGCTATCTCACTTGTTATCAGAATAGTATCTCCAACATAAGGCTCTCTTAAGCCAATATCCTTAATTACACTTAAAACACCGATACCAACTGCACCGGCTATATCCATATGTCCATTCTTTAATGGAAGCATAACCTCCGGATTGGCAACAAAGCCCTTTACATGTCCATTAGGCTCTGCTGTTACTGTCATCGCACCAATTGGTCCATTTCCCTTAATCTGGACAGTAAGTATATCTGAATCATTCTTCATCATTATTCCCATCATAGCTGCACCCGTAAGAAGTCTTCCAAGTGCCACAGTTGCTATAGGGCTTGTATTATGATCTTTTCTTGCTGTTTCAACAACACCTCTTGTAGTAGCCGCAAATGCTCTTACCTGTCCATTAGCGGCTGTTGCTCTTACTATATAGTCTTTCATAACATTCCTCTTTCCTGTGCATATTTCAGTGCACGATTCACTATCTGCGTATTACATAACTCATTATTACTTTTGTTATATAATACTTTATTGCTTATATGCGTGCATAATGGCACGCAGTTATTTTTCTATTATATAATACAGCCTTTCGGAATTATCATCAGGTGCATTATGTGAAAATGCATCATATACATTCCTGATTTTAAGTCCCGCTTTTTTTACAGCATCAGCTACTTCTCCCAAAGTAAAACCATGCTGGTAGTGTTCTTCCTCAAATCTATCAAACGTTCCATCTTCATTTCTTACGAATACGGCAAGCTCATACTCATTGTTAGAGCTTTCCTCATCATAATAATTGTCCCATATAAACGCTGAATCTTCCCTATTCTCAGCATATGTATTATCAGCTAATATATCCTTAAAAAAATGTATTGTCTTTAAATCAAATATAAATACTCCTCCCTGTTTCAGGCCTTTCTTTACACATTTAAACACATCACACAAATCATCATTAGCTGTTATATAATTCATTGAGTCACCAATACTTATAAATGCATCTGTCTCATATGGAACTTCGAAATCCCTCATATCCTGACAACTGTATATTATCTGCTGTCCGCTGTCATATGTCTTGTCACTTGCTATAGAAAGCATATCCTCAGATAAATCTATTCCTATGCAGTTATACCCCTCTTTATCCAACATTCTTGTCACTGTTCCTGTGCCACAGCCAAGGTCTATAACTGTATTATCTTTGTCTATACCATTCTCTTTTAATAATTCTACTAAATACTCTTCCCATTCGTCATATGGTATATTGTCCATATACTCATCATAGACATAGGCAAATCCTGTATATGCTTCCATATTATCTCCAATTCGCATAAATTCAAAAGACCTGCGGGTAGTCTTAAGACTACCTGCAGGTTAACCAACAAACTGTTTATTACCAATTAAGCGTTCTTTCCACAGCACTGTTTGTACTTCTTACCGCTTCCGCAAGGACATGGATCATTACGTCCAATCTTCTTGCCCTTAACGATAGTTCCTGATAACTTCTGCTTCTTGTATAAATCTTTTCTTGTAGCTTCATCAAGAAGGTTATCCCACTGTGGAAGCTCATATAACCAATCTGCCTTACAAGCAACCATATTGTAGTAAAGTTTTTCTTTGTCATAATCAAGACTTACTTCTGTATCCTCTTCCATTGTCTCAATTGGATTAGGAGTTTTAAGACTGTCATTGATTCCATCAAGAAATCCTGTCATAAGAAGCACTTCCACTCCATACTTATCAGCAAGTTCTTTAACAGTTCCTTTAACTACTGTATCCGGATCTGCAAGAATCTGCTCATATATAGCCTTTTCCTGTGTAAAATAGCTTCCCCAGAATTCGTTAGCTGTCTTATTATCCATCTCTGTCTGGTAAGCAAGATTTCTCCATGTATCTAATAATGCCATTATATTTAACCTCTCTTTTAAGTAAACTGATTATATACAGAAGCTGAAACATAGCTGTAGCTGCCATCAGAGCCATAAAGGTTCTGTGTCTGTAACTTAGCTAATGTAGTAGCCGAACTACTGTATATAGATGCTGCACTGTTAGCAACAGACTGTCCAAATGAGCCTGCACCAGCAAATGCCGACTTAGCAACTGACATATCCGCTGCCATAAATGTGTCTTTGTCAATAACGAGCTTGTTATTGCTGTCAACGCTTATTCCAAGTTCCTTTAATACCTTGGAATTAGCTTTGGTTGTATTAACCATATTAGATGCTGTTCTTAATACACTTGTATCAGAAGAGTCACCTGTCGCATCAATCATAGAATTATAATCTTTGACAAATGCTGATACAGCCTTATAGATTGCATCTGCGTCATACTTATTCTCTGTTGTTCCATCTTCATTAGTAACAGACTTCTTCTGCCATAAAGATGTCTTTCTTAAATCAGTTGCATCATTAACAACTGCCTTTGAAGCATCCTTAGTCTTAGTCGCATTAATCTTCTGTGATGAAATTGTTGTTGCACTGCTGTTATCTGTCTTAGATGAACTGCTGTTTGATGAAACAGGATTCTTAGCATAATAAGACTTTAATAACTGCTTGTAAGCACCTGTCTTAATTGAATTGTAAGTACTAAGATCAAGACTTCCAATTCCAAAGCTGTTATTACTGCTGCTTGAATTAAGACCAGAAAACAATGTTGAAATTGAACTGGAAGTATAAGCTGAAATTGTTGCCATAACCATTCCTCCTTGTCTGCTGACTTCGGCCTCCGTGCCTTACATACATACTAACTTCAATTAACTTATTAATGACTATCCTTAAACGTACCACGCTCTAAGAACAGCCATATATTATGTTAATTACTCAGAAAGACGCTGAATCATATCCCACATAGCTTCTGCTGAATTAAAATTCTCAGGTACAATATCAACAGGAGTAATATTGATATCAAATGTGTCATTTAATTCACCTACAATTGATACAATATCAAAAGAATCTAAAATTCCATCATCTACGAGTGTATCGCATGTTTCGTAATCCACATCTGAATTAACCTCTGTCAAAATATCCAATAACTGATCCATTATAAAAAACCTAGCCTTTCTTAATAAAAATATCGTCATGAATAGTTAAATTGTTAACTTCCACCATCTAAAATAATTCCATTATAATATAAGGCAGCTACAATTAAGCACTCTGCCCTCACTAAAAACAGGAATCCTATCAGATACAAAATATAACATATGTATATATTAAGTCAAGCATATTTTATATAAATTATTATCATATATTGTATAAGCTGCAATATCCCATACAGATTATTTCGTATCAGCCATATTTAATCCAGTAAATTTAACTCAATAAATTCTGTCTTGAATTAATTCTGTCTGAACATATTACATCTCTGTACACTTCCACGCTTCCGTCTTTATTGCAGGCTGTTATAACAGGCATCTTCCTGCTTAAGAAAAGATATATACCCTCTGTTATTGAATATGCTCCGATATTGTAAAATATTATCTTGTCATTACATTCCGGTGTGCCAATTGGAAGATTCTTAACAATGAGATCTGCAACTGTACAGAGTGAACCACATATTGTCCATTTCTCATCATCTGTTCCGTTAAGCTTTGACATTACATTTCTATCCTTAACTACTGTTCCATCTGCTTTTACATATGAATATGCCGGTATCTTCATAGCCATAGCCTGTCCATAATAATTAACATGGTTAATGCCGCCATCAACTATTACATACTGCTGTCCCTTGTTCTTCTTAATATCGGCAATTCCTGTTACATATATACCACACTCAGCTACAAGATATCTGCCCATTTCAAGTGTTATGCTGTACTTTGCCTTGTAATTTTCAAGTAAAGCTGCAAGCTCCTTTAACATATCATACTTATTATCATATGCCGCATCGCCAAAATATGATACCGGAAGTCCCGGACCATACTCTAATTCTTCTGCTTTAAAGCCATAATCTGCATAAAGGCTGTCGCAAAGTCCGTCAAGCCACTCTATTTCTGACTTTATAATATCGAACTTTTTCTTCTGTGTACCTGTATAACACTGTACACCACGAATATTAAGTTCTGGATATTTCTCCCTGTTCTTAACAATATCCTTAATATCTTCCTCATCAAGTCCGAACTGGTTGCCGCTTGTTACTCTTAAAAGCACATCTATTGTAACTTCAGCTTCCCTTGCACATTCTGATAAAAGGCTATACTGTTCCTTTGACTCTACTGTATAAACACCAACTCCGCCGCAATCATTTAAAACGTGGCATATATCAGCTTTCTCCTTATTAACACCGGATAATACAATATCTTTCATATTGACCTTCTCTCGCTCGCATATTGCAAATTCTCCCGGTGAACACACCTCATACTTAGTATTAAGATGTTTAAATGCATCTACAAAAAATGGATTAGCTTTCATAGCATAGCAGAGTGTAACCCCTTCTCCTAATATAGCCTTTATCTCATTAATTCTATTTTCAAGTGCTTCTTTATCTAATATATACAATGGTGTTGAATGTTGGTCCGCTATCTCAATAATTTTTTCTGTACTAAGCATTATATTCCTCCATTAAAGCTTTTCTGTCTATCTTTCCATTTTTAGTAAGAGGCATTGACTTTACGTTAATCATAACCTCCGGAATCATAAATTTAGGAAGTTTGGATAAAAGATAATGAGTGAGTGACTTATTATCCTGCTCCCCCTCATAAAAAGCGTATATCTTATTCTCCTCCTGCTGGTATATACAGCAGGCTCTCTGTATGTTATCCATTGAATTAATAGCCATATCAAGCTCTCCTAATTCAATTCTGTGTCCATTGTGCTTTATCTGGAAGTCCTTTCTTGACGAGAAACACATTTCCTTATTATCATTATAATATCCCAAATCACCAGTTCTATATATAATTTCATTATAACTGCCATTAAGCGGGTTCTGGACAAATGCACTGTCTGTCTTTTCTTTATTGTTAAAGTAACCCATTGTAACCGCTGTTCCTGATACACATATCTCGCCTGTCTTATCAGCTTCACTATTCTTAATAAGTTTATCATTCTCATCTAATAAGAATACTCTCTCATTAGGAAATGCCTTGCCCATTGGAAGGACATCATCAATGGCAAATTCCCTGTCTATAATATAATATGTGCAATTGCAGGTAATCTCTGTAGGACCATATACGTTGGCAAATAACGCATCCTTATAATATTCTCTCCATATATTAAGGTGCTTTATAGGCATTACCTCACCTGAGAATATAACTTTATTAATTGCCTTTGGCACTTTATAATCAAAGCCCTTAAGTGTAGTTATTATACATAACGCTGATACAGCCCATATAAGAGTTGTAACATTGTTATCATCAAGGTAGTCTAAGAGCCTTGTCGGGAATGAGAACATACTCTTTGGTATAATCTGGAGTGTTGCTCCGCATTTTAAGCTTGAATATATATCCTTAACTGATACATCAAAGTCAAATGGTGCCTGATTACCAATTACATCCTTGTCTGTTATTCCAAATATATCTGTAAAACATTCTATAAAATCTATAACCGAACGGTGGTTTACAACAACTCCCTTAGGTACTCCTGTAGAACCTGATGTAAATATTGCATATAATGGATCTATATCAAGAGCATTTGCCTTAATATCCGAAAGCTTCTTTCTGTCCTCATCTGTAACCTGTGCTTCAAGCAGGTCTTCAATGTATACAATATTGCCTGTAAACTCAAGCTTTGCAGCCTTCTTCTCATTCTTTCTGTTAGTAACAATAATATCCGCCTGAAGAGTATCAAGTATGCTGTGAATTCTCTCTGCCGGATGTGCTGGCTCTAAAAGCACATAAAAATTGCCTGTCATTACTACACCCATAAATGCCGCAAGTGTAACACAGCTTTTATCCATATATATAGGAACTGCCCTTCTTGCTCCTGTGTACTTAAGAAGTGCAACAGCTATTGTTGTCGCATTATCTACAAGTTCTGTATATGTCATTGATGATACATTATCAGCCACTGCCGTCTTTAATGGAAACTTTTCTTTAGATGTATACAAATAATCCAATACATTCTTTGTCATAATCACTACCTCTGTTAATACCTTTCTCTCACATCTATGAGCCGCCTGATAATCACAGCACTCATATAATTATATTTCTTTATACATAACTATATATAGTTAATAATTATATCCCTTTTATATATAATAAAAATATGATAACATTTCTATATTATTAAATCCATTAGAAATGAGGATAATTTATGAAAAAATTCAAAAAAGCCGCCGCACTTATAATAGTTATAGCGTGGGGCATATTACTGCTTACAACCTTAATCACAGCATTTATTGATAATGAAACAGCACATACTTTATTCAAAGGTCTTATCTTTACAGATATTGTTCTTCCCATCGTAGCCTACGCTATGATGCTTATGTACAAATATCTGTCCGGACGAAACCATTAATTATATATAACCAATCTATTTAACGCAAATTTGCCGTATCTGATAATCTTAATGACTACAGATACGGCATTATTGTTATTATTAATTATTTGCTGTATGAGCTTACTCTGTGAATAATCTCGTGTCTTCCTGGTCCATTCGATACCATTGTTATAGGTGCTTCTATCTCTTTCTCGATAGCTTCTACATAATCACGGCATTCCTTTGGAAGATCTTCGTAATTCTTAATTCCTCTTATATCGCATTTCCAGCCTGGAAGTGTCTTTAATACTGGCTTAGCCTTTTCAAGCTCTGAAGTAGTTGGGAAGTCCTTAGTAACCTTTCCATCTATCTCATAGCCTACACACATAGGAATTTCATCAAGATATCCAAGTACATCAACTACTGTAAGAGCAACTTCTGTTGTTCCCTGCATACGCACACCATAACGTGTAGCAACTGCATCGAACCAGCCCATTCTTCTTGGACGTCCTGTTGTAGCACCGAACTCGCCGCCGTCACCACCGCGCTTTCTTAACTCGTCAGCTTCCTCTCCGAATATCTCACTTACAAATGCACCAGCACCTACTGCTGATGAGTATGCCTTAACAACTGTTACAACATCTGTAATTGAAGCTGCTGGAATACCAGCACCAATAGCACCATAAGGAGCAAGTGTTGATGAAGATGTAACCATTGGATATATTCCGTGGTCTGGGTCTTTAAGTGAACCTAACTGACCTTCAAGAAGAATCTTCTTGCCTTCCTTAAGTGCCTGATGAAGATAAGCTGATGTATCACATACATATGGCTTAACCATCTCTTTGTATTCCATAAGTGTATTAAATATATCTTCTTCATTAAGAAGTGGCTGATGATAAAGATGTTCAAGCATTACATTCTTTAATGTACATACATTGGCAATCTTCTCTTTAAGGGTATTCTCATCTCCAAATAATTCACTTACCTGAAAACCAATCTTAGCATATTTATCTGAATAGAATGGAGCAATTCCTGACTTAGTTGAACCAAATGACTTACCTGCAAGTCTGGCTTCTTCATATGTATCAAAATCTATATGATATGGCATCATAATCTGTGCTCTGTCTGATACAAGAATCTTAGGCATTGGAACATTCCTGTCTGTAAGACTTTTAAGTTCCTTTACAAGGTATGGAATATTTAATGCAACACCATTACCGATTACACTTGTAATATGATTATAAAATACTCCTGATGGCAGGAGATGTAATGCAAACTTACCATAATCATTGATGATTGTATGTCCAGCGTTACTTCCTCCCTGGAATCTTACAACGATATCAGATTCTTCGGCAAGCATATCTGTAATCTTACCTTTACCTTCATCTCCCCAGTTCGCACCAACAATAGCTTTTACCATAGCTTCCTCCATTCTGCTAGTTCCTAATATAGCATATAACATTAGTGGCCTGTAAACAGAAAACCACAACTGATATAATAACACAAGTTGGCAGTTTCAATCAATGGGTTTATGAAAGAAGTTTACAAAAGTAGTTTAATTATTCTGAAAAACAAGCAAGTTCATTATAATAATATGTTCTTGAACTTCATATGTATTCTGCATATCAAATTATAATTAGTCACACCATAAATTAGAATGATTGCTGTTTTACGATTGAGCTTTAAGGCATTTTTATATATAATTATCATAATTGTAGGCGTTTGCGAAACTCGGTTATATAGACGGCTGCATAGTGAAAAATTAACAAATCATAAGAAGACATTTTGGAGCCGCCGGCACTTAGCGACTGTATTGTAGTCACTTAGTACCGTTGCGAGCGACAAGTAGCAAAAGCGTGTCTTTGTTGATTTTGTTGATTTTTCACATATTTACAAGTGTAATACTGAGTTTCACAATTACCTATTATCATAATTGTATACGGAGGTGGCTAATGCGTAATCGTAATAACAAATATTTTTCTCCATCTTCATTTGAACAAATTCTTAACAATGGTGAAATTGAAGAATTGCTTCATATTCTTGCTGTAACTGGACAGACCTCATATTTAAGATTGCCAATCAACAACTGCGAGAAAGCTGTATCACGAACGGACTACACGCTTAATAAAGACTGTCTTAACGTGCTCAGTGCGTGGTGTGCATTATATGATGACAATCGGATATAAAACCACCAAGGAACTACATATATTAAGAAATTAACATTAATTATTAATAAAGGAAAAGGATTTTATATATGGCAGGTAACAATAAAGCCGCTAAGAACAAAAAGAACAAAAAAAATAACAAGAAACGAAAAAATATATTAACAACCTTTATACTTCTTATATCTATTACTGCCCTGTGTCTGGTTATTGGCATATATTACCGTGATAACCACAAACAAAAGGAGGACGACAACACTGTTGTGTTAAATGTTGACAGCACACTTGAAACTCTTTCTGTTGACCCTGAAAGAATTAAATCAGCAATACTTGAACACACTACAAGAGCTGCAGAGAATTACGAATATCCTAATTCTTTCAGCCTTGATATTCCTTTTGTGAGCCAGTATCCTGAACTTCCAACAGGCTGTGAGATAACATCATTGACAGAGGTGCTTAATTATCTTGGCTATGGCATTGATAAAGAAACTCTTGCAAGAAATTATCTTGATATGCGTGACACTGTAACGCAAGGGTGTTTCGTTGAATATTTCTGGGGTTCTCCGTGGAAGACAACAGGCAGCGGCTGTTTCGCTCCTGCTATTGCTAATGCCGCCAACTCATTTTTAAAGAGCCAGAATTCGTCTTATTCAGCATACATAATGAGTTACTCACCGGTTGAGGATCTGTTTACCGAATTGTCACTTGGACATCCTGTTATTGTATGGACAAGCTATAATTATAATGACCCCGATGTTAAGTATAATGATGTAACACTTGATGATGGGACTGTATTTACATGGCCTCGCAATGAGCATTGTGCAGCACTTTCCGGATATGATATTGACAGAGGGGTCGTGACATTGGCTGACCCGACTTATGGGATTGTGGAGAGGTCAATGGAGGAATTTGTTACTTATTATCAGAAGTATTATTATCAGGCGGTGGTGGTTAGGTGATTTTACTTAATTTGACTGTCTGCGTACGGCTTAAAGCATATGCTTGATTTAGATACTCAAACAGCCAATTCTTCGCATTGTCTGGCGCGGCGCTCTGCGCCTTTGAGAACCAAAAAAGATTTTCCACCGATGTATGCAAGCATATCCCGGTGGAAAATTTTTTTGGTTCTCTTGACACTGGACAAGCTGGGCTAGAATGTCAGCCTGTTGTCTGTTGTTATTTAGTACAATACCACCGTTGCGTAATTCACGTATGTGAATTATGTGACGGTGGTATTGTACCCGTTACTCGCGCAAGCTATTGAGGGGAATTGGACCCCCGACCTCTTCATTACCAATGAAGTGCTCTGCCACTGAGCTACAATAGCATAACTGCTGTATTTTACAGCAATTTTATTTATATCATTTTTGTAATGATTAATCAAGTATATTTATAGCTAATCTACAATTATTTTTATCTTGTTTCTTGAACGCTGTATTGCGTTGTCTATTGATTTGGGTGTCTTGCCTAGCTGGTCGGCTATTTTTATATAGTCGTTGCCTTCCATAAGGAGTGTTACTACCTGTTTCTCGAACGGGCTCAATGACTCGAAGGCTTTTTCTTCCAGATTGTCTGTTACTTCCCTGTCAATGTATAGTGCTTCTGGATTTTGTTCACTGTCGTGTACTAATGTATCCACAAGCTTCATATCTGACTCATCGTCTGATTTGTTCGCTGGAGTATCAAATGATACATAGGAATTAAGAGGGGTATTTTTCTTGGCATTAGAAGCTTTTACTGCATTCATAAGCTGTCCGTTAATACATAGTGAGGCAAATGTAGCAAACGAAGCTGCCTTTAGCTCATCATATGTTGTGACTGCCTTATAAAGTCCTATCATTCCCTCCTGTATAAGGTCGTCTTTATCCCCGCCGACTATATACATAGCATTCGCTTTTTTTCTAACAAGATTCTTATATCTTTCCATAATCTCGTCCACAGCTCTTGCATCTCCGTCACGATACATATTTACAAGTTCTTCATCTTTGTACAACTCATAATGCTTCATACCATTCTCTGCCTTACTATTTCAAACGCCATAACTCCTGCCGCAACCGAAGCATTAAGAGAGTCTATATCTCCCTTCATAGGAATTGAAGCAACAAAATCACATTTCTCTTTTACAAGACGGCTTACGCCATTGCCTTCATTGCCTATAACAAGACCTATCGGTCCTTTTAAATCAAGGTTATACATAGTTTCGCCGCCCATATCTGCACATACGAACCACAAGCCCTCTTTCTTTAATGCCTCAATAGTGTTAGCTATATTAGTAACCTTGGCTACTGGTGTATAATTAATTGCACCTGCTGATGTCTTGGCTACTGTCGCTGTAAGTCCTACAGCTCTTCTCTTAGGGATAATAACACCATGTGCTCCTGCAAGATTAGCTGTTCTTATTATTGCACCAAGATTATGTGGATCTTCAATCTCATCAAGAACAAATATAAATGGTGCTTCGCCCTTGCTTCTTGCAGCTTCTAATATATCTTCAACTTCTGCATATTCGTAAGCTGCACCTATTGCAACAACGCCCTGATGGTGTCCTGTATTGGCAAGTCTGTCAAGTCTTTCCTTGTCCACATAGTTAATTATTGTTGAAGTCTTCTTAGCTTCTCTTACAATACTCTTTATAGGACCGTCCTGACAACCATCAAGAATAAACAGCTTATCAATTGTCTTTCCAGAACGAAATGCCTCAATGACTGCATTACGCCCCTCAAATGTTAATTCCTTATATCTCATATTTATGAATTCTAACCTTTCTTTTATGCCTGTTTATTATCATTTTCAAGCCAGTCAAGTGCATCTTTAATAAGCTCGCACATTCTTTCATACTGTCCTGACAAATACAGATAACCCATAAGTGCCTCAAAACCTGTCGCCCTTCTATAATCACTTATGGAAGCATTCTTGGCTGATGTGTAGGATTTGGCATTTCTGCCTCTCTTGTATACACTTCCTTCTTCCTCAGTAAGCTTATCTTCAAGATAACCTATCATCTTAGACTGTGACTCAGCCTTGACAATACTGCTTGCAGCCCTGTTCATCTTATTAACCTGTGTATTGCCAGCAGTAACTATCTTAGTCTTTACTACTAAGTCAAATATACTGTCACCTATATACGCAAGAACAAGTGGGGAAAGCTGTCTTGGACTTACACTTTTTAGTCCAAGTACATCCCATATATCACTTGTCAGGTTATCTTTTATGCTCTCTTCCATCTGACACCTTCTCTTGTATCCTCAAGAATAATCCCCTTAGCCATAAGTTCATCTCTTATCTCGTCAGCTCTTGCAAAATTCTTATCTTTTCTTGCCTGCTGTCTTTCAGCGATAAGTGCTTCTATATCTTCATCAAGAAGTTCTTCTTCCTTAATAACCTTAAGTCCTAATATATCCGCAAGTGTAACAATACTTTCCTTTAGTGCTGTTATATATTCCTTAGTATTGTCCTCTGATGAATTAGAATTAGCAAGCTTAACTAATTCAAATACTGCTGATATTGCATCAGCTGTATTAAAGTCGTCATCCATAGCAGCTTCAAATTTACCATAAATGTCTTTAGTTGAATCTATTACCTTCTTCTCATCTTCTGTCATAGCACTATCTTTAGCACTCTTTTCAAGATGTGTAAGATTAGTAACTGCTGTGATTATTCTGTCAAGACCGTTCTTGGCTGCCTCCATAAGGTCATGGCTGAAATTAATAGGATTCCTGTAATGTGCTGAAAGCATAAAAAATCTTAATACCTGTAAATCATATTCCTTTGAAATATCTCTTACTGTAAAGAAATTACCTAATGACTTAGACATTTTCTTATTATCAATATTAAGGAATGCATTGTGCATCCAGTACTTGGCAAACGGAACTCCGTTAGCAGCTTCTGACTGTGCAATTTCATTCTCGTGATGCGGGAATATTAAATCCTCACCGCCTGCGTGAATATCTATCTCATCTGCAAGATACTTCTTAGACATTACAGAACACTCTATATGCCAGCCCGGACGTCCTTCACTCCAAGGTGACTCCCAATAAGGCTCTCCGTCCTTCTTTGGCTTCCATAATACGAAATCAAGTGGATCTTCCTTCTCGTCTTCACCTGATACCTTAAGCTTGTGTGCATCATCTCTATGTCCAGCCTCTAAATCATCTATATTCTTCTTAGAAAGCTTTCCATAACCCTCAAAACGTCTTGTTCTGTAATATACAGTACCATTCTTCTCATAGGCATAACCTTTATCGATAAGTGTCTTTATCATATCAATCATACCGTCAATTTCCTGTGTAGCAAGAGGATGTGTTGTTGCTGGCTTAATATTCATTCCAGCCATATCCTTTTTACATTCCTTAATATAACGCTTAGAGATTTCTTCTGCTGTAACTCCTTCTTCTATAGCCTTCTTAATAATCTTATCATCCACATCTGTAAAGTTAGATACATAATTAACATCATATCCCTTGTACTCAAGATATCTCCTTACTGTATCAAACACTATCATAGGTCTTGCATTACCAATATGTATAAGGTTATACACTGTTGGTCCGCATACATACATTTTAACTTTGCCTTCTTCTAATGGCACGAATTCTTCTTTACTTCTTGAAAGTGTATTATAAATCTTCATAATAACTTTGATCCTTTCTTTATGTCGGTAAAATTAATCTTCTATTCTTCTATATTTCTTGGCTCATTAACAAGATTTTCAAGATGTGCGATACGTTTCTTAAGCTTCTTATTCTGCTCCTTAAGATATTCTATATCGCTCATAACCGGGTCTGGAAGATGTATCTGGTCAAGATCTTCAAGCACTCTTACATCACCTCTCATAACAACTCTGCCAGGGACACCTACAACTGTTGAGTTAGGTGGCACATTTTTTAATACTACTGAACCTGCACCTATCTTACAATTATCGCCTATAGTCACAGAACCTAATACCTTAGCACCTGCACCAACCATTATGTTGCTTCCAAGTGTAGGATGACGTTTGCCCTGCTCTTTGCCTGTTCCACCAAGCGTAACTCCCTGATAGAGTGTTACATTATCTCCTATAATAGCAGTTTCACCGATGACAACACCATGTCCGTGGTCAATAAATAACCCTTCGCCAATAGTTGCACCTGGGTGGATTTCTATTCCTGTCTTTCTTGCTGTTCTTTGTGACAGCTTTCTTGCTCTGTAGAAATGCCCTTTCTTATAAAGCTTATGGGCTTTTCTGTACTTTAATAATGCCCAGAAGCTTGGATAAAGGAACACTTCCATTTTACTTTTAATCGCAGGATCCCTATCCATAATGACAGCCATTTCCTGCTTTATAAAATCTAAATATTTCATATCTGATAACTTCCTAACTAATTAATCTTAATCTATTATATGATATTTAATCACAATCAGATATGCTGAATTCCTAATAATTACTCAATTGTAATCCTGTGACCAGACTTACTCCTGTGTTCTTCTTGCAGCACATCCATTACAGCCGCTGCAACAGTTAGTCATATCCGAATCACCATATATATAATTAGACACTGACACAAGACTGCATATAGCCTGTGAGGATATGCCCTCACCTGTTCCTGTAAAGCCAAGACCTTCTTCTGTTGTCGCCTTTACATTAACACAGTTGACATCAATCTTTAATGCCTTTGCAATATTCTCTCTCATTGTATCTATATAAGGACGCATTTTAGGCTTCTGTGCAATAATTGTAGCATCTATATTCTCGATTATATAATTATTCTTATCAAGAAGCACACCAACTTCCTCTAAAAGCTTAATGCTTGATATGCCCTTGTAAGCATCATCTGTATCTGGAAAATGCTTTCCTATATCTCCAAGTGCCGCGGCACCTAAAAGTGCATCCATAATTGCGTGTAATAATACATCTGCATCTGAATGGCCTAACAATCCTTTCTCATAAGGAATCTCTACTCCACCGATTATAAGCTTTCTATCTTCAACTAACTTATGAACATCATAACCTAATCCAACTCTCATCTAATAACCATACCTTTCTCAGTACGCATAAGCCTATCAATATCATATCCTTATAAGTAAACCACATTTTAGTAACATTTACAAGTTCCTAATACACATTTATCCTAATGCCACATCTAACATCATCATTATTCCAAAACCTATCGCAAATGCAATTACTCCGATATTAGAATGCCTCCCCTGTGACATCTCCGGAATAAGTTCTTCTACTACAACATATATCATAGCTCCTGCCGCAAAGCTTAAAAGATATGGCATTGCAGGTGTAATTATTCCTGCTGCCAGTATCGTTACGAATGCAGCTACAGGTTCAACCACGCCTGACAGAAATCCATACAGAAATGACTTTCCCCTGCCAAGCCCGTTAGCTCTTAGCGGCATTGATATAATAGCTCCCTCTGGGAAATTCTGAATTGCTATTCCAACCGACAGCACAAGTGCCGCCATTGCTGTAATTCCTGAATTGCCAAGCAGAAAGCCCGCATACACAACACCAACTGCCATCCCCTCAGGTATATTATGAATTGTCACTGCAAGGACAAGCATAGTCGTTTTTTTTAGATTAGTTCTTGGTCCTTCCGAAACCTCACTATTAATATGCAGATGAGGCGTTATATTATCAAGCAGCAGCAAGAACAGCATACCAGCCCATAAACCGACAAGTGCCGGCACGAACGCAAATCTTCCCATACTTTCTGACTGTTCAATTGACGGAATAAGCAGACTCCATACAGAAGCTGCAACCATAACTCCGGATGCAAAGCCTGTAAGGCTTCTTTGTATCCCATCTTTCATATTCTTCCTCATAAAAAACACACAAGCTGCTCCTAGTGTTGTTCCCAATAAAGGAATTAACACCCCATATACCGCCTCAATTCTCATATTTAATATTCACTTTCCTTTCTTAACCTTCTCTTCTCACGCATTGTTGAAACAATGTGATGAATAGCCGCAACCGGATGATGAAACATCATTCTCGGTCCTGAAAATCTCATTACTGCTTTTATCTTTCCCCTCATCTCCTGATTATAGCAATGTACCTTGCAGTTAGCACAGAATGTCTTAGTTTCCATAAATGGGCATTTATCACTTCTTAATCCTGCATACTCAGCAAGCTCCTGACACTCAGCACACAAGCCATTTTTATTGATACTGCCCTTATTATATTTATTATGATGATTTTTCTTACAATATAACGCTATCATATAAGAAACCATCTGCTTCTCTTTTTCTCTCTTTTTATTAATATCTGTCTTTTTCATAATTATTAACTCATTCGTCCATTCTCTACGGAATATATCTTATCCGTAATTCTCATAGTTGACTGTCTGTGTGACACCAGCACAACCGTCTTATTCTGTCTTTCCTCATTAAGCGATTTAAGGATAACCGCCTCGTTAAGACTGTCAAGATTGCTTGTAGGCTCATCTAAGAGTATTAAAGGTGCATTATGAAGAAATACCCTCGCAAGTCCTATACGCTGTTTCTCTCCTCCCGAAAGTGTATCTCCCAATTCTCCTACAGGTGTATCATAGCCCTGTGGAAGCGACTGTATAAAATCGTGTATGGAAGCTTTCTTGCAGGCATTCACAATTTCTTCATCTGTCGCATCAAGCTTTGCAATTCTTATATTGTTCTTTATGCTGTCGTGAAACAGATGTGTATCCTGTGTCATAAAACCTTCCATATCCCTTAAGTTAGAAGTGTTAATATTCTTAATATCACTGCCTGAAATACTTATTCTTCCTTTATCTGTATCCCAGAAACGCATAAACAGCTTAAGAAGCGTTGACTTTCCGCTTCCGCTCTTTCCTATTATTCCAGTTATTTCACCCTTCTTAATATCAATACTGAAATTATCAAGTATAGTTTCTTCTCCATAGGCAAATGTAACATCTTCCGCATTAATACCTTCAAATTCAATTTCTTTATTACCCGTAAGTTCCTCTATAACCGGTTCTTCATCTAATATATCAAGAACTCTGTTACCTGCCGCAAATGTACTCTGCAATGTACTTCCTAACGCCGCCAGCGCCACTGCCGGTCCAAATGATGAGAATAATGCAATAGTAGTAAGGAGTACACCATCAAAGCCTATAATACCGGCATAATAAAGCTTAACACCTGCAAGAAGCATAATTATGTCAAATACCAGTATACACACATTAGTAACCGCTGTATTAACACCAGACACATTCTTCATTCTTCTTGCATCTTCTGATAAATCATCTGTCCTGCCATTCATAAGTTCAAGACGTTTAGCACCATTGCCATACTGTATTGTCTCAGAAGCACCTCTTAGGCTTTCAAGCACGAAGCTGCTGAGTTCTCCCGACTTAGTTCTGTATCTTAAACCATCATCTCCGCTTGCCTTAGATGCAATAAGCGGTATCACAACACCTACACATGCATATGCTATAAGTGCAATAAGTGCCAGCGACCAGTGAAATGAGCCTATATAACAACACATAATTATTGTATACAATACAGCTATCGCAATAGGTGATATTGTATGTGCGTAGAACACCTCAAGAAGCTCTATATCCGAAGTTATTATAGATATAAGGTCGCCTCTGTCCCTGCCCTCAAGCCTGGCTGGACAAAGCTTTCTTAATGCCCTGAATACTTTATCTCTTATTATTGCAAGTAACTTAAATGCTATAAAATGATTACACGACTGTTCTGCATATCTGAAACCTGCCCTTACAAGTGCGAACACAATTACGCACACGAATATCACACCAAGTGTGAGTCCTGTATCATACCCTGATACATCGAGTATTGCATAACCACCGAATATTGTTATAAAAGAAGCACATAAATGTCCTGCAAGTCCCATAAGAATTGCCACCGCCATATAACCGGCAAGCGGTTTTACAAGACCTATAAGCCTTAACATTACATTTAATCCACTACGTCCGGATTTTCCGTCTGAACTATTAACAATATGCTTATTATTATCCACCTTACCCATATTTATGCCTCATTTCCTGATGTTCTTTTTTCAACATTATCTTTAAAACCGTAATTCTCAAGCTCATACTGTACATTCCATAATCTTGAATATACTCCATTTTTTGCTAAAAGCTCATTATGCTTTCCAGCCTCTGCAACTCTGCCAGCTTCAAGCACATATATATTGTCTGCATTAACTACATTAGCAAGTCTGTGAGATATAAGAATCACTGTTTTAGTCTTTGCAAGATTAAGCACCTCTCTCATAATATCGTCTTCGCTCTCCATATCAATGTTAGAAGTTGCCTCATCAAATATATATATATTTCTGTCATGCATAAGTGCCCTTGCAAGTGCAAGTCTTTGCCTTTGTCCACCCGAAAGATTAGAAGCCTGTTCATTAAGCTTCATATCAAGTCCGCCCTCAGACATAACAAAGTCATATAGATTAACTCTTTTAAGAACATCTAACATATGCTCATCTGTCGCTTCCGGATAAGCAACAATAAGGTTATCCCTTATCGTACCTTTAAACAGATAGCTCTGATGGCTTATATATGTAACATTTTGCATTAGTGAAGCCTCGCTTATATCAGAAAGCTTCTCACTTCCAATCCTGATATCTCCTATATAACCCTTATTGCGGTGCATAAGTATTCCTGCAAGCGTTGATTTACCACAGCCGCTCTCACCGACAATCGCTGTAAAGCTCTTATCAGAAAATGTCATATCAACACCTTTAAGAATTTCCCTGTCTTTCTCATACGAAAAATGTACATTTTTTAATTCTATATTTTCATTGGCCGGAAACTCATTGCTTCCTTTATCCTCTTCCTCAAGTGCAAGAAAATTAAATATCTTATCACTTGCCGCCATTCCATTCATAGCTATATGAAAGAATGAGCCAAGCTGTCGCATTGGAATAAAAAAATCCGCTGATAAAAGTATAATCAGAAGACAGCCTGCCAGATTAATATTACCATCACTAAACTGCGTCACAGAAAGAATAATTCCAAGAGCTGCTCCTCCATATGCAACAAAATCCATTATTGTAATAGAATTAAGCTGCATTGTAAGCACTTTCATTGTTATCTTTCTGAACTTTTCTGACTCCTCGTTCATCTGTATGTTCTTATAATCATCTGCCTGATATATCTTTAAAGTTGTAAGCCCTTCAAGATTTTCCAAAAATGTGTCGCCAAGAGCTGTATATTGTGACCAGTATTTAGATAAAAGCTTCTTGGCCCAGGTCTGCACAAATGCAATTGATATTGGTATAAGCGGTACGCATATAAGCAGAACTACTGCCGAAACCACATTTATAGTGCATATGCAAACAAATAATGTAAGCGGTGCAAGCATAGCATAAAAAAACTGGGGCATATATGCTCCAAAATATGTTTCAAGCTGGTCTACACCTTCAACTGTAACCTGTACAAGTTCTGATGTCTTAACCTTCTCATTATATGATGCTCCCATACGAAGAAGCTTTTCATATATCATCTGTCTTAAATTTCTCTTTACTGTCTTAGATGACAGATAGCTCATCTTTGATGAACCAATATTACAAACTGCCCTTACAATAACGCATACTATAAGACTTATCACCATAGCCGCAATACTAGAAGAATTATATTTTCCTATTCCACTGCCACCGTCTATAAGCCCCGCAATAAATGTTGTTATTATCGTCATAAGCACAATATTAGAAACCAGAGCCAGCCATTGGAATATGACATTTCCTGCTATATATTTTTTACTCTCAGGTATTGTCTGAATTAATTGTTTCTTTAGCATCGATATGTCCTCTCTAATTATAGTTAGTGTCGTTAAACTTAATTATAATTTATCTTAATAACACGCATTATGTCAAGATGCAAAGTATTACCATTTTATAAATAAAAAGAATGTGCAAAGCACATTCCTGCGCCGAGCATAGTCGCTTGCGGCAAACTACTTCTTCGTGCGAGTGCTCATCATCGGCACATAGTGCCTTTTATGTAATAGGAAATTCTAATAGAATTTCCTATTACATAAAAAAATCCCCTTATGAGCCGTTCTCTCATAAGGGGCAAAATTCATAGCTGCTTATGCTATGATGAAAGGAGGGAGAATTCACCTATAATTAAAATAATTGATGAATTCGATATGAAAAAAAATAATCTTGTAAAAAGTATTTGTAATGGTGTATTTAAAATAGCATATTGTATTTGATTTTTCAAGATGTTTTATGTAATTTCACCGATATTTACAATAATAACATATTTTGATTGTGCACATTTCACAATCAATCCACAGATACTGCACAATTAAACCACTATTTTTGTAATAAAATTACATAAAAAAAAGAACGCAAACGCGTTCTTTTACAATAGTAGCGAGAGAGGGATTTGAACCCACGACACCACGGGTATGAACCGTGTGCTCTAGCCAACTGAGCTATCTCGCCATATATTATATTGTATGCAAACCACATACATTAGGACTTAATGTCCTAAGTGGGACCTACAGGGCTCGAACCTGTGACCCTCTGCTTGTAAGGCAGATGCTCTCCCAGCTGAGCTAAGATCCCGTTCGCTTTGTTAGTGTTTCGTGTCTCACGAACACTGCTTCGCTATTATAATATTAAAATGCACTATTTGTCAACTACTTTTTTCAAAAAAACGCAAAAAAAATACAATTTTTTCTTTTTTTATTATCCGTAGAAAAAATGGCTTGTTTTGCGGCACTTACAGACTTTTATACCAGTGCATTCAATATGAATAATAATGACCGCCACATATTCATATACATTTAATGCAGCAGTCATTATTATAATTATAATTCTTATTTAACCTGACAATGTTACTTATATATACATTTATCTGATATATACCTCAATCTGATATATACGATTTATACATTAATCTGAGCTGTAAGACCAAGTATATCTGAGTTATCATCAAGTATTGGCTTAATAACATCTGCAAGGTATTCATCAACCTGCTCTCTTGAACGTCCAACATACTTAATTGGGTCAAGCTTAGCCTGAAGCTCTTCAAGAGTAACTCCAAACATTGGATCATCTGCAATAAGCTCAAGAAGATTATTATCAAGACCTTCCTGCTTAACTCTCTTGCCAGCTATCATTGAAAGTTCTCTTATTCTTTCGTGAAGTTCCTGTCTGTCTCCACCAGCCTTAACTGCATCCATCATAATGTTCTCTGTAGCCATAAATGGAAGCTCTGCCATCATATGCTTAATAATAACCTTGTCATATACAACAAGTCCATCAACAACATTAAGGTAAAGATCAAGTATTCCATCAACTGCAAGGAAGCCTTCTGGTACAGAAAGTCTTTTATTAGCTGAGTCGTCAAGTGTTCTTTCAAACCACTGTGTGCTTGATACTATAGCTGGGTTAAGGGCATCACAAAGTACATAATCTGCAAGTGAAGCCATACGTTCACTTCTCATAGGATTTCTCTTATATGCCATAGCTGATGAACCTATCTGTGACTTCTCAAATGGTTCTTCAACTTCCTTAAGGTGCTGTAATAATCTTATATCATTAGAGAACTTATGTGCTGATGCAGCAATGCCTGCAAGAACATTAAGAACTCTTGTATCAACCTTTCTTGAATATGTCTGTCCTGATACTGGAACACACGCCTCAAAGCCCATCTTTGTGGCAATCTTCTTATCTATCTGACGAATCTTATCCTGATCTCCATTGAATAATTCAAGGAATGAAGCCTGTGTACCTGTTGTTCCCTTACAGCCTAAAAGCTTCATTGTTGATAATACATAGTCAAGATCTTCTAAATCCATAACTAATTCATTAAGCCATAATGTCGCTCTCTTTCCAACTGTTGTTGGCTGTGCTGGCTGAAAATGTGTGAAAGCAAGTGTAGGCTGTGCTTTATATTTGTCAGCAAACTTAGAAAGTTCGTTAATAACATTAACAAGCTTCTTACGAACAAGCTTTAAGCCCTCTGTCATAATTATGATATCTGTATTATCACCAACATAACAAGATGTAGCACCAAGATGAATTATTCCCTTAGCCTTAGGACACTGCAGACCGTAAGCATATACATGTGACATAACATCGTGACGTACTTCCTTCTCACGCTTCTTCGCATCTTCATAGTTAATGTCATCCTGATGAGCCTTAAGTTCATCAATCTGCTCCTGTGTGATTGGAAGTCCTAATTCTGCCTCTGTTTCAGCTAATGCAATCCATAACTTTCTCCATGTCTTAAACTTCATATCTGGAGAGAAAATGTACTGCATCTCTTTGCTTGCGTATCTTTCTGCAAGTGGTGTCTGATATCTGTCGTTCATTCCTGCAATCCGCCTTTCTTAAATTGTCATAATTCTTATAATTGTAGCCGGCTATTATTAACCATCAATACAGCATATATAGAATATACTGAACACTACTTATTAGATTGTACCATATATATTCTATTCATTCAATATGATGTCAGTCCTCTTTTATTTTTCCATTTTCAACATTTGGCTTGATAAAATTGTTATACGCATAATCCCACAAAGTCTCTGAACCATCTTTAGTATTCTCATTTCTTTTAAGTATCTGATTTAAGTGGACACATTTTTCTTCCCAGCTTCTTCCACCAGAAGCATTATTAAGCATTACAGGCTGTATATTATCAAGTGTCCTTGCAAACTTTGCCTCAGGTGTCTTTCTTTCCTCGAATTCGTCCCAAAGCCCTCTCATATATTCAGCCTGGTCACTTGGAAGAAGCCCGAATATTCTGTCTGCAGCAGTTAATTCTCTCTGTCTCTGTGTCTTCTTGCCATCCTCATCATATGCGTAAGTATCACCAGCATCAATCTCTACTATATCGTGTATAAGAAGCATTGTCATAGTCTTTAACACATCAATCTTTTCATTAGAATACTCGCTTAACAGCACCGCCATAATTGCCATATGCCACGCGTGTTCAGCATCATTTTCTTTCCTTGAAGCATCTGCAAGATATGTCTGTCTTCCTATAAGTTTCTCTTTATCAATCTCCTCTATAAATTTTATCTGTTTAATTAATCTGTCCTTATCATTATTCTCTTGATTATTATTCTGTTTATCATCTTGATTATTATTAGTCTTGTAATTATTATCCTGACTACTATTCTTCATTAATTATTCTCCCCGATATTAATATTTAAAAAAACGTGCAAAGCACATTCCCATAGTAAGTATGGTCGTTTGTGACAAACCATATCATCGCACGAATATACATCATCGGCATATAGTGCTTTCGCGTAACAACGAATTCTACCGTAATTCCCTATTACACAAAAAGGGAGGGCTTTACCCTCCCAATCCGGTTATTTTAACCCATCTCGCCACGAATATCTATTTCTGGTGGTTCAATTGGATAATTACCTGTAAAGCAGGCATCGCAGAAGCCTGTCTGATTACATATCATTTCACTTAATTTATCTGTTTCAAGATAGCCAAGAGAATCTGCTTCTATGTACTTGCAGATTTCATCAACTGTTCTTCCTGATGCTACAAGCTGATCCTCTGATGGTATATCAGTACCAAAATAGCAAGGATGAAGGAATGCTGGAGAACTTATTCTTACATGTACCTCCTTAGCTCCTGCCTGTCTTAAAAGATTAACAATTCTGCGGCTTGTTGTTCCTCTTACAATAGAATCATCTATCATAACCACTCTCTTGCCTGCAACTTCCTCTTTCAACACGTTAAGTTTAACCTTAACGCTCGACTCTCTCTGCTCCTGCTTTGGCTTAATAAATGTTCTTCCAACATAATTATTTTTTATAAAAGCATTACCATAAGGAATACCTGACTCCATAGAATAACCAAGTGCTGCTGGATTTCCTGATTCCGGAACACCTACAACTAAGTCTGCTTCTACTGGATGTGTCTTTGCAAGTATACGACCAGCATTAACTCTTGATTCATATACTCCCATACCATCTATCCTGCTGTCAGGTCTTGCAAAATATATATATTCAAATATACATCTTGCTGTATTCTTCTGGCAGAGTGATGTATCTGACTGTATCCCATCTTTAGTTATCGTAACTATCTCTCCTGGTAATACATCTCTTATAAATTCAGCACCTACTGTATCAAGTGCACAAGTCTCTGATGATAAGAAATATGTATTGTCTCTCTTTCCTATACAAAGAGGCTTGAAACCAAATGGATCTCTTGCTCCGATAAGCTTTCTAGGACTCATCACTATAAGCGAGTATGCACCCTTAATCTTCTTCATAGCATTTTTAACAGCTTCTTCTACCGTAGGTGTATTAAGTCTTTCTCTCGCTATTAAATACGCAATAACTTCTGAATCAATTGTAGTCTGGAATATAGCACCTGTATATGAAAGTTCTTCCCTTAATTCAACCGCATTAAGAAGGTTACCATTATGTGCCATTCCAAGTGTACCCTTAACATAATTTAATACAAGTGGCTGTGCATTTTCTCTTGTAGAACTTCCTGCTGTAGAATAACGAACGTGTCCAACACCAATATTACCCTTTAACTTCTCTAAATTCTCAGAATTAAACACTTCATTCACAAGTCCCATATCCTTGTGGGAAAGAACCTTTCCCTTAGGACCTTCTGTATCACTCACAGCGATACCACAACTTTCCTGTCCTCTGTGCTGTAATGCAAACAAGCCATAATATATCGTTGACGCAATATCTCCACAATCGAAGTCATATGCGCCAAACACTCCACATTCTTCGTGAAGCTTTCTGTCATCAATATAACTGTCGTTCATATATACCTCTGTCTTAGTATTCGTATTAGCAATGTAATCAAATTAGAAATCTTCACCTGTAAGAAGCTTATATGCCTCTTTGTACTTTTCTACTGTCTTGTCAATGATATCATCTGGAAGAAGATAATCACTATCAGGGTTAGCAAGAAGCCAGTTTCTAACGAACTGCTTATCATAAGATGGCTGTCCCTGTCCTTTCTTGTATCCTTCTAATGGCCAGAAACGTGAGCTGTCTGGTGTAAGCATTTCATCACCGATTACAACTTCGCCATTCTCATCAAGACCAAATTCAAACTTAGTATCAGCAATAATAATTCCCTTGCTTAAAGCATATTCTGCGCACTTCTTATAAAGTGCTATTGTAGCATCCTTAATCTTAGTTGCATATTCAAGACCCTTGCCTGGGAACTTCTTCTCTAATACCTCAATACTCTGCTCAAATGAGATATTCTCATCATGGTCACCGACCTCAGCCTTAGTACTTGGTGTATAGATTGGCTCAGGAAGCTTCTCTGACTCTTCAAGGCCTTCTGGAAGCTTAATTCCACAGACTGTACCATTCTTCTGATAGCTTGCCCAGCCGCTTCCTGTTATATATCCTCTAACGATGCACTCGATTGGAAGCATAGTTAACTTCTTGCACATCATACTTCTTCTTGCATACTTTTCATTCTGGAAGAATTCCGGCATATCATTAACATCAACAGATATCATATGATTAGGAATAACATCCTTAGTATAATCAAACCAGAATTTAGACATCTGAGTAAGAATTGCACCCTTATCTGTGACCTTATTCTTTAAAATGTGGTCAAATGCTGATATACGATCTGTTGCCGCTATAACAAGCTTATCTCCTATATCATACACTTCTCTTACTTTGCCTTCATAAAGTAACTTAAACTTTTCCATGATCGCATCCATCCTTTTAAATTATAGTAATAGTGAATTTAATTATACACTCAACAACTAAAAATTATATAACAGTACACTACCAAAATCAATAGACAATACTTGCATATTATTCTTAAAAATTGTATTATTATAGAAAATCTTTATACAATATGTTTTATTTATTCAACTTTTTTATGTATTCAGATTATTATTATACGCAATTGTAGATGGAGGATTGTACTATGAATGATGGAATTGAAAAAAGACGCTATAACCGCCACAAGGCGAATTTAACATTAAATGTGTCTAAGCTTTTTAAGCAGGATTACATCAATATAAGAAATCTCGACTCACCTATAAATATAACTGATATATCAAAAGGTGGAATCGGCTTTCGCTCAAAAAGCATTTTACCTTTAGATTTCTATTTTGATGCTGTGTTACAGTTAGATGATGAAAAAAAACCAATAAACTGTGTTGTCAAAATCATCCGCTGTCAGCCAGTAGATAACTCAGACCTCTACGCATACGGCTGTGAATTCGTAGGAATGTCACCCGTCATAGGTGACACTGTAGACAACTACAGCTCACACACCGAGCCCCCACAAGCCTAATAACCCAAGTGAAATAATTCACACTAAACAGTGGAATAACCCACACAGAATAACCCCAAACATATAAATCCAAATATATATTTTAGTATATTTTCATCAAAAAAGAGAGGCGGTACCCCCCTCTCTTTCTGTTTATCTGTCTATCTCCAAATACATTTAACAAAATATGTTCACCCCTCCAGCCCCGCAACCATCGCAGTCCGCCAACACACAGATTGGAGAAACCGGCGGAAGCATAAAAAGGCGATGGGGAGCCGCCGGCACTTAAGCGCTGTCCTTTAGTGCTTTAGTACCGCTGCGAGCGACACTCAGTGCAAACGTGTCTTTGTTGCTTCCGCCGATTTCTCCAATCGTCCGTCCGCCGTCCGCCGCACTCTGCACCTTGCCGCTTCCCACATCGTCTTTGTTAAACATATTCCTAAAATCTACAGCAGCTCTTTTAAAAGCTTATTAACCATTCCCGGATTAGCCTTACCCTGCATAGCCTTCATAGTCTGGCCTACAAGGAATCCGATAGCCTTCTCCTTACCTGCTCTATAATCAGCTACCGACTGTGGATTATCAGCTATAACCTTCTCAACTGTTGCCTTAAGTGCACCTTCGTCATTAACCTGCTTAAGTCCATTTTCCTCAATATACTTATCTGGATCAATATCCTCGTCAAATATCTTCTCGAATATTTCCTTAGCAACATTACTGTTAATAGCGCCCTCATCTGCAAGCTCAATAATTCTTGCAAGACTCTTAGGTGAGAATGTGATATCCTCAGGATCCATATTCTTTTCCTTTAAAATACGCATAGTCTCTGTAATAAGCCAGTTAGATACTTTCTTTGGCTTATTGCATAAGGCTGTTGTTTCTTCAAATATATCAGCAAGCTTCTTAGAATCAGTAATCATATTGATATCATAATCAGGAATTCCGAATTCTTCCTTATAGCGAAGCATTTTCTCATCCTTAAACTCTGGCTGTGCTTCCCTGATAGTATCAAGCCATTCTTCGCTTATGTGGATTGGTACAAGGTCTGGATCAGGGAAATATCTATAATCCTGTGCATCCTCTTTAGAACGCATAGCATATGAATATTCCTTATCATCATTCCATCTTCTTGTTTCCTGAACAACCTGTCCACCAGCTTCAATTATATCTATCTGTCTTGCTGTTTCAGCCTCAATAGCTCTCTGGATAGCTGAAAATGAGTTAAGATTCTTAGTTTCTGTTCTTGTACCAAACTCTGTACTGCCTTTTTCTCTTACAGAAAGATTGACATCAGCTCTCATAGAACCTTCCTGAAGCTTACAATCAGATGCTCCAAGATACTGGATAGTATTTCTTAACTTAGTAAGATAAGCAATAACCTCTTCTGCATTTCTCATATCTGGCTCAGATACGATTTCTATAAGAGGCACACCTGAACGGTTATAGTCAACATAGGATACATCCTCCCACTCATCGTGTATAAGCTTACCTGCATCCTCCTCCATATGAATCTCGTGAATTCTTATAGACTTTTCTGTTCCATCTTCAAGCTTTACGTCTACATGGCCATCACGGCATATAGGCAGATATAACTGTGATATCTGATAATTCTGTGGATTATCAGGATAGAAATAATTCTTTCTATCAAACTTGCAGTCTCTTGTTATAGAGCAGTTAGTTGCAAGACCAACCGCCATAGCATACTCTACTACCTTCTTGTTAAGAACTGGAAGAGAGCCTGGCATACCTGTACAAACAGGGCATGTGTGTGTATTAGGTGCTCCACCAAATGCTGTTGAACAGCCGCAGAATATCTTAGTCTTTGTAGCAAGCTCAACGTGAACTTCAAGACCAATAACTACTTCATAATCTTTCATTGCCTGACCTCCTCCTTATTCAAATCTTCCTCGTGCCTGCTCATATGAATATGCAGCACGGATTATATTATTTTCCTTAAAGCAGTCGCCTATAAGCTGTACACCTATTGGAAGTCCCTTAGAGTCCTTTCCACAAGGTACACTTATTCCTGGAAGACCTGCAAGGTTAACTGATATTGTATATATATCGCCAAGATACATCTTGATAGGGTCTGCTAAAGATGAGCCTATCTTAGGAGCAGTTGTTGGTGCAACAGGTCCAAGTATTACATCATACTTTGCAAATGCTTCATCAAAGGCTTTCTTAATAAGAGCCTTTACTCTTAATGCTTTTAAATAGTAGGCATCATAATAACCTGAGCTGAGTACGAATGAACCAAGCATTATTCTTCTCTTAACCTCAGGTCCAAAGCCCTCTGAACGTGTCTTCTTATACATATTGTGAAGACCTTCATACTCGCTTGTCCTGTAACCATACTTAACGCCATCGAATCTCTCAAGGTTAGAGCTTGCCTCAGCGGCAGCTATTGTATAGTAGGTAGGTATAGCATACTCTACAAGGCTTAAGTCGAATTCTTCAACTATGGCACCCTTTTCTTCAAGCACCTTAGCTGCCGACATAACAGCTTCCTTAACCTCAGGATCAAGTCCATCGCCAAAGTAGTCTCTTGGAATACCTATCTTAAGTCCCTTAACATCATCTACTAAAGCCTTTGTAAATGCTGTATCTTCTCTCTTTACTGATGTAGAGTCCTTATCATCCTTTGCTGCTATAACTTCCATAATAGTAGCACAGTCTGTTACATCCTTACATAATGGTCCTATCTGATCAAGTGATGAACCATAAGCTATAAGTCCATATCTTGAAACAGTACCATAAGTAGGCTTCATACCTACAACACCACAGTAAGATGCCGGCTGTCTTATAGAACCACCTGTATCTGAACCAAGCGCCGCAAAGCACTCATTTGCTGCAACTGCTGCAGCTGAACCACCTGACGAACCACCAGGAACGTGCTCTGTATTTCTTGGATTCTTAGTTGCTCCGAATGCACTTGTTTCTGTTGTTGAGCCCATAGCGAACTCATCCATATTAGTCTTACCGATAATAACTGCACCTGCCTCCTGAAGTCTTATAACTGCTTCAGACGAAAATGTTGGAACAAAGTTACCAAGTATTTTAGAAGAACATGTTGTAAGCATGCCTTCTGTGCACATATTATCCTTAATAGCAAAAGGTACACCAGCTAAAGGTCCTGTAAGCTTTCCAGCCTTGATATCCTCGTCAGCCTTAGCTGCTGCCTGTAATGCTTTTTCCTTGTCAAATGTCACATAGCAGTTAAGCTCTGCTTCAGACTTTTCAATCTGAGCAACAACAGCCTGCATAGCTTCTACCGCTGTCACTTCACCTGCCTTAATCTTTGCAGCAAGTTCAACGGCTGTACAATCTAATAAACTCATAGCATTTTTCCTTTCCTGCATATATTTTGTTATTGTACATAATCTATTTCGTTATTGTATATAACGCATTTTGTTATCGTACATAACGCATTTTGTTATTGTACATAACATATCCCGATATTGTATCATCATCTGCCTGATGTAAAATACAATATTATTACTCTACCGTCTTAGGAACTATAAATCCATATTCATTAGCCTCTGGTGCATTGGCAAGTGTATCCTTGCTTCCGTCACCATTAGTAACAACATCCTCCCTCATGACATTATTCACAGGGAATACGTGTGACATAGGCTCAACACCTGTTGTATCAAGCTCGCCAAGCTTATCTATATAATCAAGCATGCTTGCCATATCCTTCTTTGCATCCTCTTTTTCCGACTCAGAAAGCTCAAGCTTAGCAAGAATACCTACATATTCGATAGTTTCATCACTAATCACATTAGCCATAACATACCATCCTTTCTTTCATATTAACGTCTTATATTTTCCCTTTGATATCTGCGAATTACTCCACTGCATTTGATATCCGCGAATTACTCCGTTGCATTTAAATCTTTGATATAAGGATTTTTTCCATTAGTCTCTGACCTTAATATGAACCTCTCTTAACTGCTGTTCTGTTACCTCATTAGGTGCTCCACACATAAGATCCTGTGCTGTACCACTCATTGGGAATGGGATAACCTCACGGATATTCTCTTCATTTCTAAGGAGCATAATCATACGGTCAACACCTGGTGCCATACCTGCATGTGGTGGTGCACCGAACTGGAATGCGTTGTAAAGTGCTCCAAACTTAGCCTTAAGTACTTCTTCATCATATCCTGCAATTTCAAATGCCTTAACCATAATCTGCATATCATGGTTACGCACAGCACCCGATGATAATTCAACACCATTACATACGATATCATACTGGTAAGCAAGAATATCAAGCGGATCCATAGTATTAAGTGCTTCAAGACCACCCTGTGGCATAGAGAATGGATTGTGTGTAAAACCAATCTTCTTAGTTTCAGGATCTCTTTCAAACATAGGGAAATCATTTACATAACAGAATCTGTATGCATTTTTCTCTATTAAATCAAGGCGTGCGCCAAGCTCGTTACGAATCTGTCCTGCAAAGAATGCAGCTTTATCTTCCTTATCAGCGATAAAGAATATTGTATCTCCTGCCTGAAGTCCCGCAAGTTCTCTGATCTCGCCCTTAAGCTCATCTGGTATAAACTTATCAATAGGTCCCTTATATGAAAGGTCTTCAAGAACCTCAAGGTAACCAAGTCCGCCCATACCGATTCCTGTAGCGAACTTAAGAAGCTTCTCATGCTGTCCCTTTGAAAGCTTAGCATGAACATTGATAGCTCTTACAGTCTTGTTCTGGAATGGCTTAAATGTACATTTATTGAAGAAATCGGACAAATCTATAATTCTAAGTGGGTTTCTAAGGTCTGGCTTATCTGAACCAAACTCAAGCATAGCCTGCTTATAGCTTATGATTGGATAAGGAGCCTGTGTTACAACTGAACCTTCTGGTGCAAACTTTGCAAATGTTTCTGTAAGCACTTCTTCACCTACTGCAAATACTTCTTCCTGAGTAGCAAAGCTCATCTCGAAATCAAGCTGATAGAATTCTCCTGGTGAACGGTCAGCTCTTGCATCTTCATCTCTGAAGCAAGGTGCTATCTGGAAATACTTATCAAAACCAGATACCATAATAAGCTGCTTGTACTGCTGTGGTGCCTGTGGAAGTGCATAGAACTTACCCTTATACTTTCTTGATGGAACGATATAATCTCTAGCGCCTTCTGGTGATGAAGCACAAAGAATAGGTGTCTGGATTTCAAGGAAGCCCATATCTGTCATCTTCTGACGAAGGAATGATATAACCTTTGAACGGAATACCATATTATCCTTAACCTTAGGATTTCTTAAGTCTAAGTATCTGTACTTAAGTCTTACATCTTCTCTTACTTCCTTAGATGTCTGGATTTCAAATGGAACCTGCTGGTAAACCTGTCCTAATACTGTAATCTTCTTAGCTTCAAGTTCAATAGTTCCTGATGGAATCTTAGGATTATATGTTTCCTCATCTCTCTGTTCCATAACACCATCGATACTGATACACTCTTCCTTCTTGATACCCTTTAAGAGTTCTGGTTCACGGATAACTACCTGTAATACTCCGTACATATCTCTTAAATCGATGAATGAAACTCCACCGTGATCACGGATGTTCTCAACCCATCCTGATACCTTCATCTGCTTTCCAATGTCGTTCTCACTTACATTCTGTAATGTGACATCTCTGTAAATGTTTGCCATCTTGATAATAGCTCCTTTCTGATTGCTTTATATTGTTAATGTGTGTCTTGTTGCAGCTGATAAATATATTGTTCCTGCTTTCTGCAAAGGCTGTAACGATATAACTTAGTGGCAATCGTTATCTGCACGCAAAAAATCCCGGAATGCCTTACCAGCATTCCGGGACGAATAATACATAATTATCCGCGGTACCACCCGCATTGAACGAAATCCGCTTCTGAATAGCTGTCATCTAGAAACTTGTCATCAATAACTTAACCACTCAGGCTTCTTATCATTCCTCTTTAAGTACTTAACGCGTACAACGTAATAACCTACATATATCACCTGCCTGTCTATAACAGCTGCATGCATACGCATTTCATAACATATTCCAAGGGCATTGATATAATTCAGATATTCAACTCCAGAGTGTTCCTCTTGACAATTCCCTGTGTATGCTTTCAGTCGGTGGCATCACTTTCCTGTCAGGTTCCATGAAAAGAAGTCTCTTTCCCAGTCTTTAATATATTCATATAGATAAATAATAGCATATCCTTATGAATCATGTCAATCTATAACTTTATTTTTCCATTTTAAAAAATTATTATGATTCAATTTCTGAAGTTTATTCAACAATTAATTCTACACTTCATAATCAAGGCAGGATCTTACTGCCGTATATGGGCGTACCTTTCCGTCTGCTACTGCAACATGAAGCGGATTAGTGCTATATGCCTTAAGAGCATCTGCATCTGTAAATGTTGTATCAAGCATAACATCTACCGTTGATGTTGGCAAACCATTGATATTAACCTTTACATCTACAAGACCAGGCACTTTTCCTGCAAGTCCTTCAAGACCTTCCTTAATACCTGCCTTTACATTTTCCTTCTCTTCTGCTGTAAGTTCTTCCTTTAACTTCCACAATATAACGTGTTTAACCATATATCTTAATCTCCTTTTCTATCAGTTTCTTTATTCTTCCATTTCTTTTTCCTGCATTTTTATCTGTTAAATATCAATTTGCAAAACTATTAAATGTATAATTTCATCAAAATATTACAAGCTATGCTCTGTATACCCAGTTATCTTTTCTTGGGTGACACTGAGGTTCTTCTCCATCTACATAACCAAGTATACAATGTCCGATTCCTTCATAATTACCTTCTATGCCTAGTGATTTAAGTATCTCTCTGCCTTCTTCGCTCTCAAATTCTTCCTTAGCTCTATGTATCCAGCAACTATCCACACCAAGTGCGTGTGCCTCAAGCATAAGATTTCCCATAACCAGAGTACCATCATATATGTACGTAGGCATACTCTTATCAGCAAGAACAACAAGCACAACTGGTGCACCATAAAATGGATCAAAATCTTCTGACTTTCCCATTATTACAGAATTCATCTTAGATAGCTTATCTCTTAATTCCTTGTCAGTAACTGCAAGTATAATAGGTGACTGTCTGTCCATTCCTGTAGCCGCATATGTTCCCGCTTCAATAATTTTATCTATAATCTCCGCAGGAACCATATCACTTTTATACTTTCTTACGCTTCTTCTTGTCTTAATAACCTCTAATATATCACTCATAGCAGACTTCCTTTCTATAATTATATTTATATGATGTCGGGGTCAAAAGACCCCGACTTTGATACCTACGAATTGTTCCGTGCTACGCACTTCCACAATTCTGGTATCATTTATATATCATTTATCCTGTTATATGAAGCATACCGATAAGCACAACCGCAGCCAGTCCATAATATGTAACAACCGCAACAAGGTCATTAATTGTTGTTATAAGTGGACCCGAAGCTACAGCTGGGTCTATCTTTATCTTATGGAAGAACATTGGTGTAAGCACACCAATAAGACTTGATATAAGCATTGCCAGCAGTAATGATACACCTACACAACCCGATATTGCAAATGCATAATGTACTGGCTTGCCCTTAACAAGGGTAATATATATTCCAAGTAATATAAATGCCATAGAACCAAGCAGCAAGCCATTAGCAAAACCAATTCTCATCTCTTTTAACACAAATTCAAGCTTCTGCTTAGCTGATATATCTTCGTCCATAAGAACTCTGATTGTAACGGCAAGTGACTGTGTTCCAACATTTCCTGCCATATCAAGTATGAGTGACTGGAAGCATACAATAATCGCAAGCTGTGACACTACATTTTCAAATATGCCAACTACAGATGATACTCCCATACCAAGGAACAGTAACAGAATAAGCCATGGAAGCCTTTTCTTCATACTTGCAAAAAGCCCCTCTGTAAGGTCATTCTCCTCTGTCAAACCGGCAAGCTTTGCATAATCATCGCTCATCTCTTCATCTACCGCTTCTATGATATCAGAAGATGTGATAGCACCTATTATTTCTTTGTCTTTATTTAATACTGGAATTGAATCTTCGCTGTAATCCTTTAAATCTTCGATACATTCGCTCATCTTTTCGTGAGCATATACATATGGATATGATGTACTTATTATATCCTCAAGCTTCTGGTAATCTCTTGCTACAATAAGATCTTTTAAATCTATTGCACCATAATATATGTTATTATCATCAACCACATATATTGTATTGACGTTATCATTTTCTTCTGCCTGTGCAACAAGCTCTTTCATAGCTTCCTTTATTGTAAGCTTATTGTTTATGCATATGAAATTAGTAGTCATCTTACTGCCAATCTCATCATCGTCATATGAATAAATCAGACACACATCATCTTTGGCATCCTTTTCCATATGTGATATAAGTGCCTGTCTTTCTTCTTCTGATACATTATCAAGAATATCTACAGCATCATCAGCATCCATTTTTTCAAGGACATCTGCCGCCTCATCTACAGATAATTCTGTCATAAATTCTTCAATGTATTCAGGTGTATCTTCCAGATATGAGAAAATCTCTGCCGTCCAGTCTACACCAAGAATCTTGTAAAGCCTTATTCTTGTATCTTTGTCCAAAAGCTTAATTGCATCTGCTATATCATTCTCGTGATATTTAGATAACTTCCTGCGGATTAATTCATCAGATTTACTACTTCTAAGGACTCTAACAATATCCTTGCTATAATCCTTATGTATAACTACATTTGATAGAATCTTATTCATCATTATTCTCCTTTCATTATGGCAAGAACAATGACTAAGATTAGAAAATACGCGACTTTAACAGACTATTGCACACGTCCCTTAAGAAACGCAGACAATAGCTTTGTCGGCTTATAATCTATGTCATTGTTCCCTATTCGAGGACTATCATGCCCGTCCATTATCGTCACCTCACTTTTAATATATTGTATATTAAGAAAATATATTGAACACACCAATCTAATATACCCAATATATACTCTTAACATTTGTCGAATTAATTGTATAATCTCATTTTCTGACTGTCAACTAAAATCATTGTAAAATATTATCATATACCTCTCATATACTAGTTACAATCAACCAGGACATACTTACATTCTTTGCAAACATTATTCATTTACAGTTTTTAATTCCACTTGACGTCATATAGGTTCCTGCTAATATTACCAATACCGATATAACTGCAATAATGCCGGAAATGAAACCTCTGATGCCATTTTCTATTATATCTTTTTGCTGAACCCGCTTTATACTTTTCGCCACAGATAAGAAGTACCGGACAACTGATACGATATTGCAGGTCTGCTTTGATTGCCTCAGCAAGCATTCTGTAACCAAAACCATTTTGCAGTTCCATATGGTTTAGGGGCTGGCGCTATTGATGCATCTGTAAACCATTATGTGGCCAATAAACTGATTAATTTTATCTTACATCAATTTGGAGGTTTACTTTATTAAATTATTGTGAGTCAGACAAATATGAATCTACTGATTCCATACCATTATAAATTTCTTTTCGCCTGTGTTATCGTCCACACTTTCGGATTGAATACTAAATTTCTCACGTAAATAAAATTTGATTGCTTTCTCATTTTCCTGATAGACACTTAATTTTAATTTTGATTTGAATTCCTTTGCATGATTTAGAAGTTGTTTTCCGATACCTTTTGATTGCATTGTTTCTTTTACAAAAACACCTTCGATATAGTCATCATTCAATCCAATGAAGCCATCTATCTGCTTTGTACAGTCATCCTCATGTACATATATTTCTGCGTGAGGAAGCATTTCTCTTACCATATTGCAGTTAGTACGCCAGTAATCGGACGGTATGAAATGATGTGCTTGAATATTCGTATCAAGCCATATCTGCATCACTGCGTCTATATCGTTATCGCTGTATTGTCTTACCAATTCTCTATCTCCTAACTACTACTTATTTCTTGTTCCAAAAGTGGAAGTATCTACATACCTTAAAATCGTTTTTATAACTTCATCAATCACAATCGGCTTTGACAAATGCGCGTTCATTCCTGCATCCAGTGATGCCTGAACATCTTCTGCAAATGAATTAGCTGTCATTGCTATAATAGGAATGTTTTTTCCATCCGGTCTGTCATTCATTGCCCTGATTACTTTTACAGCTTCATAACCATTCATTTCAGGCATCATGATATCCATCAGGATTACATCAAATGTGCCTTCCGGATGATTTCTGAAAATCTCAACGGCATTCTTTCCATCCACAGCTCTTTCTACATTCATCCCGAACTCTTCCAACTGCACGGTAGCAATCTCTGCATTCAGTTCATTATCCTCTGCAAGAAGGACATTCACACCTGTAAGATTTACCTTTTCAGAAAAACCTGTGTCTGACTTATTACATTCCTTATCTGTAATTTCCAAAGGAATATCGACAGTAAATGTAGTTCCCTTATGCTTTTTACTCTGCACGGAAATGGTTCCACCCATCATATATATATACTTCTTTACGATAGCCATCCCCAGTCCAACTCCATGGTACTGCGTTCTCACATCGGAATCTTCCTGTGCAAACTCCTCAAAAACTTCTTTTGTAAATTCCTCACTCATGCCAATACCAGTATCCGAAATGCGGTAACGCATATTTATATATCCAATGCAGAATCTGTAATGTTTTTCACATCCGCCGGTACCGGATTGTAATTCACTTTTCCACTTTCGATGCTGGTCAGATCTAATATATCATTGATCAGCGACAGTAAATGCTCTGAGCTTTCGTCAATCTTTTCCAGACAATTTTTCACTTCGTCTGACGGATTGTTTTTCATTGCAATACCGGTAAATCCTATGATTGCATTCATCGGTGTCCTCATATCATGGGACATATGTGACAGAAATGCTGTTTTTGCCTTGTTTGCAGCCTGTGCATGCTCTGCCAGTTCCGCCATTTCCTCAGTTTTCTTCTGTTCCGCCTTCTGAGCTTTTTTTCTTGCACTAAGATGCACCATTGTCACAGCCATAGTAGTCAGCAGCAATCCAAAAATAAGAAGAACCAAAACAGTAACAACAGGATACAGACGGATCCAGTCAACAAATGTCAGATCTGTTGCTTTGTATGTGGTATACTGTGCTGCAAGATCTTCAACAAGATTTTGGGGCATGGCATACATTGCTTTCGTCAGAATACCAGCCAGCGCATGGTTCTCATTTGATGAAATTACCATACGGTAGGTGAATGTAGGCTGTTCCAGCATAGTATATGTCATGGTGCCCGTAGTGTCACTGTTCACAAACGCCTGTGCCATGTAATAGTAGACGAAGGCAGCATCTGCTTTACCCTTACGGACAGCTTCCATCATTTCCTGTCGGGTACTGCACATCAGTTTTTCTGCATCGGGTGCCATTGCATCTGCAATTGAATTTGCTACTGTCTGGTCAACAGTAGCAACAGCATTAATTTTTCCATCAAAGTCACGCCGTGTCACCCTTGCCAGCTGCATTGTAATGAAAGGTGCAGTAATCCCCCATTTTTTCGTCTCAGCATAGTTATCTGTTTCCAGGCGTGCATCGATGCTAATATCTGTAATATCCTTATTTTTCTGATAGGCAATATACTCATCTCTGGTGGCAGGTGTAAGAAACTCATAGGAAATCCCGGCATAGTCTGCAATTTTACGGAAGTAATCCGGGATAATACCCTTCATCTCACCATTTTCATTATAAGAATATGGATAACGGGTCGGATCACACAGAACATGAAGCGGATTGTCCTTGGAATACTGTGAAATAATACTTTTTTCTTTCTTGGTATATTCCAGATTCTTAGTTTCTATGCTTTCATAATTTTTATTATAAAGTGTCGTTTTCCAGTCGCCCTCAACTGCATTCATCTGGTCGATTGCATAATTGATCTCATTCAGCAATTCTGTATTACCTTTTTTAACCATGACATAGAAATCGCTGCTGTCAAATTTATCCACGATACGCTCATTGTTTGTTTTTCTCAGAGAACTAGCAGCAATAGCATCAACATTTCCACTCTGAAGAGCTTCCTCCATCTCTGCTGTCGTATCAAAATAAAATGGATCATATGTAAATCCTTTGTTGCCTGCAAAATCCGCCAAACTCTTTATCTCGGAGCTTCCATTAAAAAGTGCCACACGCATACCGTTGTAAGTACTGTAATTGCCATCCACAATCGTGCTGTTGTCACTGCGGACGGTCAGAATCCCATTATTGGTTCCTATCGGACGTGAAAAATCAAACTTTTCTTCTCTTTCCGGTGTTTTGCTGGGAGATGTTACCATATCAATCTCGCCATCTTCAAGCATCTGCTGCATATCATCCCAGCTCTTATCATATCCGACATATTCGTAATCTACATCCCAATAACGGGCCATCAGCCGAAGAAAATCATAGCCATACCAAGTCCGGTTCCCTGTATTTTGTTTGTAATGGAACTTTCCGCACGGGTAAACGCATCAAAAATTCATCCGCTGCAATCTCTGCACCGTTTCACCATTCAATACCATCCAGGTTTGTAAACTCACCGATTGCTGCAGCCTGGATGATTTCATTATTAGACCAGTCTTCACCAAGATCCATGGAATACTGACACCACTGCTATCAGACAACGTTTTGCCTTTTTCATACTTTACCTATTTCTTTCCTGATAAAATCATTATTGTTACGTCTGTGAAATAACTCCGTAAAAAAACACTGTCAAACAGACAGTGCACGTCATTTTATGCAACTGGCTGCCATTTTAAAGGCCCTGTAGCTTTGCGTCCAAGACTTTCATCTGGTTTGCCGATTTCCTTATTATAGCTTTTAAACTTATGCAAAAAAACTGGTTTTATTATACTATAGTGCTCTACTGTACACAAAAAAAACATTACCGTTTTAACTTGTTAAGGAGCTGGGGGAATGAACCCGCATATAAAAAGCCGGATAACTTCAGGATAATTCAGGACGAAAGTGACATAGCTTCTCTTACTTAGACAATATTTACCACATTTAATATGAGGAATGGAGTAACATTTAATGTGCTAAACAACAGTCAACGGCAAATTCTTTTCCGACCAATCGGCAATCAATTCGGGATGTACTTCCGCTAAGCTGTTACTCATATCAAAACCTCCACTTCCTCTGTGATTAGAGTATATGAGGTTTTGGCTTTTACTTATAGTTTACGAATGTCGGTAAAATTAAAAAGCCCTTTGAGAAAAGGATTTCTCCTCTCTCAAAGGGCTTGGTAAACTGGAAGTTATAAACATCTTTGCAAATATACCATATCTATTAACTGTACACCACACTCATAAATTGGGTGGTCATAATTGTCCGTAAAGAAATTCGGAATATTGTGAGATCGGACAAATCCGCATTTTTCATAAAACGGTACGGTCAACGGGCTGTCACCTGTTCCAACCTGCAAAATAGAATATTCATCTGCATATTTACTTACAAGGAAGTCAATCAATGCTTTCCCATAGCCCTGTCCTTGATTCTGAGGATCAACTGCAATATTTTTAATTTCAAGTATTCCATTATCTTCATCAGTAACGACACATTCAGCTTTTACATTACCATCTTCAAGTACATACATAGTACCTTTTTCAAGATAGTGATCAATCATATTTTCCTGCTCATCAGCTAATAACAATAATGCTATAAATTGCTTTTTATTCTCATTCACTTCTCGGATTTTCATATCTATTACTCCGTCAAATTCCAATTTTAACATCAGACGTGTGGTTTTACATTCACGTATAAAGATTCTTTCACATGCTTTGTTCGTCCTTTTCAAATATCAGAATCTTCTGCGTAACCTTTTTTGCAATAGGTAATAACGCCAAAAGTCTGTATGCAGATGAAAATAACTCCATGCCACGAAGAATATTATCATCTTTTATTTTATGATACCCTGTTGTCATATTCCCAAGGTCTTCAAAATGATCTGCACCGAAGACAAATTTTGAGCCTGTTTGCTGTATGGATTTTTCTGTTCCTTCTTTCTTTACCCATGCCTTTGCCAGACATTCCATAAGAATACAGGCATTATCAAAGTTGTCCTTTATTATTTTTAATATCTTACCGTTTTCTTCTGCTGTCAGATACATTGATAATCCTTCAATGATAAAAAGCATTTTCCCCCGCACTTTTACTTCTTTTGACCATGCAGGGTCAAGTGCAGAAATTCCTATCGTAGAAACACGTCCTGATTCCTCGAAAATCTGATTGCGGATTGCTATCGTTTCTGGAAGGTCCAGATTGTACCATGTAATTTTACCATTATCCATGCGATAAAATCTCGTATCCAGACCACAGGCAATATTAACCACCGTACAATCAGGATTTTTCTCTATAAAATTCTTTACTAATTCATCAAAAACTACCGTTCTGGCAATTACCCCTTTCCCCATCGTAGAATCCCTAGCCGCTGTAGAAAAATCATAATCAATTTTATCGACTAATTCTACCGCCTTTGCATCATAGAATTTATTATGTTTACTTTTGGAATATTGGGCTCTGGCATAAAAGCTCTGGAGCATTGTCTCAGCACTGCCACTGATAGTAGGTTTTATTCTTTCACTCATACATTTACCTTTTTTACAATATAATTAGTTGTGGCTAACTTGATTGTAACACATTTTATGAAAATAAACAATTCAAATTAACGTGTCTTGGAGTGTCTTGGAGACAGGCCCCATAAACTTCTTAAACTGAGAAATCTCTCATCTACCTGAATTCAATTATATCTTCAAATGGTTTTCTTGGTCTTTTATCTGGAGATTCATCCGCAATTCCAACCGCAACCAATCCAGTCAGTTGGCAGTCAGTTCCAATAAAATCAACAAGATCATTGTATGCAAAGCATGTATTTGCAATCCACAAAGTACCTAATCCATACCCTGTTGCTGTAAGTATCATATTTTGAATGGCAGCACCTATAGATAATGAGTCACAGATTTCTACAATTCTCTTTTCATTTTCTATGCCAGAAAATGGTGTCTTCTGATTAGTATTAAGCACAGCAATTAGACATGGTGCCTCCTGCATGATTCTTACAGTATTCTCAGCATCTGGTATTGCAAATACCCATTCTGGCATTAGTTCATGGCTGATCTTTTCTGCATTAATACCTTGCTGCATTACTTCAACCAATTTGTCTTTTTCATCTCCCTGATATACGATAAATTTCCATGGCTGTCTGTTCTTAGCAGATGGAGCAAGTGTAGCGCTGTATATCATATCTTCAATCATGGTTTTATTAACTCTATCTGGTTTATATTTTCTTATGCTTCTTCTATCTTCTATTTCCTTTATCATAATTTTTTACTCTTACTTTCCCAGTTAATCATATTTTCCAGTCCACCATTAACCTGAGCAACTGAATTAAATTCGCCCTTGCTCAGTCTCGCCTTCCGGCTCGGTCGGTTCGTAGCAAGTCGTCCACCGGACGACACTCACCCTTTTTCTTTCATATCAATAAACTGGTACTTAATACCTCTCTCCTTAAAGAAACGCTCTGCCTTTTTTGTATCATTACATTTCTTAGTTCCAAATATCTGAACGTTCATCTTAATATTCCTTTTCTATTTTTTCGTTAATTCCATACATTTTCTTGAAATTATCAAGGTCTGCCTCACTCCTAATCAGCATGATCTCTTCTATCTTACCTGTATGAATATCCTTAAATCCAGCTACCTGTTCACCAGTGCAGATGCTGGCCTTAATTACTGGTCTTTTGCTATCTTTATCATAAGAACGCATTATCTTTTTCTTACTAAATAATCCCATTTACATTACCCTTTCTTTGTCTGTGCCAACAGCACAAGTTTTTCAAACGACTCTGCAAAATGAATATTATCCTCATTTGACCTCTTTTTATGTCCCTTTATATGATTTTTACTGCTTGCTCTTTTCGCACATTTAGTTATGTGCCTCTGCATAAGCATCTGATCTATGTTGTCGTTAGTATACCACTTTCCTGACTGATGAATTGCATATGCACCCTTACTCAACGCCATAGCTGCAACCCCATAATCCTGTGTAACAACTATGTCATCACGCGTACATAAGTTAACCAGCTTAAAATCAACTGCATCAGCCCCTGCGCTTACTGTGACTACATCACTATAATCAGATGTAAGCACATGATTTGTATCACATATAAGCGTTGTTTCTATATTGTATTTTTTAGCTATGTTCTCTACTATCCGTATGACAGGACATGCGTCCGCATCTACATATATGTGCATGATTACCTCTTTTTGCAATTAATCGATTTTTAAATCAGTTGACAGCTTATACCATCTCTTAATATAAGCATCCTCAAATAACTCAAAACTATATTGATTTCTTCATCTGTAATTTGGTCTATCTCGTACTTTCAAATATTATTGTACTTTGTCCCTATTCCAAATTTCATATCCCTGACGTCTCGCTGAGTCATATACTGGCTGCATGTTCTTTTCTAATATGTGGCAAAATTCCGTTTTACCTTTTCCTGCAGTATACAGTTCCCTTACAGCCCATATAGAATGCAGATTATCTCTGTAGCAAGCTTCAAAGAGTTTATGTAATTCCGGTTTTTCATATATTTTTTTATACATAATAAACTGATTACCAGCAAATATTTCAAAGAAAGGTTCCCACTTAGGAAGCTTGTTATTCTTAGAGGAATTGAGTGAAGAGTCCATTGGCATCAGATTCCACAACTCATCATTCATTACAAATGACCACGGTATAAAGTGATCTATGTCATATTGTTTAGTATTTACCGGCTTCCCTGTAAATACATCTCTTACCTCACATACATCAAGTATTCCTTCCCACAGTTTCCTTGCATGGGATAGCTTTCGCATCTTTTCATCAATAGGTGCCAGTTTATATACTAATCCCGGTACTTCCGGATTATTGTTTTGCAGCCATTTAACCTTTTCATACTGAATCCATCCAAGTATATTTACTGTATTATCCTGTATCATCAATACCCAGTCCAGATTAAAATATACTTCTTTCTTTAGTTTGCTGCTGTCTCCAAGAATATAAGGTAATGGCACAATTATCTGATTGACCTTCTTAATATATGCTGTCAGTCTTTTTACACTTCCCCAGTCTGCAGGCTCATCACTTTTTGAAAAGAATCCTGACAATGCTCTGTACGGAACCATATTTGTAAGCTGTTCCTTTACCGCCTTAAGTTCATTATTGTATTCTTTGATTGCATTTTTTATTTCTACTTTTGACGCATTAGCAGGTAAGCTGCTGTATTCAGATAACAAATTTACTGCCCTTTCAAGCCCGTCCCTTACCATTCCATCAGATTGTATTCCACTAAGATGTATATGGAACTCTCTTACTGAATACCATGCATTTGATATCATTTCATCTATTATCTCATCAAATGTTGTCTGATAAACATTTTCTGAAATCAGATGAACAATAGCCTCAAGCCAGTAGAATTTATAACAATACGACGGATCCTTCATCATCTGTGAAAATCCTTCTATATCCAGCATGTTGTAATATTTTTGTTCAACTATTAAATGATTGTCACCTTGCGAAGTATAATATTCAACCATTGCTCCGTACCCCTGTTTTCTCTTACATCACCTGTTGCCCAGATTTTTTCTTTCTTAAATCCATTTATAGGCTCCATCAACATATCAAAACTTTCCTCTGTAAGATATGTGAAATACCTTCCATTTCTTACGCCCTCAAAATCGCCATACTTAAAAGACATATATATCACGCCGTTTCTTTTAAGTGCATGATACAGCCGCTTTATCATATCAGACAGTTCGCACTTCTTTAAATGAAGAATTGATGCACACGCCCATATCCCATCATATGTATTACTGGCATTAAAATCCTCGAAAAGCATATGATGTACCTGAATACCAGTGTACTTTGTTGCTGCCTTACATAATTCTTTTGAACCATCCATTGCATCAACTTCATATCCATTATCTATAAAATACTTAGTATCTCTTCCTGAACCGCATCCAAAATCCAATATTTTTGCTTTCGCTGGCAAAAACGATAAGAAAAGTTCCTGTATTTCATGAAAATCCACATTTTGAGTTGTATTGACAAAATCTGCTGTATGCTGGTTGTAGTAATCTAATGTATTATTATCACTCATTTTTTCTTACTTCCTGATGTTTTGTTATCATTACTATAACACAAATACCAGTTACACTAAAGACTACTTTAAAAATATGGAAACATAATTCATTATAAAATTCACATCAAATCTTAGAGCCTTTTTAATTTAAAAGTACTACTACATTTCCATGATGCTATTTTCATCAGCATTACACCCCTGCTCACTAAGTATTTCCTGACACTCTTCTATTATATTGCCATATAACAAAATCCTATGTTTATAATTAAGACATCTCTCAATTTATAAACATAGGATTTCAGTTATTTCTCTTTATTCTGATAATATCTACAATACTGCTGTATATGTATTAAATACACTATATGTTACATATCACATTTACTATCTTTTATGTCCCTGCTTCATATTCCCCAAAAATGCACTTGAAATGGATACTGTTGTAATAAGTGTGTTTTCCTGCTCCAAGCAACATCTGTATTGCTTTTTGGTGTATTCCTGCCTCTGCCTGCTTTGAATATGTCAATAGCTGGTTTACTGTGTTTACATCTGT
>FONU01000034.1 GCA_900112995.1 [Lactobacillus] rogosae | reverse complement strand
GACTTCTTCAGACCAGCAGAGGTTGAACTTCTTATTGGTAACCCAGCTAAGGCAGAAGCAAAGCTTGGCTGGAAGAGAGAGATTTCTTTCCAGGAATTAGTTGAGAGAATGGTTAAGAATGATATTGATTTGCAAAGAATCACTAACTAAATATAAATCGTTAAATAAAAAGGTTTTTGGTTAATTGCTTAAGACCTTTTTTATATATAGAGAATTTATATAAAGATAGTGTTTTATAAATTATAGTTTATGATATTTAGAAGGGAGTTCTGTAGAATAATAGCTACAATAAAATTATTAAATGTTAATTAATGATAATAAAATGGAAAGAAATTCTTCAATAGAATTGTTGAGAATTATATCGATGTTGATGATAGTGTTTTGTCATTTTGCTTATAATGGTGGTTTTCAGTGGGAGAATAGCACAATAACAATTACTCGTTTATGGTATAATTTTATTATTATGGGTGGAAAGGTAGGTGTGGATATATTTATATTAATATCGGGATTTTTTTTAATTAATCAAAAAAAAGAAATATTTCAATTTAAAAAAATATTAAAATTTTGGGGACAATTATTTTTTTATTCTGTTATATTAAGTTTGATTTATTGCATTATTAATAAGAATCAATTTAGTATAAAATTAATAATTAAGAGTTTTTTTCCAATTACTTTTTCAACTTGGTGGTTTGCTAGTTGCTATTTTGTGTTGTATTTATTTCATCCATTTTTAAATAAATTGTTACATAATTTAGATAAGAAAACATATCAATATTTGTTGATATTAGCAGTTGTATGTTGGTCTATAATTCCAACATTAACAACTTCACAGTTTCAAAGCAATTCATTATTATGGTTTATAACTTTATATTCTATAGCAGGATATATAAGAATTTATGGTTTTAATTCAAAATTAAAATCTCAAAAGTATTTTAAGATATTTTTGATAGTTACATTTATAACATATATGTCAAGTGTTATATTTATGATATTGGGAAAAAGGTGGCACATATTTGAATCAAATGTGAATTACTTTTATGGTCAAGAAAAAATCACGATATTAATTATATCAATAATGTTATTTATGACATTTGTTACTTTAAATATTAATTATAATAAATGGATAAATATTATAGCATCAGCATCCTTTGGTGTTTATCTTATTCACGATAATAATTTAATAAGGCCGTTTATATGGGAAAATATATTTGAAAATGCTAAATATCAAAATTCTATATTGCTTATACCATATTCTGTGATTGTTGTAATTATAGTTTATATTGTTTGTACTGTAATTGATTTAGCAAGACAAAGATTTATAGAAAAAACATATCTGATAGTAATCAATACAAATATAAAAAGATGGTCAGTATATTTATTTGATTTATTAAATAAAATTAGAATTTTTATATTTAATTAAAAAGTTTTTCTGAAAAAATAATAAAAGAATTTATGCAAAGTAACCATTATGGTGATATATCAGTAGAAAATTCAAAACATAAATGTAGATGGTAGTGTTTTGAAAACATATAGTATTTAATCAAGTAGGAGAACAACGATGAAACACAAAATTTTCACTCCGTACAGAGTATGCCCCTTAGGTGCACATGTAGACCACCAGCTTGGACAGGTTACGGGTTTTGCAATTGACAGGGGAGTTGAATTAGAATTTGACATAACAGAAGATGGAACATTTGACCTTATCAGCAAGAATTATCCAGGGCATATAATGTTCACGCTTGAAGATGAGTTAGAACGAGAGATGCTTTGGGGGGATTTCCTTAAAGCTGCGATTGTTGCACTTTCAAGAAAATATGAATTAAGGAGAGGCATCAAAGGTGTTATAGAAGGAACACTGCCAGTTGGAGGGTTATCATCTTCAGCGGCAGTTATTCTTGCATATCTTAATGCGGTATGCATAGCTAATGATATTCAGATTACAAGACCAGAGATTATAAGCAATGCTATATGGGCGGAGCGTAATTATATAGGAGTCAATGTCGGCAAGCTTGACCAGAGCTGTGAGGTGTATTGCAGGAAAAATGGTCTGTTATTTCTTGATACACTGGATGATTCCAATGAGATTATACCGGTAAGTTCCAATATGAAACCATTTGAGATTATGATTGTATTTGGCGGAAAGGAAAGACAGCTTGCTGGTTCTGCGTATAATACCAGAGTTGATGAGTGCAAGGCAGCGGCGTATGCGTTACAGGCTTATGCAGGTATGGATTATGGTAATTATAAAGATACATATTTAAGAAATGTACCTATTGGTGTCTATTTGCAGTACAAGGACAGGCTTCCAGAGAACTGGAGAAAAAGAGCAGAGCATTTTTATGGTGAAAGACAGAGAGTAAAAGACGGAATTAAGGCCTGGAAGAAAGGTGATATTGAAGAATTCGGACAACTTATGTTCCAGTCTGGAAGAAGTTCCATAGAGCTTTATGAAACTGGCTCTGATAATCTGAGAGATTTACAGGATATATTTGAAAATACAGATGGAATATATGGCGGAAGATTTTCTGGTGCAGGCTTTAATGGTTCAAGTATTGCTCTTATTAATCCAGATAAGAAAGAAGAGATTGCTGATAAGGTAAGAAAAGAGTATATAAAGAGGCATCCTAATTTAGAGAAGGATTTTGCTATTTATTTCGTTAATACAGCAGATGGAATTAAGTTATAAAGATTACACAGTATAGAAGAGGAATTATATATGAAATGTATAGTATTAGCAGCAGGTTATGCAACAAGATTATATCCATTAACAGAGAATTTTCCAAAGCCTTTATTGGAAGTTAAGGGTAAAAGCATATTAGATTGGTTGTTAGAAGATGTTCAATCTACCAATATGGTAGATGAGGTTATAGTTGTGTCTAATCATAAGTTCTATGATATATTTACTGAATGGGCAGATAAGGCAAAGAATAGATTAAGTGGAATGAAACTTACAATCTTAGATGACGGCTCAACAGACAATGATAATAGGTTAGGTGCAGTTAAGGATATAGCATTTGCAATAAATGAATGTAATTTGGCAGGTGCAGATAAAAATGTATGCGAAGATGGAGTGCTTGTTCTTGCGGGTGACAACCTTTTGGATTTCTCTATAAAAGGATTTCTTGATTTCTACAAAGAGAAAAATGCAACCTGCATAATGAGACATTATGAGCCATCGTTAGAAAAGTTACAGCGAACAGGCGTTGTTGAAGTTGATTCTTCTGATAAGGTTATTTCAATGGAAGAAAAGCCTAAAGAACCAAAGAGCAACTGGGCTGTGCCACCATTTTATATTTATGGCAAAGAGGATTTACCGGTTATTGTTGATTGTGTCAATGACGAGGAGATTAATCTTGATGCACCGGGTGGATTTATTGAGTGGTTCTGCAAGAAACGTGAAGTTTATGCGTATGAAATGCCAGGTAAGAGATATGATATAGGTAATAGGGAAAGTCTGGAGTGGATTAGGGAGAATTACTAAGCAGTTATTGTTATATTAGTTGATGTATGTTAATATAGTAATACTATTAGTAATAATCTTAAATGTGTATATAATAATTTGATTATTAACAAAGTCAAACTATGAATCAAGAGGTCATATATGGAATATCGTAAAATATATATTGAAAATTTCGGGAAAATAAAAAGTGCAGAGGTTGAGATAGCACCTTTTATGCTTTTTGTTGGTGATAATAACAGCGGAAAGAGTTATTTGACGTCTTTGATATGGGGACTTCAGAATTATGGAAGGACGGGCTTTTTTTCAGCAAAGAATATGAAAAAAAGCCAGCATTATTCAAAAGTATTTGAATGGATTTCAGATAATATCAGAAATGCTGTAAATGAACAATATAATGTAAAGTTAAAAGAATATGGTGTTAATATTCAGAGTTTGATTAATGACTGTCTGGATTTTGAAAAGAAAAGTTTTGTTAAATGGCTCTTTAATACGGATGAAGTAAGCATAGATAAAATTCAGGTAGAGATACCAGATTTAGAATCTGTCGAGGTGGATTTCCATACTATACAGAATAAAAAAGTGTTGGAAAGTGATGGGGATACTACAGAACGAGTTGAAATAATAATGCAGGTTATTCAGCATAAGAAGAGAAGCAGAGCGGTATGTTTAGCATCTTCTTTTGATGAAATATATGATAAGCATAATATTGATTTTTTAATGTCCGTGTTGTGTTATTCTATATTAGGAATGAACTATGCTAAGGATACATCTATTTATCTTCCAGCATCAAGAACAGGATTTATGCTGACAAAAGATATTATTAATCAGGTTGGAAGAGATAATACATTTAATGATAATCAGGAAAGTGCCGTTACACCATTTACACGTCCTATTAATAATTTCCTTACAGTTATTAATAATTTATCGCAATATTCTCCAGTGAAGAATGATAAATATAAAAGTATAATTCAATATATAGAGTGTAATATGGCAGATGGTGTATTAGATGTGTCTGACTTACCTAACAGGGAAGTGAGATATATTCCTAATGGAAGAAGCAAGAGTCTGCCTTTAAGAGTTGTATCAGGAGTTGTTACTGAATTATCACCTCTTCTTTTATTGTTAAAATATAATAGAACAATTTCTAATATGTTTTATGAAGAGCCAGAAATAGGACTGCATCCACAATTGCAGAGTTCAATTGCAAGAGTTTTGTGCAGACTTGTGAATACAAAGACTAATGTATGTGTTACTACACATAGTGATTTAATAATTCAGCACATTAATAATATGATTTCATTAAAGAATAATTCAGAAAATGTAGATTTGATGGAAAAGTATGGATATACACAGGAAGATTTAATTGATTATAGAAAAGTCAGGGTGTATCAGTTTAATACGGAAGGAAGCAGAACAAGAAAGAAAACTGTTCTGGAAGAGATTGAATGTGACGATAATGGATTTGCAGTGCCAACATTTAATGATGCTTTAGATAAGATAACCAATGAAGCATATAATATACAGGAATAGACGATTAGTGTTGTTATTCTGCAATAGTAATTATTGTTATTGACACTTATAAATGCGTGGTAAATGTACATAAGAGTGGAATTGATATGAAAAAGAGAACACAGTTTATAATAGACGAATTATTAAAAGAAGATTTTGTTACAGTAAAAGAAGATGATAATGTCATTATACTTGAAGAGAATGATGATGGTGGAGAAAGCAGACTTGAATTTAGGACAAAGTCTAATAATACATTGACAATAGAGAATATAGATAAAAAGCATACAGATATGTATTTTTTTAAAGAGGGTTCTAAAGCATCAATGTATAAAAGAGTAGACCATATTATTATGGATAATGTGGATGAGATAGCAGATAAATGGGATATATATTTGATTGAAATGAAGTCTACTGTGTCAGATAAAACGTGGATAGATGTTAAAGGTAAATTCAGGGCAAGTTATCTTTTTATATGTGCCTTTGCGGCTATGCTTGATATTAATATAAATAATATATATATGTATACAACTTACAAAAAAGCTGATTTTACAAGTGAAACAATTCCAACATCTAAAAGAGTTAGAACAGGTACAAAGAATATCCCATATATAGAAGAATTTCAAGGTAATAAGTTTGCAATTAAATTAGGACAGTATATAAGTTTTAAACATATTCCTATATTAATGACAGATGATAAATCTGAACAAATGCTTGTGGGTTTTTACAATATAGCTGACCAATAGTGGATACTATCAATTAATCATACGTTATACAAAAATGTCAGACAAATTTTTATTTTTGTATGGTAAATATACTTGAATTATGATATTATTACAATATCGGTGTTATATAGACTTGAATAATTTAATAAATGGTTCGAAGATACGATGTTTTACAGATATTTATAGCTTGTTCTACGTTAATCAGGACTGTAGTAGTATGTCTGTTGCTGGGAAATGGGAGTTGTATTTTATAACCCGCTGTTGTGCGTATATAGGAGAATGAAAGTATATGTTTAGAAAAAAGACAGAAGAGAACTTATTGCCAGAAGGTGATGTCAGGCGAATGATTGAGGCAATTGACAATATAGCCTCAGGTGATTTTAATGAGATAGATGCGACGGATTTTAATAATCCGTTGTATGCAGATAAGCTTAATTCAATGCTTAAAGCGGTTAAGCAGGTTAATAATCCAGTTGTTATGCGACTTAATGAAACTATGGAGATTCTTGGCGATAATACTTTGATTAAAGATACACTTAATCAGGTAGAAACACAGACTAAGTCGATACAGCATATGGAGAATGCCAGCCAGCATCTTGAGAGTTCTATAGAGAACATTTCTATGGCTATGGGACATATCCGTGATAATGCCCACGATATAATATCAGTGTCTCATAATGTAACGGTAGATATGAACGATAGTATCAAAGCCGTTAATGCGTCATCTAAGAAGATTCAGTCTATCAATAATAAAGTTCAGGATTTTAAGGGTAAGATTGGTAAGATTGAAGCGATTGTAGACCTTGTTAAGAAGGTATCTAACCAGAGTAATCTTTTGGCTTTAAATGCTTCTGTTGAAGCTGCAAGAGCCGGAGAAGCAGGAAGAGGCTTTGCCGTTGTTGCTGATCAGGTAAGATTATTATCTAATAATACAGCAGAGTCTGCTGGAAGTATAGTCAAGTATGTTAAAGAATTAAGAGATAATATAGATGAGCTTGCAAAAGCAATGGATGAGACTACCATAAGCCTTGGTGAAGGGAATGAAAAGGTAGAGAAGTCACTTGAAGTTATGCAGCAGATGAACAGCCAGATTGATGACATAAGTGAGAAGGTTGACAGTGTCTTTAATGACATAGATACACAGACAGGTGTTACAAAGTCATTTTCTAAGCAGATAGAGAATATTTCACAGAGCTACAGCATACTGTCTGATGACTGCCTTAAATCAGGACAGAGGGTATTCAAGGTGGGCAGATATCTTGATAAGACAAGAAGTGACCTTGTAAGAGGCTGTTCTAAGATTACACAGCAGGATTGGATGAGAGTGTTTGAAGTAGATCATTATATTCTTACATGGAGAGTATATAACAATATCGTAGGATTTGAACATCTTTTAAAGAAGCAGGTAGATGATCCGTCACGCTGTAAACTTGGTAAATGGATTGCACAGTTAAAGGATGATAAGATTGTAAATAGTTCTGAATTCAAGCAGCTTGTAAAGGCACATAATGATTTGCATCATTATGCAGAGCTTTCATGGCATGCTAATGAAGATGGAGATAAAGAAAAGGCAATGCAGTATTTTAATGATACATATAATGCTTTTTCACAATTTGATGAGGCAATCAATAAGCTTCAGAAGAAAATGCAGCAGCTTGGTTATAATGATATAACTGCTATTGTGGCGTTTGAAAAGTAATTAATAGGAAGAGTTAATAATAAGGATTAGTATAAAAGTTAATAATAGGGATTAATAATAAGAGTTGATGCAGGGTGAAATATAGTCATAACACACAGTGGACGTGAAAAGGAGAAGTTAAGCTGAAATTGAAATATGGACTTAAAATAAATATTCTATACTCTTGTAATTAGGAACGGAATAATATATTATAAAGTGATATGAATTTTTAAAAGAGAGGAATATATCTATGTGTGGAATAGTTGGATATGTAGGTAATGAACAGGCAGCACCAATACTTCTTAACGGTCTTGCAAAGCTTGAATATAGAGGGTACGATTCGGCAGGTATTGCAGTTCGTGACGGCGATAAGCACGTTGAGGTTGTTAAGGCGAAGGGAAGGCTTAAGGCATTAGAGGAAAAGACTAATAATGGTCTTGCCATTAAAGGGACTTGCGGTATTGGACATACAAGATGGGCAACACATGGTGAGCCTTCTGAGAATAATGCACATCCTCATATATCAGATGATTATAATGTTGTTGGCGTACATAATGGAATTATTGAGAATTATCAGGAATTAAAGGATAAGCTTGTTAAGAATGGATACGAGTTCTATTCATCAACAGATACAGAAGTGGCTATTAAGCTTATAGATTATTATTATAAGAAATATGAGCATACACCTGTAGATGCTATTAACCATGCTATGGTTCGTATCCGTGGTTCTTACGCATTTGCGATTATGTTCAAGGAATATCCTGATGAAATATATGTAGCAAGAAAAGACAGCCCAATGATACTTGGTGTCAGTGATGGCAACTGTTATGTTGGCTCTGACGTACCGGCTATACTTAATTATACAAGAAATGTATATTATATTGGCAATATGGAGATTGGACGTCTTGCAGATGGTAATATAACATTTTATAACCTTGATGGTGATGAGATAGAAAAAGAGCTTGTAGAGATTAAATGGGATGCTGAGGCAGCAGAAAAGGGTGGATATGAGCATTTTATGATGAAAGAAATCCACGAACAGCCAAAGGCAATTGCTGATACACTTAATTCTGTATTAAAGGACGGGAAGCTTGATTTATCAGCAGTAGAGCTTTCAGATGAAGAGATTAAGAAGATTTCACAGATATATATCGTAGCCTGTGGTTCGGCATATCACGTTGGCGTAGTTGCACAGTATGTTATGGAAGATCTGGCTAAGATACCGGTAAGAGTAGAACTCGCTTCTGAGTTCAGATACAGAAAGCCTTTGTTAGATCCTGATGGACTTGTGATTGTTATAAGCCAGTCAGGTGAAACAGCAGACAGCCTTGCGGCGTTAAGGCTTGCTAAGGATAAGGGACTTAGGACACTTGGCATTGTCAATGTAGTTGGAAGTTCAATTGCAAGAGAAGCAGATAATGTATTCTATACACTTGCCGGTCCGGAGATTTCTGTCGCTACAACTAAGGCTTACAGTACACAGCTTATAGCCGCTTACTGCCTTGCAATTCAGTTTGCCAGAGTAAGAGGTGAGATAGCAGATGATGTGTACAGCACATATTTAGAAGAACTTAAGACTATACCTGATAAGATTGAGAAGATTCTTGAAGATAAGGAAAGAATTCAGTGGTTTGCCGCAAAGGTTGCCAATTCAAAAGATATATTCTTTATAGGAAGAGGGATTGATTACGCAGTCAGTCTTGAAGGAAGCCTTAAGCTTAAGGAGATATCTTATATTCATTCAGAAGCGTATGCCGCTGGTGAATTAAAGCACGGAACTATAAGTCTTATTGAAGATAATATTCTTGTTATTGGTGTGCTTACACAGAGTGAGCTTTATGAGAAGACGATAAGCAATATGGTTGAGTGCAAGAGCCGTGGTGCATATCTTATGGGACTTACTACATATGGAAAATATGAAGTTGAGGATACAGTTGAATTTACTGTATACATTCCAAAGATAGATGAACATTTTGCAGCATCACTTGCTGTTGTGCCACTTCAGTTACTTGGCTATTATGTAAGTGTAGCTAAGGGACTTGATGTAGATAAGCCAAGAAATCTTGCTAAATCAGTTACAGTGGAATAAAATGAACTATATCCGTTCCACATAATAGAGTGGGACGGATTTTTACATTATTGACAATTATGTCGAATATAGTATAATTAATCAGATTGCATAAATAATAATATACTATCAGGGGGCTTATGACGAATATTAACAGAACTAAAGAAAGTATACAAAATATACTTATATTTTTTACAGATGCAATAGCGATAGTGTTATCGTATTATGTTGCAGGAATAATCTGGCTGGGGTTATATTGGGGAATGAATAACAGACAGATTTTTAGTGAACTTAATAATAACTGCGTATCAATACTGGTTGCGACAGTTATTACAGCAGTATTTTATAATGTCAAGAATGATTTTATAAGCAGAGGTTATTTTGAAGAATTCAGGTCAGTAGTATGCAAGAGTGCACTGTTTGCTGCTATACTCGCTGTCTATGAATTATTAAGAAGAGATGCAGAAGGCATCCAGAGAGGCATATATATTGTTACAGTTATCGTTGCAATAGTTATTATGTATGTATCAAGACTGCTTGTTAAGGCATATCTTAAATCACATAACGAAAGCAAGAGGGCAAGCCGTGTCATAATGGTTACAGTTAAGGACAGGGCTAAGAATACACTTTCAAAGATTGATGAGAAGGACGACTGGTTAAGAAAGATAGACGGAATTGTAATTATGGATGAGAATATGACGGGTCAGGATATCAATGGAGTTCCAGTTGTCGCAGATATCCATACTATGATGAAGTTTATTAAGAATGAAATCGTTGATGAAGTCTACATAGATGTTACAGATCGCATAAGAGAACGTATCAAGCCTATGGTTATGGAACTTGAGGATATGGGTGTTACTGTACATCTTAAGATTGAAGTATTAGATGTATACAGGGATTTCGATGCGAAGCTTGGTTATCTTGGAAGTATTCCAGTTATTACATTTGCTAACAGGATATATAGCTGGAAGTCTTTATTCGTGAAGAGATGTATTGACATAGTTGGAGCTATCGTGGGTCTTGTATTTATGACAATTGCGATGATATTTGTTGCACCAGCTATTAAGATTGAGTCAAAAGGTCCATTATTCTTTAAGCAGAAGCGTGTAGGAAAGAATGGACGTTATTTCTATATTTATAAGTTCCGTTCAATGTATATTGATGCCGAGGAACGTAAGAAAGAACTTATGGCACAGAATGAGATGAATGGTCTTATGTTCAAGATGAAGGATGACCCTAGAATTACCAAAGTTGGTAAGTTCATAAGAAAGACAAGTATAGACGAGCTTCCTCAGTTTATTAATGTGTTAAAGGGAGATATGAGCCTTGTCGGAACAAGACCACCTACGGTGGGTGAGTTCAAGCAGTATAAAGGACACCACAAGAGAAGACTGTCTATGAAGCCGGGTATTACAGGAATGTGGCAGGCATATGGACGAAATAGTGTTATGGACTTTGATGAAGTTGTAAAGATGGATTTGGAGTATATCGATAACTGGAGTGTAATGCTTGATATTAAAATTTTATTTAAGACAGTTGTTACAGTGTTTACTAATCACGGAACATAATTGATATAGTAAGTGTCAGAATATTTAAGTATATAGAATTTTATGAAATACGAATACATAATGTGAGATAAGGGAGATTAAGCGATGATTATTACTAAGACACCTTTTAGAATGTCTTTTTTTGGTGGTGGAACAGATATGGAGTCATTTTTTATGGAAAATGGTGGGGCAGTTTTATCGACAACATTTGATAAATATTGTTATGTTAATGTAAGACACCTGCCAAGATTCTTTGACTATAGTACAGAGTTATCATATGCCAAAATAGAAAGAGTAACAGATGTTAATGATATTCAGCATCCAGCAATAAGAGAGGCAATGAAAATGCTGGATATGCATGAAATCAGATTAACATATGAAGCAGATCTTCCAGCTAGATCCGGTTTAGGTACATCTAGTTCATTTGCCGTTGGAATGATTAATGCTTTTTATGCTTTGAAGGGAAAGTATGCAGATAAGAAAAAGCTTGCTGATGCTGCAATATATTTAGAAAGAGAATTGTGCAAAGAAGCAGGTGGATGGCAGGATCAGATTGCTGCATCATATGGTGGATTTAATAGAATTAATTTTAATTCAGATGGATATGAAGTGCTGCCATTAATTATTAATCCGGAAAGAAAGAGACAGCTTAATAATAATTTAATGATGTTTTTCACGGGATTTACAAGATTTTCATCAGATGTTCAAAAAGCAAACGCATCCAACAAAGCAGATAAAGTAAATCAGCTCAAAGAAATGCTTGCTTTAGTAGATGAAGCAGAAAAGGTTTTAGTGGATAAGCAGAGTGACTTAGATGAATTTGGAAGACTTCTTGATCATACATGGAGAATTAAAAGAAAAACAGGTAATACAGTATCTACTAATAGTATTGATGAATTATATGATAAAGGATTAAAGGCTGGAGCTTTAGGTGGGAAATTACTTGGAGCAGGAGGCGGTGGTTTCTTAGTGTTTTATGTAGAGCCAGATAAACAGGAAAAAGTGAAAAAAGCAATGGAAGATCTGTTGTATATACCATTTGAATTTGAAGATGGTGGAACAAGAGTAATTCATTATAGTCCAGAAACATATGAACCTATAATATAATTTGAATTACAAGGAGACTAAATTGAAAGAGAATATTGCGAAACATATAGATGTATTATTTGAAAGATATCCAGAATTGGATTTTAATAGGGAATACATAAAAAAAGCATATGAATTATTAGAACAGACTTTTTTGAATGGTGGAAAGCTTTTAGTTGCAGGTAATGGTGGTTCAGCTTCGGATGCTGAGCATATTGTCGGTGAGTTAATGAAAGGCTTTGAAAAACAAAGAAGACTTCCTGTGGAATATAAGGATAGATTAATTAATGAAAATGAGAAACTTGGAAATGTTTTAGCTGATAATTTACAGATGGCACTACCTGCAATTGCGTTAGATGGTCATATAGCATTATCTACTGCATATATGAATGACTGCAGACCAGAGTTATGTTTTGCACAGCAGGTTAATGGGTATGGAAATAGTGGAGATATTTTCTTAGGGATTTCAACATCTGGTAATAGTAAAAATATTTTATATGCTGCAATAACTGCTAAAGCGAAAGGGTTAAAAGTTATAGGACTCACAGGTGCAAATGATAGTGAATTATCTAAAATAGCAGATGTAACAATCCGTTCATCACAGACAAGAACATATATGATACAGGAGCATCACTTACCTATTTATCATTGTCTATGTTTAATGCTGGAAGAAAGATTTTTTGGAGAGGAATAGCTGATGGAAAAGCAGGCACTTTTAAATACATATGTAAATAATGTAGATATGTCAGAGACAATTTGTGCGATAGAAGAGATGATTGCGTCTAAGAATAAATCATACATAGTTGCTATTAACGTAGATGTGGTTATGAAGATTGAGAATGACAGCTATTTGAAAAAAATTGTTGATGATGCAGATATGGTTCTGGTTGATGGAAAACCATTAGTTTGGATTTCTAAGCTTCATAAAAGACCGGTAAAGGCTAAAATATCAGGTTCTGATTTGGTTCCAGAGTTATGTAAAGTTGCACAAAAGAAAAAATATACAATATTTATTATTGGTGGTAAAGATGGGATAGCTGAAAAGGCTAAGGCTAATTTAGAAAAAAAGCTTCCTGACATAGAGATTGTTGGTGTATATGCTCCTCCATTTGGCTTTGAAAAAAATCAAGATGAGTTAGATAGAATAAATGCAATGATTTCTGATGTTCATCCGGATTTATTAATTGCTTGTTTTGGATGTCCTAAGCAGGAAAAATGGATATATGAAAATATAGATAAATATGATGCAAAGGTCACTATATGTGCAGGTGCAACAGTGGATTTTCTTGCTGGAAATGTCAAAAGAGCACCTCGCTGGATGAGTGACCACGGATTGGAATGGTTTTATAGGTTATTACAAGAGCCTAAAAGAATGTTTAAAAGATATTTAATAGATGATGTAAAAATATTACGATTGGTAAGAAAATATAAATAATATAATGAGGGTATAGTTTTGGATAATAAAAAAGATGTTGCGGTTATTATATTAAATTTTAAATCTTGGCAGGAAACAATACAGGAAGCCGATATATGTAACGAATTTCTTGGGATTGATTATGAAAATATCATTATTGTTGATAATGCTTCTCCTAATGATTCATATGTAAATCTTAAAAGTACTTCAAAAGAAAAGAATTTCATATTAATTAAATCAGAAAATAATAATGGATATGCTGCTGGAAATAATATCGGAATGAGGTATGCTTATAAGGCAGGGTATAAATATGCATGGATATTAAATAATGATATTTTAATTAATGACAAAGAGATTGTTACAAAGCTTACGGATGTATTTAAAAAAGACTCTAGTGTAGCGGTTGTTAATCCAGATATATATGCTCCAGATGGGCATATGTATAATAGAGATTCTATAAGACCCGATTTTTTTGATTTGACATTTGGAATGTTAAATTATAAGAAAAAAGGTCGTAAGATAGAAGATAGAGGTGGATATTCATATATATACAGACCGCAGGGGTGTTGTATGATGGTTGATTTAAATAAAATGAATGAAATCGATTATATGGATGAGCATACATTTTTATATGTTGAGGAACCAATTCTGGCAGAAAGATTAATGCAGAAAAATTACAAATGTGCCTGCTGTATAGCAACAAGTATAATACACAATCATTCAACAACAGTAAAATCTGTATTTGCTAAAAATAAGATTCGTAAAATGAATAATGAGAGTTTTAAATATTATTTAAAGCAGTATAGAAAATTTAATATAGTTAAAACAAATATATGTTTATTCTTTAATTATTTAAAATTACTTATGTTAGATTAATCTAAGTTATAATGGAGAAGAAATGAAAAAACGTAAAATCTTGTATATTTCAATGAGTATACCATATGATAATGTTCCTCATGCAGGAGGAAAAACTTTCAATTATTATATTAATGGATTTGCCAATGATATAGATAATGAAGTTACTATGATTGCAAAAGTTTTACCAGAAGAGGAACATCAGATCGAAAATATTAATCCCAATATTAACACTATAATAGTAAGAACACCGAAGAATAAGGTAAAGAAATATATTTCATATATTAAAAGTTTGAATTCAAAAATAAATCCGTTATACCGATATGGAAATGTATTAACTAAAGAGATATTTAACCAGATAGGGAATGAGTTAGATAAATTAAAAAATACAGGATATGTACCTGATATTGTAATACTTGAATGGACGTGGATGTTATTATTTATAGATCAGGTAAAAAAAAGATTTCCTAATGCAAAATATATTGCTTCGGAACATGATGTTTCTTTTTTAGGTGCACAGAGACAATATGAAAACGCTAAAGGTTTTAAGAAGATATATAAAAAATTATATTATAATAATTTGTATAAGAGAGAAATATTAAGTATTAATAAATGTGATTATGTTGTAACACATAATGCAAAAGATAAAAAATTATTACTTAAAAATGGAGTTGAACAATCTAAACTAGGTGTAATTGTTCCATATATTAATTTACCAGAACAAGTTGCAAGAAAAAATATAAATAAAAATATATTATTCTATGGTGCAATGAATAGAATAGAAAATGAAATAAGTGCAGAATGGTTTATTAAAAATGTTATGCCTGAAATTAAGGATACTGGTGCAAAATATGTAATTGTTGGAAATAAACCTAGTGATGAGTTAAAAAAATATGAGTCTGATAATGTTATAATTACAGGTTTTGTTCAAGATATTCAGCCATATTTTTCAAGTGCAATGTGTCTAGCAGCACCTATTCAAGCTGGAGCTGGTGTTAAAGTGAAAATTCTGGAGGCTATGGCTATGGGAGTTCCAGTTCTTACTAATAATATTGGAATTGAAGGAATAGAAGTTGACGATGGCATACATTATTATCATTGTGAGACACCAGAGGATTATAATGGCAAAATAAGATATATTATACAGAATAGAGATGAAGCAGAAAAAGTTGCTCAAAATGCTTTAAAGTTCATAAATGACAATTATAATTTAAAAAATTCTTTCAAGGAATATAGTGAAAAAATTTATTCTTTATAATATGGTTAGATTCAGAGGTTAAGAATATGATTAAAAAAGTTAATGCATATTATATTTTTGCAGTTATATTTGTATTATATTATATTCCAAGATATATAGAATATACGACGTTTATTAAAATTGATGAGATAAAATTAATAGTGACATTTACAAAATTAATTTCTTATATGTTAGCATTTTCTTATATTGTATATAAGGTAGTACAGAAGAAAAGTATATCATTATTACTTTCTACAATAATGCTTTTTTTCTTGTTCCAGTCTTTTTTAGGTGAAAGAAAAAGTGTATTTGTTGTATTATTGTTTTCAACAATATTTGAAGAAGAGTATATGGATAAATATATTCGTTCTTTATTTAATATTTCTGTCGTTTTATATGTAATAACTTTCATATCTTCAAAGGCAGGAATAATAGAGAATGTAATTACATCGCGTGATAAATTAGGTGGGGCATGGATAGCTGGTGGTAATGGATTTGAATATCCAGGGCAAATGATAATGATGTTGATGCCTATTGTATTTATGTATTATTATTTAAAAAGTGGTAAAATAACATGGAAGGATAATGTATTCTGGCTGGTAGTAGATGCATTCATATTTAGCCAGTGCCTTACAATAACAGGAACAGTAATGATAGCATTATTTATTGCCTGTTATAATGTTTTACAATATAGAAAAAAAACAAAAGATAGTAAAATATTGGCTTCTGGTATAATAAAATTTCTGCCATTTATATTTTTATTCATTACAATAATATTACTTGTTATATATAAGGTGTTTCCATTAGTGGGAAATATATTAGACAAAGCCTTAAATGGAAGATTGAATATAGGTAATATAATAATTAAAAGTTATGGAATAAAGATATTAGGTACTAATTTTACTAATGGAATTAATAATGGATATTATGAGATATTAGATTCTGAATATATGCATATGCTTGTTGCGGAAGGAATTTTATTTTTAATTGTTGCATTAATATTATGCTGTTTTGTTCTTAAATATACTCAATTAATAAATAATCAATATTTAACATTAATTTGGATATTTATTCTTTTGAATTCAATTGTTAATAATGGGATATTTAATTTGGTATTTAATCCATTTAGTATATTAATAACTATATATATAAGAAAAAATCTTAATAATGCTTATTTAAAAGAAAAGTTTGACAAATTTAAAAGAACGATAAAAGAAGAATGATAAAATAGAAATTATAGATTATAATTCATTAAGGAGACAATGGAAATGTCAATAGTTACAACTACAGAAATGTTTAAAAAAGCATATAAAGAAGGATATGCAATTGGTGCTTTTAATGTTAATAATATGGAAATTATACAGGGAATTATGGAAGCAGCCGGTGAGTTGAGATCTCCGGTTATATTACAAGTATCTAATGGAGCTAGAAAGTATGCGGGACATAATTATATTGTTAAACTGGTTGAAGCAGCAACTATGCAATATAAGGATATTCCAGTTGCTTTACATCTTGATCATGGAGCAGATTTTGAAATGTGTAAATCGTGTATAGATGGTGGTTTTACATCTGTTATGATTGATGGTTCTCAGTATTCGTTTAAGGAAAATATTGAACTTACCAAAAAAGTTGTAGATTATGCACATGAGCGTGGTGTAGTTGTAGAAGGAGAGCTTGGACAGTTGGCAGGTGTAGAAGATGATGTTAATGTAGAGCATCATTCCTATACAAAACCAGAAGAAGTAGAAGAATTTGTATCTAAAACAGGTGTTGATTCATTAGCAATAGCAATAGGAACAAGTCATGGAGCGTTTAAATTTAAACCAGGTACAAAGCCACAGCTTAGATTTGATATTCTGGAAGAGGTTTCTAAAAGACTTCCAGAATTTCCGATTGTTTTACATGGAGCTTCAAGTGTATCTGCTAAATATGTTGATATAATTAATTCAAATGGTGGAAAATTAAAAGATGCAGTAGGCATTCCAGAAGATATGTTAAGAAAGGCTGCCAAGAGTTCAGTATGTAAAATTAATATAGATTCTGATATAAGATTAGCAATGACAGCAGGAGTAAGAGAAGCTTTAGTGGAGAATGAGGATATGTTTGATCCTAGAGTATATCTTAAACAAGGCCGTGCGTATGTTAAAGAATTGGTTGAACACAAAATGATAAATGTATTGGGTAGTAATGGAAAGGCATAAGTAATATGAAAACAGTAATAATGGCAGGTGGAAAAGGAACGAGAATATCAGAAATGTTTCCAGATATCCCTAAACCACTTATTCCTATTGATGGTGTACCTGTATTAGAAAGAGAAATAATATCCCTGCATAATCAAGGTTTTGATGATATAATCATAACAATTTCACATATGGGAGATAAGATAAAAGAATATTTTGAAGATGGAAGAAAATGGAATGTAAATATACAGTATTTTGAAGAAAAAATTCCATTAGGAAATGCAGGAGCATTATTTAAAATAAGAAACTTACTGGGAAAAGAGCCTTTTTTATTATTAAATGCAGATGCAATGTTTGAGGTGGATTTTAATAGAATGTTAAAGTTTCACAAAGAGCATAAAGCATTAGTTACATTATTTACCCATCCTAATAGTCATCCGTACGATAGTGGATTAATTGTAGCAAATGAAAAGTCAATAGTTGAAGAGTGGCTTACCAAAGAGGATGCTAGACCACAATGGTACAAAAACAGGGTTAATGCAGGGTTACATATAATAGATCCGTCTGTTCTGGATATGCTTTCAATAAATGAAGATGATATTGGCAGGGAAATTAATGGAAAAGTTGTTAAGGTGGATTTAGATCGTCAGATTTTAAAACCATTGTGTGGTAAAGGTTTTATGTTATGCTACGATAGTCCCGAGTATGTAAAAGATATGGGAACACCTGAGAGGTATTATGCTGTAGAAAACGATTATAAAAAAGGAATAGTCAGTGCAAAGAATTTAGCAAATAAACAGAAAGCTGTTTTTTTAGATCGTGATGGCACAATTAATGTATATAAGGGATTTTTAAGAGATATTGATGAATTTGAACTGCTTGATGGTGTTGCAGATGCAATTAAAAAGATAAATAATAGTGGATATCTGTGTATTGTAGTTACTAACCAGCCAGTTATAGCAAGAGGTGAAGTTACATATGAACAGTTAGATATGATCCATAAAAAAATGGAAACTCTGCTTGGATTAGATGGAGCTTATATTGATGGATTATATTATTGCCCACACCATCCTCATAAGGGTTATGAAGGAGAAATACCAGAATTAAAGATTGATTGTAAGTGTAGAAAACCAAAGCCAGGAATGTTATATATGGCAGAAAAAGATTTTAATATCAGTCTTTCAGATAGCTTTATGGTTGGAGATGGTGAAAATGATATTATTGCCGGAAATGCAGCTGGTTGCAGGAGCGTATTAATTGCAAATAAACAAGAAAATACTATTGATAAAGGTATAGCAGCAGATGTCGTAAATGATGTCGTTGAGTTTGTCGATAAATATATAAGTAATATATAATACTAAAAATATTTGCTGATAAGACTGTATAAATAAGTATTATGATATGGATGCAACAATTGCTTCTGTACTTGATAAATGTAGTGAGATATTTATATAATGTTACATTAATATGCTTTATATAAAAATAGAGGTGCAAAGTGAATAAAAGAACATTAAAATCTATTATAATAATGGGAATATCATCAGTAGTAGGTTATCTGGTTACATTATTTTTAACATCATATGTTACTGAGAATATAGGTATTGAGGCATATGGCTTTGTTTCTATTTCAAAAACATTTGTTAGTTATGGAGAAATAGTTACAATTGCATTGACTTCATTTGTAGTAAGATATATTACGATTAATTATCATAAGCACGATATTGAGGCGGCTGAATCCTATTATGTATCTTCTATCAATGCAAGTATAGTGTTATGTATATTATTATCTGTGGTTTTTTCCATTTTGACAATTAAAATTGATTGTATAATAAAGATACCGCTGGAATTGCTGCATTCAGTGCGATTATTGTTTGCAACTATGTTTGTGGCGTTTGTGGCAACAACAATGTCAACGCCTTTTAGTACGGGATTTTATATTAAAGACCGATTAGATATTTCTGGAATAATAAAAATAATATCATATACAGCTAATATGTGTGTATTAATTGTATTATTTTCTATATTTAATCCTTCGTTATGGTTTGTGGGTGTTGGATCCATAGTAGCAGCGTTAATTATCTTATTAGGTTCATATTTTTCAAATAAAAAACTTGTTCCTGATTTTAGATATAATATGAGGTTACATTCAAACCAAAAAGTAAAAATGCTTCTTACCAATGGTTTATGGAATTCAATTAACCAGTTAGGTAATACGTTAAATAGTGGTCTGGATTTACTTTTTTCCAATGCAATGCTTACAGATATTCAGACAGGACAGATTGCTGTGTCTAAGAGTATTGGAACAATATTTAGTTCATTGGCAGGAATTATATTTCAGCCATTACAGCCAGAATTATTAAGAACTTATTCAGAAGGCATTAATGGAAAGTTTTTAAATCAATTAAAAAAATCCATGAAATTATGTGGCTTTTTCGGAAGTTTAGCATTTAGTGGATTTTTTGCATTAGGATTTTTGTTCTATAAATTGTGGCTGCCAAGTCAGGATTATAAGCTGCTTCATATTTTGACAATAATTACTGTTTTTACATACATAATGGATATATTCCTACAACCAATATATTATGTTAATACACTTACTGTTAAGAATAAGATTCCCTGTTTTATAACAATTATTGGAGGTTTGTTAAATGTTGTCGGAATGTTTATTTTAATAAAATATACCAATTTGGGTGTATACGCAGTACCTATAACAACAGCAGTTATAATGTTTTTAATAAATTTTTGTTTTAATCCTGTTTATGCCTGTTGGTGTTTAGGAATAAAGAGATCATATTTTTATCCTTTGATTTTTAAACATTTGTTTGCAACTGTATTAATGTGTTTTATTTTTAAAGTAATCTCAATATTATTTAATCCTGATAATTGGATAGGATTAGTGATTTGTGCTATAGTAATGGTTATTGTAGGAACGATTGTTTATTTTGTTATAACATTTAATAATGAAGAAAAAAATGTAATTATAAAAAAATTCGTAAAAAAATAGCATTTTTAAAATAAAAGTATTATATTTATATAGGTCTTAATTCTTTAATTAAGATTAATAATTATGTGTATAAGGAGATGATATTTTTGAAAAAAATATTAATGTTTACAGGAGCGGTACTTGGAATAACTTTATTGTGTAATACAAAGGTGTTGGCATATGATGGTAATCATAATGCTGTATCAGTAAAAAATGAACAGACATATGAGGATACAACAGCTGTTCAAAGTAATTATACAGGAATAGTTAAATCCGGTGATAAGCTGGTATATGTAGAAAATGGTAAGATAAAAGATGATTATACAGGTGTAAGAGAATATAATAATCAATGGCTGTATGTAAAAAATGGTGTTGTTGATTATACATATACAGGAATAGCCGAGAATGAATTCGGCTGGTGGCGTATAGAAAATGGCGTAGTTAATTTTGATTACTATGGAGTAGCCGAAAATGAATGTGGCTGGTGGAAAGTAGAAGGTGGAAAAGTTAATTTTGATTACTATGGAGTAGCCGAAAATGAATGTGGCTGGTGGAAAGTAGAAGGTGGAAAAGTTAACTTTGATTATTATGGAGTAGCCGAGAATGAATATGGTTGGTGGCGCATAGAAGGTGGAAAAGTTAACTTTGATTATTATGGAATAGCCGAGAATGAATATGGCTGGTGGAAGATAGAAGG
>FONU01000031.1 GCA_900112995.1 [Lactobacillus] rogosae | reverse complement strand
ATAAGTGATGTATCATGGTATGAGCTGACAAGACAGTTAGAGTATAAGGCAAAATGGAATGGCAGGAAATACATCAAAATAGATACATTTTATGCTAGTAGTCAATTATGTTCTGTTTGCGGGTATCAGAATCCAGATACAAAAGATTTGTCAGTGAGGACATGGATATGTCCGAAATGCGGAGCAGAACATGACAGGGATATCAATGCCGCAAAAAATATACTGACAGAAGGATTGAGACAAATAGCATAAAGAAATATATAGGGCAGGGACTGCCCAAATTAACGCCTGTGGAGATAGTAGGTTACGAGGTCGATGAAGCAGGAAGCCTATTGGCTTAAGACAATGGGTAGTTCACTTATGTCGTATTAAAATGTTAATTGTACCTTTTTGTATGTAAGTTATACCCCATATGAACCAAATGCTGATAATAGTGTTAAATTAATCAAAGAAGAAAATGTAGATATATATTTCTGATATATTTTTTTATAATTATATTGACGCCAAAGGTCTAGCATAGTAAACTAAAGCTATGAATGTTAGTTAAAGGAGGAATAGATGAATATGGAGAAATTTATACATATGCAGAGATATTATAAGACAATTGCTATTATGCTTATATGTTCATTATTATTAACAGGGTGTACTACTAGAAATAGCGGACAAGAAGATGATGCCGAAGTTAAGACAAGCTATGAATTTAATGCTGATAAGTCGCAGGTATCTGAAAAGTCAAGGAGTGCATATAGTGAAAACGGATATTATTATTTAATGAATGGAATTTTATGGTTTTATGATATTAATAATAATATTGCAACAGTGGTTTGCAGTAACGCTAATTGTGAACATAAAGATGAAAACTGTAATGCATATTTGATGGATGAACATAATTATGATCCATTAGATCTTGCAGGAGTAACTGTTAAGGGGCTAGGCAATCAATTATGGTATATTGATGGATATATATACATTATTGAACGTGATGAAAGTGGAGATTATCTTGTTCAGTATGATCAGGCTTTTTTTAATCGTAAAAAAATATGCAAGATTACTGAGGATGGGGAAGTACTTGGTATGCCAAGTGTGAATGTGGAAGGAACAATGGCAATATATGATGGGTATTTATACTATTTCTCGGTAAAGCCTGTAAATGCGAATGAATTAGCAGATAATGATTATCATACGACAGTTTATTGTAAAAGAATTTCAATTGATGGGAAGTCTGCTTCAGAAACTTTAGGTTCATTTCAATTTGCGATGGATTATGATCTTTTTGGTGCAGGTTCGGGCGGAAAAGTATGTGTTAGTGAAAATGGAATATTTTATGTTGCTGGATATATAAGCAGATGGGTGTCAAAACAGAAAATTCTTAAATATAAAGTGTATGAATATAATCTGGAAACTCACGAATTTTTAACATTGGTAGATAATACATCTAATGAAAATGTTGATTTGCTTGGTGAAGCGACAGGAGAAGCAAGGTCTGTACAAAGTGGTATATGCTGTGCATATGGAGATTCCTTGTATATTGTTGGAAATGGTGGAACTGAAATTTATCGTATAAATGAGAGTGGAATTACAAGCATATATAGTGAATCATCGTGTAAATCAATTTACTCACTTGTTGCATATGATGGCTATATTTATTGTATGGAATCATTTGAAGGATCTATCAGATTAGTCAGAATGAATATGGAAGGGAAAATAAGTGGTCAGTATGTATTTGATTGTGGTAATAAGCAAAATCCTACAAGCTTAGTTATATATGGAGTAGACCAATATAATATTCTTCTTAGAATTAGAGAACAGGATGTCGAAGGATTTGTTGATAAAAACGTAAAACCTATACACGGAAATGGAGACATTGCTACATATGCAGTTTTATGTATGGCACTTAATGATGATTTGAATGGAAATATTCAAGTGATTAGCAGTTATGGTAATTAGTTTCAAGGCGGGTGCTATTTATGTATCCGCCTTAAGTTTAAATAAGAGGGGGTATATATGGAGTTATTAAGAGTATTTAATAAGAAACGATTATGTATTTTTGGATTAATGATTATATTAAATGCGGTATTATTCATTATGGGGAACAAAATTAGTGAACAGGAGATTATTTATAGGGATCTGGTTAATAGCTATAATGACAATATAAGCATTACAGAGATGTCTAAAAATTATTTACAAGAAAATCCACAAGTCAGTGATGAAGATTTTAAAGAGGCAAGAAAAATATTTTTAGAACGTCTTGATTATGTGAAGAATTATAAGGAGAGAACACAAAACAGTATAGATAAAATAAAAGATGTTCAAAAAAGTTCATTATTTTCTCAAAAAAACAGCAGGTCATATCTGGAATTAATAAAGTCAAAAAATGATTTGACAAAAGCATTGGGATATGAAGTGAAATTAGATAATGATTTATGGCTTATGAAGATTAAAGACTATAAATATATTTATTGGTTTACAGGTATCGGTTGTTTAGTTGTTATATTCAGCTTTTTTAATGAAAAAGAAAATGGTGGGATGATAATTTATGCTTCCAGAAATGGAAGATTGAAGTTATTGATAAAGAGAATATTTATATTGCTGCTGTTTATATTTACATTTGTAATTGTTAATTATGGTGTTATATCAAGTATAGCATTGTTTAGATATGGTGGTATAGAAAATGTATTTAATAGCGCGGCATCATCTTTGGAGTTACAGTTATGTTCATATGGCGCAAATAGAATGTTGTATTTGTTGATTGTGTGTATTCAGAATACATTTGCTTTTTTTGCTTGGGCTGTTATGATGTGGGGAATATTAAACCTGTTTAAAAATAAGAATGTTGGAATAGTTGCTGTTATTATAATTAACCTCATTGAAATGTTATTATATAGATTAATTGATGTTAAAAGTATTTATAGATTTCTTAGATATTTTAATTTATATAATATATTTGAGGGGAATAATATATGGTTTAAGAATGATAACTGGGGATATAATTCATTTATTATGGATTCAAAGGAATCACAATATATAATAAGCGGTATTATTATATTTGCAGGCTGCATTTTATTAATATATACATATATTAAAAAACATCCTTGTGATTCTACAGGTATTATAGAGAAGGTAGTGGAGAAGCTGATGTGTCGTATAAGGTATATAGAATCAAAGCTGCCGGTTTTTTATTTTGAATTGAAGAAAGTTATATTATATCAGAAAACTATAATTGTTATGGTTTTCATAGCAATAATACTTTTAAATATTAATTATGGAACAAGACTTAAATATGACATAAAGAATAGTGCGATGTATTCATTTTGTGAAGAACATAAAATGGATTCAACAGACGAGCTTAAGAATTGTAAAGAACAGTTAAAAATAGAAAATACTGATACAGATAGTTCGGATTTTAATAAAAAGTTTAACGAGGAATTAACACAAGAAAAAATAAATTATTTGCAGTACATAATTGATAAAAAGGAAAATGGTTTTAATGTATCAACGGTAAGCCAGTATAAGTATGAAAGTCCATTTTTTAAAAGACAGTTCTTTAATCAGGAAATAATAGCATTATTATTGACTGTTTTAGGATTATATCTTAATGCGGGTCTGATTTCATTTGAAAAAAAGAATAATATGATTATGAATATAAGAGCCTGTAAGGAAAGAAAAAGGTGGCTTATAAAAAAGGCTGTAATTAATTGTGTAATACTTTCTGGTATCGCGTGTCTGGTATATATCTGCTATTATAATAAATTATTTAATATATATGAGATAAATGACTTAAGTGTAGGAATACATAGTATACAGGCATTTTCAGATTATCCATTTAATGTTTCGATATTGGGAGTGGTTGTGCTGGATATTTTATATAAAATTGTATTAATTAATTCAGTAGCGGTTTTTAGTTATGTAACAACAGGATTGTTTAGTTATCAGGTGAGTTTTTTAGTCAGCCTGATTGTTCTTATTCCATCAATATTGGATTTAATAGGTGTAAAATTATTTTCGTATTTATCAGTTATTAAGCTTATTTCATTTTTTTATTATTGGAAAGCTTCATACGCTGTTGTAATGTTTGGTGGAGTATTAACATTGATGATAATTGCTATAATGGTTATTGTTTATGTATTAGGAGGGGAATATGGAATTAATTCTAAATAATTTAAGAAAAACATATGGAACAGTACAGGCACTTAAAGGGATTAGTTATACCTTTAAGCCAGGCATATATGGAATATTGGGGGCTAACGGAGCAGGTAAGTCTACGATGATAAATCTGATTACGGATAATGTGTCAAGAGATAAGAAAAATGGTGGAAGTATTTTATATAATGAGTGCGACGGCTTTGAAAAACAAGGAGAAAGTGTACAAGGAACAGATATTCTTAAATTAGGTAAAAGTTTTAGAGCAATTGTAGGATATATGCCACAGCAACAGGGGTTTTATGAAGATTTTTCCCCAAGAGCATTTCTTAAGTATATGGCAGAGATTAAAGGAATAAAGAAAATAAACACGATTGATGAAAATGGAAATGCTGTAATTAAAACAGTTAAGCAGCAGATAGATGAACTTATTGAAATAGTTAATTTAACAAATGTGGCAGATAAGAAAATAGGCGGCTTTTCTGGTGGTATGAAACAAAGGGTACTTCTTGCACAGGCACTTCTGGGTGATCCAAAGATACTTATACTTGATGAACCAACAGCAGGACTTGACCCGAAGGAAAGGATAAATATTAGAAATTACATAGCAGAGTTAAGTAAGGATAAAATTATACTATTTGCAACACATGTCGTAAGTGATATAGAATGTATTGCAGATTGTGTATTGCTGCTAAAAAAGGGGGAGATAATTGCGCAGGGCACACCAATTGAACTTATAGAAGCAATGTCAGGAAAGGTTGGAGAGATAAAATGCTGTATTGATGAAGTTGAAATGCTTCAAAATAAATATAAGATAGGCAATATAAGGCAAAGAAAAGAGGGGCTTGCTCTCAGAATAGTGGGTGATGAATTACCAGAGGAAGCAGTTATTACAGACAGTGATATTGATTTAGAAGATGTATATTTATACTATTTTGAGTAGGGTGAGGTGAGTGAATATAAATATCAATAAATTTATTGAAAATAATACTCACATTGATAAAGATGAAAAAGCAATAGTAAAATTTGGAATAGATATGATGATATCAACAATTATGGCATTTATAACAGCTATTATAATATCAGCCGTTCTAGGAATGTTAAAAGAAGGTATCGTATTTCTAATTTCAATTATTGTGTTGAGACAATATGCTGGAGGTTATCATACGAATAGCCAGAGGTCGTGTGCAGTTTTATCGTGTGTAATATACTCAGCAGGATTAATGGTCATTAAAAGCTATAAAATATATAATGGTGTTCAAATAGCAATTTGTATTGTTTCAGTACTTATAATATATTTTTTAGCACATGTTGATAATGCTAATAATGAATTAACAAAATCAGAGAGAAAATATCTTCGTAATAAAGTGAGAATTTTTTTGAGTAGTGAAGTAGTAATATTTGTGCTATTATTAATTAAAGCTAATGAATATTGGAGTGGAATAATTGCAATTTCAATGATGATTGTTGCAATTTTAGTATTGGCTGGGTTTATTGAAAATAGGATTAGGGGATAAAAAAGAATGATTTATCAGATAGGCATATGTGATGATGAGAATTCAACGTGTTCAGAATTAGAAAATATTTTAATTGATTATTTTAAGGTATCAGGTCTGAATGTTCAGGTAAATGTATGGAATTGTGCAGAAGATTTTATGAGAGATGTTCCTTTAAAAGTAAAAGTGGATTTATTATTTCTTGATATAGAGTTGCCGAATTATAATGGAATTTATGTAGGAGAATATATACGCAATGATATAAATAATTATGCTATGCACATAATATATGTTTCATCAAAAACTAATTATGCAATGGAATTGTTTAAAATTCATCCATATGATTTTATAATTAAACCTATTGATAAAGAAAAGGTTATTAAGAATGTTTCAAAGTTATTGGAATTGGATGAACAAGACAATAATTATTTTGTGTATGAATACAATAGAATAAAAAATAAAATTCATTATGGAGATATTGTGTATTTTGAAAGCGACAGAAAGCATATAAAAATAATATGTAGTGATGGAACAGAGAGAATATTTGTTGGAAAGTTAGTAGAACTTATAGACAAGCTTCCGTTTAATTATGTTATGGTTGCACAGTCGTTCATAATTAATGTAAGGCATATAAGAATGTTTAAAAAGGATTCTTGTATAATGGATAATGGGGATTGTATCAATATTGGAAGAAAATACAAAGATGCTTTTAATATAAAAATGATAGAATATAACAAACGTGGAGGTAATGGATGATGCAATTAGAGGATGTTGTTGTATCTGGAGTTACTGAATTTGTGAGAATATATATTATTTTGGAATATTTTAAAATATTTTTAAATGTACATTCTTTAAGACGAAATATTATAAGTTGTGTTATTACATATATTATTACATTATTAAGTTATCTGGTGTTTCATAATGTTTTGGTTAATTTAATAGTTACAGTTGCAGGAATAATATTTTTATCTGGTAGTTTTAGAGGAAAGTTCCAGAAAAAATTATTATTAAGTATAATGCTTTATGCAATTATGTTTGTAATAGATTTGTTAGCTTCTTTTTTATTATATGAAGCACCGGATTCTAATAATTATGATATTGTCAGTTCATTTATTTCTGTATTGTTTTTTTATATAGTTGTAATAGGAATTAAAAATGCTTTTAAGGGAAAAGGCAGGATTGATTTGTCAGGACAATGGTATTTATTGTTATATTCGGCATTATTAAGTATTGCAGTATTGTATGTTGTATATAAGGATATGGTGGTTTCAAGAATTGCGGTGCTTACAATCAGTATTATTATATTGAGCTTTAATTTGATGTTATATATTTTTTATATGTCTATGCTTGACCGTTTTCTATATGAAAGAGAAAATCTTGAATTAAAACAGCAGATGAATATATACGAACGTCAGATAAGAAGTGATATTGAAAACAATAGAAAAATCAGGACGATAAAGCATGATATGAAACACCATATAAGAGAAATAAATGATTTGCTTATGAAGGATAAAATTCAGCAGGCAAAAGATTATTTGCATCAGATAAGTGATGATATTATAAATGCACAAAATATATATAATACAGGTAATGAAGCCTTCGATGGAATTCTAAATTTTTATGCTGAAAAATATATGAATAAGTCCCTTGAACTGGCTGTGTCAGTTGCAATACCAGAAAATCTTGAAATAAACATATATGATGTAAATATTATACTTGGTAATCTGCTTGATAATGCATTGGAAAATGCATTGGATAATTCAAAAGTAAGTATGGATATTAAATATACTGCGGGAATGATACATATTTCTATGTCCAATTTATATGATGGCAGTATAAACAAGATTGATGGACATATCATAAGTAAAAAGGATGATAAGGATAATCATGGCTATGGTCTGGATAGTATAAAAAGAATCGTTGATAAATATGATGGCTCAATGATTAAATCATATGAAAATGGGCAATTTGAAGTTGATATTATTATATATTTAGAATAATGAAAATATAATAAAAATATTATTGACGGTATTATTTTGAGATTGTATATATCTGGATAAATCTTACATAATTTAGTAATTAAACAGACTAAACATTGAATACCGAACATACCAGACAATAAACCGAGGGTGGCGGCACAGGGGCAGTGTTTTGGTCATACTTAAAAGGAAAGTCTTAGAAACAGCCAATTCGCCTTTTTGGTGACCAAGGCACTGCCCCTGTGCCGCCACCCTCGGCTTATTGTCGTTCGTATGACATTTTTATAAGAAAGTAATAGAAAATCTACATTTCAAAGTATCCAATATCACCCTTCCGGCGGATTACCACCAGGCACAATCTGCTTATATATAAGCTCGCAATCCTGTCTTGTAAACTGTATTCCTGCCTGCTTAGCCTTCTGGCTTAATGCAAATATAAGCGGAACGATTTCTTCTTTATTCTTACCTTTGGAAAGAGTTTTGAATTCATTTAAAAGCAGTTGTTTGCGAAAATCATTTTCTGACATATAAATCTCCATTTCTGATTGAGAATAATAATTACAAATATAAATATGTAAGACAAAAGTCATTTATAACAGTTAATTATTATTGGAACTTCCATAATTATTGCCATCATTAAAGTCCAGCTTATCAAGCTGTTTAATATATTCATTGTACATATCCTTCTGCGAAGAATTAAGTATATTATTAATGTTTATATTGTTAAATCCACCAGAGCCAGTGTTATTATTAAAATTACTAAATTCAGAATTATCATTAGAATTATTATTGTTAAATTCATTAGAACTGGCATTGTTAAAACCGCTTGAATTAACATTATTAAAGCTGTTATCCCCTGAGGCATTATTAAACATATCCATCATGCCTAACATATCAGACATTTTGGAAAAGTTCCGGTAAGTGTTTATTAACTGTTCAATGTTGTCTGGGCAGTAAGCCATAATGGTTTTCATAATAGCTTCATTATTTAATATATCATTCAAGGAAGTGTTAGCATTTATTCCTGAGCTATTACTACATGTTTTAAATGTGTTACAGCTATAGGGAGAGTTGTAGAAGCTTAATGTGTGTTTTAATTCATTTGCCCTTATAAGCATAGAGAGCTTTTTTTGCATACCGTATTCCATAAAAGGAATGAGGGCTTTAAATAATTGAAGGTAGTCGGGTAGGGTAAGAATATCAAATTCAGTAACAGGTAATTGTTTCGCCATTCAATCCTCGATTCCTGCGACAAACGCAATATATAATGTGTGTCTAATAGACTTGTTTTAGTATATTCATTAAAATACCAAGATATGAGGCTGTATCCGTAGAATTTAAAATGACGGAATACAGCCTCATTAAATAGACATAAAAGATAATATCAGCAACTGATGTTGATAATTGCTTTTATTCTGCAACTGTATATAAAATGTTATATTTTATAGCAGTTATTAGCAGATATAATCATTGCTGGGAGTCAGCCGCTATTAGCAGCCACAGCCGTTGTTGCAGCCACAGCCATTGTTACAGCCACCAAAGCCTAATGCATTACCGCCATCGCAGCCACATAAGCATAAAAGGCAGATGAGCCAGATGCAGTTATTGTTGCCACAGCCATTACCACAGCCGTAGCCATTTCCGTCAAATAGAAGTAAAAGAATTATGAGCCAGATGATGTTGTTGCCACATCCGCAATCTCCACATCCATTACATCCGCCACAGTTAGTTGCTGCTAAATCACTCATAAATAATCCTCCGATAAAACATTTACAATACAATAATATGTGGCAGGGCTTGTTTGTGTTACTTATTTTTTCGTGAATATTGCAATATTTTTAAAATTATTATATCATTAAGTTTGTGTTGTTATTTAACACATAAGTGGCTACGAAGTAGTCTGTTATATAAGAAAATAGTATGTGCCAGTGTACATACTAATCGTGCAGATATTGTCCTTGGTTTGGACATAAGAATGGAGATTATTATGAAAATATCAGTAATTATCCCATCACTTAACCCTGATGATAAGCTTGTAAGTGTTGTTGATTCACTTGTTAAGAAGGGATTCGAAGATATTATAATTGTTAATGATGGAAGTGATTCGGCACATTTATGGCCATTTGAGAAGGTTGGCAGTTACAGCCAGTGTACAATACTTACCCATGAGGTTAATAAGGGTAAGGGCAGAGGCTTAAAGACGGCATTTGAATACTGCCTTAAGAACAGACAGGGATATGATGGCGTTGTAACAGTAGATGGAGATAACCAGCATAGGGCAGATGATATATATAACTGTTGTGAGGCTATGGTAAAGAATGACAAGGTTGTTCTTGGAGTAAGACGTTTTGATGGAGAAGATGTTCCGTTTAAGAGCCGGTTTGGTAACAATATGACAAGTATGGTATTCAAAGTTATGTGTGGACTTAATATTTCAGATACACAGACTGGTTTGAGGGCTATTCCATACCGTTATCTTGATACATTTTGTAATATTGAGGGCGAGAGATTCGAGTATGAAACAACTATGCTGCTTGAATTTAAGAAGTCGGATATTCAATTTATGGAAGTGCCAATTGAGACAGTGTATATAGAAGATAATGCATCAACACATTTTAATCCGGTTAAGGACTCAATAAAGATATATAAGGTTATATTCAAGTATTCATTTTCACCAACAGTTGTTAAATATATATTAAGCTCATTGGCATCGTGGGTTATAGATAATTTAATATTTAATTTACTTGAATTTTTTCTTTTTGCGTTTACAATATCAATAAGACTGTTATTTAGTACGGTAGCCGCAAGAATTATATCGTCAATATTTAATTTCACGATGAACAGACGTCTTGTGTTTAAATCAGACAAAGATGTCAAGTCATCTATGGTCAGATATTACATATTATGGGCGTGTCAGCTTATGGCATCATATCTTCTTGTATACATCTTTACAAGATTATTAGTGCTTGGCAGTGTGGCTGTCGCATTTACAAAGATAATTGTTGATTTATGCTTATTTGTAATAAGCTACAACATACAGAAAAAATGGGTGTTTAAATAATTAGACACGAATTACATCAATAGAAATGAGGATAATAATGAAGAATAACGTACTTAAGTGGCTAGGAAGAGTTGGAGCTACGCTTTTAACTACTATCGTAATTCTTGTAGTTGGTCTTTATCTTGTTATGGCTATGCTTGCGTGGGGACCTTCTACATTTGCTAAGAAGCAGTTTATATTATCGCTTCAGGAGACAGGAGAGCTTGGTTTTATGGCTAACTGGTTCTGTTCACAGGAAGAGATTGATATGATTAAAGAGGAGAATTCAGTTAAGGATACTACTGATATAACTGATTCAAGCCTTGTTGTAATCGGACAGGATTCATCTAGTGATGAAGAAGACCTTTATGTTGTTGATGTAAAGGCTGGAACATATAGCGGTAAGCTTATGATTGTCAAAGATCCTTCAAGATTATTTGTAGGAACAGTACCAGAATTCAAGCTTGAAAAGGGCTGGACAGTTGCTGAGATAGCACAGAGATATGATGCACTAGCAGGTATCAATGGTGGAGAATTCGTTGACTCAACACCACAGACAGCTATGCCAATCGGACTTGTTATGGTAGATGGCAATATATTAAAGGGTGATTCATCTACAATGTACCACGTTACAGGAATAACATTTGATAATAAGCTTGTAATGGGTAATATGACATCAGCTAAGGCTGTAGAGCTTGGAATAAGAGATTGTGTCAATGTAAGCAGTGATATAGGTCCATTTCTTATAATTAACGGTGAACCACAGGACGTTGATGGTGTTGGTGGAGGACTTAATCCACGAACAGCAATAGGACAGAGAGCTGACGGAGCTATTCTTCTTCTTGTCGTAGATGGAAGACAGGCTACAAGCCTTGGTGCATCGTTCTCAGATTTACAGGATATTATGCTTCAGTACGGCGCTGTAAATGCGTCAGCTATGGACGGTGGTACATCTACACAGATGTATTATAATGGCGAGGTTATTAATAAACCATATTCGCCAACAGGACCAAGAACACTTCCAACAGCATTTTTGATTAAATAATTACACGGAGATGAGAAGAATGTCAGAGAATAATAATAGTGGAAAGAAGAATTTTTTTAAGAAATTATCGGGATTTAAGAAGTTTCTTGTGATATATGCCTCTGCGCTGGTAGTAATTATTGCTGTTGCGTTAGTGCTTTTATACGGGTTGTTAAAGGATTACGAGGCGGGCAGGCCAGCCAATACTATGGATAAGCTTGTATCACATATTGAAGCAGGGAATGTAGGCAAATGGATTAAGGATGCAGGTATCCTTGGAGAGTTCGAGACAGAAGATATTGTATCAGATTATTTTAAGGATACATTTGCCGATAAGGAAGTAAGCTATAAGAAGAAGGCAGGAGAATATACAGAGAACAATCCGGTATATATTCTTTATGCTGATGATAAGAAGATAGCCAATGTTACTCTTACAGAGAAGAAAAAGAACGCTCATAAGTTCACAGAGTGGAAGTTAGCTTCTATAGATTTTAATGTAGACTCTAAGACTAAGAATACAGAACATTCAGTTAAAATTACAGCACCTAAGAATAGTGAAGTGACAATTAACGGAGTTAATGTTTCATCTGATTATATTACAGGTGAGGCAGATGTAAGCCTTTGCAAGCATGTTGGAGATTATGTTACTACACCAGTTGATGATGTATACAATATTAACGGAATGTTTGCCAAGCCAGAGGTTAAGGTTACCTATAATGGCAAAGAGCTTGATACTGAATATGTTAAAGATGGATATGAGGCATATTATCCATCAGATGATGAGCTTCTTTCAAGCGAGAAGAGCCATATATTAACAGTTGCTGAGAATTACGGCAAATATATGATTAACAGAGGAAGCTTAAGTACTCTTTCAAGCTATATGATTGGTAATGCCAAGGAATATATGAGTGATATTCCGGCTATCGATGTATATCTGATAGGAAGAACTTTTACATATGATATTACTGACGAGAATGTAAGTAACTTTAGAAAATATTCAGATGACTGTTATTCGTGTGATGTAGATTACAATCTTAATGTAAAATGGTCATCAGGAAGCACAACATACAATATTTCTTTAACATACGTGTTTGTTAAGCAGAATGACAAGTGGATGTTAGCTGATTTTTCTATAAGATAATTATAGATAAGATAATTATAAACAACAGACATATATAGCAGGAAATAACAATGCGCTGTCAGCGCAGGAATGGAGAAAGTTATGTCACAGGATAATAAGCGCAATTTTATATTACATGGTTCCATACTTGCTATGGCTGGAATTTTTGTAAGAATAATTGGAATGGTTTATAGGATTCCGGTGCTTAATATAATTGGAAGTGAAGGTAATGGTATATATGTAACGGCATATAATGTATATAACATAATACTTGTGCTGTCATCATATGGACTTCCGATGGCTGTTTCAAAGCTGATTTCTGCAAGGTTTACTAAAAGAAGATATAAGAATGCTGCGAAGGTATTAAGATGTTCGCTGACAGTCGGTGCGTTTACTGGTGGTGTTGCGGCACTGCTTGTATACTTTGGTGCTGATTTTATAGAAAATGTTATATATGGCGGGGGTGTACCTGGTCTTGCAATACCATTAAGAGTATTAGCCCCAACCATATTTATAGTTGCATTATTAGGTGTATTAAGAGGTTTCTTTCAGGGACAGGGAACTATGATTCCAACGGCTGTTTCACAGATTATAGAACAGCTTGTCAATGCAGGTGTTAGTATAGCTGCAGGCTATATGCTTATGAAAGCATACAGTAGTGCTTCTAATGCTTCTGCTTATGGAGCGGCAGGAAGTACACTTGGTACAGCTATGGGTGCTCTTACGGCACTTGTATTCTTTATATTTCTGTATCTTATATACAGACCTACATTTATGCGTATGGTTGCTAAAGATAAGAGTGTTACAAGGCAGGATACTAACAGGTACATTTATAAGACAATTATAATTACAATGGTTCCTATTATATTAAGCCAGACGTTTTATCAGATTAGTGCCTTAATAGATGATGTAATGTTTAGTAATATAATGATGACAAGAAATATATCGAAAAATATATCAATGGATCTTGGTAACTTTGGTTCAAGTTATACACTGCTTATAAGTATACCACAGGGTATAGCGACAGCGTTATCAGCCTCGATGCTTCCAAGTATTGTAGCATCTTATACAGAAGACGATTATGACAGTATATATTCAAAGATAACAAAGACTCTTAAGACTAATATGTTTATAGCGGTACCATCATTTGTTGGATTTTTTGTGATAGGTGAGCCTATTATTAAACTGCTATTTTCAAGATATGATAGTGTACAGGGCGGGCTTATGTTAAAAATAGGTGCTATAGCCATTGTGTTTTATACATTATCAACAGTTACAAGCTCAGCACTTCAGGCAGTAGACAGAGTTAAGACTCCTATGATTAATTCATTTATATCATTAGTTGTCCATATAATACTTGTGCTTGTATTGCTGGAATTTACTAATCTTGGCATATTCTCACTTGTAATAGGTAATGCTTCATTCCCTGTTATTATATTTGTGCTTAATCTTATAGCATTGTATAGAGATGAAGGATACAGGCTTCCTGTTATATCAATATTTGCAAAGCCGGTTATATGTTCAGCATTAATGGGTATATGTACACTTTTGACATATAATATAATTAATAATATTACAATGTCTAATACAATATCAGTGCTTGCGGCATTGTGTGTTGCAGCAATCACATATTTTGGACCATATGTTCTTCTTATGAAGAAGTTTAAAGATGTATTCTGATAAATGGTATTATTACAAAATAGTCTGGATATATCAGAGAGTGTTAAAATAAAATTTTGATACTCACATCATTATAGATTAATATAATCAGGAAAGAGAGGAAATAAAGTGCAGGATAAGTTTACAGATAAAGCCAAAAAAGTATTGGAACAGGCTGCATTTGCTGCTGCGGTTAATGGACACAGCTATATTGGGTCTGAACATTTGCTTTTAGGACTTATACAGGTTGAAGACAGCCTTGCATACAAGGTTTTACAGAACAATGATGTAACAGAAACTAAAGTGCTTAATCTTATATATCAGCTTATTGCACCGGATAATGCGGTAAGTGTTAAAGAACCGGCAGGCTATACTCCAAGAGTTCGTAAGATTCTTACTAACTCAATAGAGGAAGCTGCAAGATTTAAAGCTGATAAAGTAGGTACAGAACATATTCTTATTGCCATTATGAAGGAAACTGAAAGTGTTGCCTCAAGACTTCTTAATACAATGGGTGTATCAATTAAGAAGATATATACAGAGTTATTAGAGGGAATGGGCGAAGATGTATCACGTCTTAAAGAAGATTTTCAGAATGGCAGAATTAAGGCTAAGGATAAAAAGGCAACAACTATGTTAGACCAGTACAGCAGGGATTTAACAGAACTTGCCCGTAATAAAAAGCTTGACCCTGTTATAGGCAGGGAAGAGGAAATCCAGAGAGTTATCCAGATATTATCAAGAAGAACAAAGAATAATCCGTGCCTTATCGGCGAGCCCGGTGTAGGTAAGACCGCAGTTGTTGAGGGTCTTGCATTAAGAATAGTTGAAGGCGAAGTTCCATCAACTATTAAGGATAAGAGATTAGTAACACTTGATTTATCAGGTATGGTGGCTGGTTCTAAATACAGAGGTGAATTTGAAGAAAGAATTAAAAGGGTAATTGCAGAAGTAAGAAATGCAGGCAACATTTTATTATTCTTAGATGAAATTCACACAATTATTGGTGCTGGTGGTGCAGAAGGAGCTATAGATGCTTCTAATATTCTTAAGCCATCACTTGCAAGAGGAGAAATCCAGCTTATAGGTGCTACAACTCTAGAAGAATACAGAAAACATATAGAAAAAGATGCTGCATTAGAAAGAAGATTTCAGCCGGTTAAGGTGGAAGAGCCAACAGAAGATGAGGCGATTGACATACTTATGGGACTTAGACCTAAGTATGAGGAACACCATAATGTAGTTATTACAGATGATGCCGTAAGAGCGGCAGTTAAGCTTTCTAAGAGATATATCAATGACAGATTTCTTCCAGATAAGGCAATTGACCTTATAGATGAGGCTTCTTCAAGAACAAGGCTTGAAGCATTTGTTGTACCAAAGGATATTAAGAAGCTTGAAACACAGATAGATGAACTTTCAGTTAAGAAAGAGCAGGCTATTAAGTCAGAGAAATATGATGAAGCGGCTGAGCTTAAGAAACAGCAGACAAGAAAGAAGAACAGGCTTGAAAAGCTTCGCACAAGCTGGCAGGAGAGCATAGACGGCAGTGACCTTACTGTTGATGAAGAACAGATAGCTAGGACTGTGTCAATGTGGACTAAGATTCCAGTTGCCAAGATAGCAGAGGCTGAGTCAGAGAAGCTTATGAATTTGGAAAAAATGCTTCATAACAGGGTTATAGGACAGGATGAGGCGGTTACAGCAGTTGCCAAGGCTATAAGACGAGGCAGGGTAGGTTTAAAAGATCCTAACAGACCAATAGGCTCATTCTTATTCTTAGGGCCTACAGGTGTAGGTAAGACAGAACTTTCAAAGGCACTTGCTGACTGTATGTTTGGAACAGATAATTCTCTTATAAGAGTTGATATGTCTGAGTATATGGAAAAGCATACGGTGTCTAAGCTTATCGGTTCACCTCCGGGATATGTAGGATATGATGAGGGCGGACAGCTAAGTGAGAAGGTAAGGAGAAACCCTTATTCAGTTGTACTTTTTGATGAGGTTGAAAAAGCTCACCCAGATGTATTTAATGTACTTTTACAGGTGCTTGATGACGGACATATAACAGATTCAACAGGAAGGGTTGTGGACTTTAAGAATACAGTTATTATTATGACTTCCAATGCAGGTGCGGAGAATATTGTAGCACCTAAATCTTTAGGATTTACTTCGGAAACATCAGAGGAAAAAGAGCACGAAGATATGAAGAGCAAAGTAATGGAAGAAGTTAAGAGAATATTCCGTCCGGAATTCATTAACAGAATTGATGACATAATTGTATTCCATATGCTTAAGAAAGAACAGATTGGACAGATTGTTGATATTATGATGAGAACCGTTAATAACAGAATTATGGAGCAGATGAGTCTTTCGGTTGAACTTGATGATGAGGCTAAGGCTTATATTGTTGATAAGGGTTACGATTCTAAATATGGAGCACGTCCATTAAGAAGAACAATACAGAATGAAATAGAAGATGTTATGGCAGAGAAGATACTTGAAGGCAGTATAAAGGCTGGCAACAAAGTATTGGTAACAGTTAAGGATGGTAAACTGAACTTTAGCTGCAAACGAGGTCATAATAGAAATATTCACAAATAATACTACTAAAATACTAGCGTCATTGTACATTATGTTGTATAATGTGTGTATAGATATTCGTAATAAAACATAGGAGGACAATAATATGCCAGTAATTAATGAGTTAATTCGTTCAGAGAAGGATGGAACTCTTAGCTTTGGTAATTATAAGCTGGATACTAAGTCAAAGTTATCAGATTTTGAACATTGTGGAGATTCTTACAAGGTAAAGACATTTAAGGAGATTACGAAGCTTGAACGCAATGGTTCATTTGTATATGAATCTGTTCCTGGAACAGCTGTTATGAATTTTAAGGCTGCAGATACAGGCTTATCATTTACGGTGGAAGGAAGCGATGATGCACAGATAACAGTTGAGCTTGAAGAAGGCGCTTCTTATAATGTAACAATCAATGGAGTATCTGAGGGAACTATGGCTACTAATATGGGTGGCAAGATTGTACTTTCAGTAAGCCTTGAAGAAGGTAAGAGTGTTAGTGTAGAAGTTGTTAAAGCATAATAATACTACAATCTTTAACATTAACAGGTGTCATAATTGTAAATTTTAATAAATGCTGTGCCTGGCATAAAGTCATATATAGACCAATGCGGGGTACAGCTTTTTTATATTTGGTATCAGAAAGAGAGGAGAAGAGAAGTGGCAAAAGCAAAAAATACGGCATTTTTTTGCAGTGAGTGTGGATATGAGTCAGCAAAATGGTTCGGGCAGTGTCCGGCGTGCAAGGCGTGGAATACATTTGTTGAAGAACCAATAGCATCTAAGTCATCGGTTAAGGGTATATCAGCAGTCAGGAAAGAAAGCACCTATAAGGATAACCATCCGGTGAGCTTAAAAGAGATTAATTCTGAAGAGAAGGAGAGAACATCAACAGGAATAGGCGAACTTGACAGAGTTCTTGGTGGTGGAATTGTGCAGGGTTCACTGGTGCTTGTAGGTGGAGATCCCGGTATTGGAAAGTCAACACTTTTGTTACAGATGTGCTATTACCTATCAGATGCAGGCAATAAGGTGCTGTATATATCCGGAGAGGAGTCGTTAAGACAGATTAAGCTAAGAGCTGAAAGGATAGGTGGATGTAACGATAACCTTAAGACGTTCTGCGAGACTAATCTTGATATTATAGAAGAGGTTCTAAAAAAAGAAATGCCACAGGTGGTTATAATTGACTCTATACAGACTATGTACAGGGAAGAAATATCTGCGGCACCTGGAAGTGTGTCACAGGTAAGGGAAAGTACATCTATTCTTATGCAGTTAGCCAAGGGACTTAATATAACGATATTTATTGTAGGACACGTTACCAAGGAAGGTGTTGTTGCAGGGCCAAGAGTGCTTGAGCATATGGTTGATACAGTGCTTTATTTTGAAGGGGACAGATATGCTTCATACAGAATATTAAGAAGTGTAAAGAACAGATTTGGGTCTACCAATGAAATTGGGGTGTTCGAGATGAGGCAGGACGGTTTAAGTGAGGTCGCCAATCCATCGGAGTATATGTTGTCTGGAAGACCAGAAGGGGCGTCAGGCTCAGTTGTAGTATGTCTTATTGAAGGCACGCGACCTCTTATGGTTGAGGTTCAGGCACTTGTGTGTGACTCTAACTTTGGTATGCCAAGGCGTACTGCTGCGGGAACGGATTATAACAGGGTTAATCTGTTGATGGCAGTCCTTGAAAAAAGGGCGGGAATGAGAATGTCCTCAAGCGATGCCTATCTTAATGTGGCAGGTGGAATAAAGGTATCTGAACCAGCACTTGATTTAGGGATAGTTATAGCACTTGTCAGTAGTTTTAAGAATAAAGAAGTTGACAGCAGAACAGTTATATTTGGTGAAGTCGGATTGTCAGGCGAGGTAAGAGCCGTAACACAGGCACAGCAGAGGGTGAATGAAGCTGTTAAGCTAGGGTTCACAACCTGCATATTACCATATGTATGCTTGAAAAATATTAAAAATAATGATAAAATTAATCTTATTGGTATACATAATGTTAACGAAGCAATTGACTTAATATAAATATACAAGAATAATATACATATTTGGAGGAAGAATATGGATAACAGTAAATTAGTAAGCGACCTGTCAGGAATTCTTGAAGGATTGGATTCATCACAGGAGCAGTTAGAAAAAGATGCTTTTGATGTAATTAATTCATCAGATACATCACTTAATCTCGTGAAAGAGAGTATTTCAAGTGTTGAGGAAATTCTTAAGATGATAACTGAACTTAATGAGATAGCAGAAGAATCAGCGGCAAGAATTAAAGAACTTGAAAAGCTTTCTAAAGACATTGAACAGTTTGCAGGCGTTATAGCATCAATATCAAGCAGAACCAATATACTTTCGCTTAATGCTTCTATTGAGGCTGCAAGAGCAGGTGAGCACGGAAGAGGCTTTGCAGTTGTTGCAAGTGAGGTAAGGAATCTTGCTGCACAGTCGGCCAAGTCATCAAAGGAGATTACAGATACAATCAATATGGTACAGCAGTCAGTTGATAAGACAGTTGGCTCTATGAAGAACATATATGAGAATTCTAACCAGCAGAAAGAAAAGGCAGATGAGATTGGTAATGTGCTTAATAAAGTTGTAGATGCGGCATACACTGCTAATGAGGTTGCAAGAAATATCGAGAACGAAATTGCATATCAGAGAGAGATTACAGATAAGGCTAAGAATGCACTGATGTAGCTGTATTCAGGTAATCGGATTTTGTAATTACATATTATTATATGAGGGAGGATTAATATATGTATCAGTGTCCGGGCTGTGGTGGAAGATTAGTCTTTGACATACCATCACAGCAGTTGATGTGTGACCATTGCGGTACGAAGTATGACCCATATGCAATCAGTAAGGAACAGGATGCGGAGGAAAGTCAGGAATATGACGTTACTGTATTCAAATGTCCTAACTGTGGTGGAGAGATATTAAGTACTGATAATACTGCAGCTAATTTTTGCAGCTTTTGTGGAGCATCAACAATTCTGACAAGCAGAGTATCAAAACAGCAAAGACCAGGATATATAATACCATTTTCCAAGACTAAGGAGGACTGTAAGCAGGCTTATAAGAAAATGGTACGTCACGCGTGGTTTGCCCCTAAGGAATTAAAAGATGAGAAGTTTATAGATGGTTTCAGAGGTATATATATGCCTTATTGGACGTATTATATAACCCAGAAAGGACCAATGTGCCTAAGCGGTTCTAAAAGCCATAGACGGGGAGATTACATTTATACAGACTATTATGATATAACTGGCGATTTGGATTGCCAGTATAAGGGTCTGTCATATGATGCTTCATCGTCATTTGATGACAGTATAAGTGAGGCGATAGCACCATATGACGTTAAGAATATGAATCCATTTACTCCATCAATGCTTAGTGTATTCTATGCAGATACAGCAGATGTTGCACCAGATGTATACAGGGCTGATGCGAAAAATGTAGCTGTTGACGAGACATATTCCTATGTCAAAAGGTCAGCACATCTTGGGTCAGTACAACTTGATAATTATCAGGGGGATATTGAGGGAAGACTTTCGACAAAGGTAGTAGCACAGGATAGAACAATGTTTCCGGTGTGGTTCTTATCATACCGTAATAAAGACAGAGTTGCATATGCGACAGTTAATGGACAGACAGGGAAGGCAGCGGCAGATCTGCCAGTATCACTTATGAGGTATTTTATAGGTTCGGTTATTCTTGCAATACCTATATTTTTAATGCTTAACAGTTCATTTACATTAAGACCTAAGACTACATTGGGGATTGCATCGATTATAGCATTATTTACAATAATTCTTTATGTATTAGAATTAAAGAAAATATACAAGAAAGACCGGCAGTTAGATGACAAGGGCAGAATGTATGCAGGTTCAGCTATTAATGTCAATGAATCACCAGGGGCAAGGCGTAAAAGTGAAGAACAGCTTGCAGGCGATATAGCTGATGCTATAGACAAAGGCAGGCGTGAAGCAAGGTCATATGGACGTAAGAATAAAAGAAGAACGACAAGAACTAATATGGCAGTGGTAACTATGATGATTTCATTGGTGTGTTGTGTATTTCCTATGTTGTATGTCTATCTTCAGATGATGTCTATATTCTATGGTTCTGGAGATATTGGGGCGGGATTTTCTATAAGTGTTATATGTCTTATAACAGGTATAGTGCTTACTCTTGTTAATCATAAGACATTTAAAATGATAACTAATAAGAAGATATCAGGTAATATAGGTTCACTTGCGGCGATGGCAATAGCCTCGGTAGTGCTGTGGATTAATCCTGTATCGGATCTATATTACTATGGTGCTGTTATAGCTGAATTAATTGCAATAATGTATACTATTATGGATTTAATCAGATATTACAATGTTCTTGCAACTAGAAAGCTTCCACAGTTTGATAATTATAGTGGAGGTGATGATAATGCATAATAGAAGTATTATATGTGCTGTAGATAGAAAATATACTGTTAAAGACATACATAGATGTATTCACGCAGTTATGGCGTTAACAGCAGTTGTTCTATTGCTATTAGTATTTGCGGCTTCTTCTTTACTACAGGTAAAAGCTGATGAAGAGAAGTATCAATATAATAATGTTGATACAGGATATGAGGCTGTTATAGAAGATGACGCAGACATTATAGATGAGAGTAATTATTCTTCATTGTTAGACATTATGAAACAGATAACAGTGTATGGTAATGTAATGTTAAAGACTATAGATACCAACAGCACCACTACTGAAAGTTATGTAAGAAGCCTGTACAGGGAAAAATATGGCACTGATAGTGGGACGATATTTATAATTGATATGTATAACCGTAATATCTGGATACATAGCAATGGTAAGATATACAGTACAGTTACAAGCTCATACGCAGATACAATAACTGATAATGTATACAGATATGCTTCATCAAAAGACTATTATATGTGTGCATATAAGGTGTATGAGCAGGAACTTGCACTTCTTAAAGGCAGAAGAATATCACAACCAATGAAGTATATAAGCAATGCACTTCTTGCTGTTGTAGCGGCATTAATTATTAATTATGGAATTGTAAGACTATATTTAAGGAAGAAGGCACCATCAAGAAAAGATATAATGAAAGGTATATTTGCTGGAAAGGCTATTAATAATTGTCAGGTTACATACCGTTATCAGACCAGGACATATTCACCAGTACAGACAGACTCAGGCAGCAGCTCTTCAGGAGGCTCATCAGGGGGCTCGTCTTCCGGTGGTTCGTCAGGTGGTGGAGGCGGAGGTGGCGGAGGCCACAGCTTCTAATATCACATTGGTGTTGTTTTATTAACAGATATTATTGATATACTGGTTTTCGGAGTTAGAGGTTAAAACTAACAACTGGAAACCGGTATTTTTATACCTATAACTAAATGGATTTTGTACTATGGTTGGTATTGTAGTAAGGAAATATTAAGAAAAAATGACTTGATTAAAAGCATTTTATAAATGAATATCGTCCAATAGCTGTCAAAATCTGTAATTATAATGCTTAGAAATGCCGTATTTTAGGGGGTTTTCAAAAAAATTGAAAAAAATTCAAAAAAAATGAAAAAAGTTGTTGACATAATACCTGGTAGGTGCTATTATAATCAAGTCGCCACGAGAGATGAGCGACACAAAAGCTTCTCGAACATAGATAAATACTGAGTTTGAAAGCAATGAACTTTGATAACTGAACAGAAAGACAACCTTGAAAATTCTTTTTTAGAATTTCGAGATGAGTACAGAATTCGATAGAATTAAGTATACATCTTTTGTGAACATCATTCAAGCAATTGAATGAATCCTTAAACACAGTATAAGGAAACTATTATTAAGCTAGTTAGTTT